>DASRCB010000001.1:0-8048 GCA_035653295.1 Bryobacteraceae bacterium
AGTGCGTGTTGGAGGGCACCACGTCGCCCGCCTTGCACAGAACGGTGAAGAGGATGCGCTCCGCCGCGCGCCCCTGGTGCGTGGGGATCATGTGGCGGAAGCCGGTGAGCCGGTCGCACGCGGACTTGAGCCGGAAGAAGCTGTCGCTGCCCGCGTAGGATTCGTCGCCGCGCATCACCGCGGCCCACTGCTCGGTGGACATGGCGCCGGTGCCCGAGTCGGTGAGGAGGTCGATCAGGATGTCGCGGGCCGCGAGCTTGAACAGGTTGTAGCCGGCCTCGCGGAGAAAAACCTCGCGCTCCTCGGGACTCGTCTGGCGCAGCGGCTCGACGCTCTTGATGCGAAACGGCTCGATGATGGTGCGCACGGACCTGATTGTAACGCGCGGGCGTGTCACGGAAATTCGAAATATTTTTTGCGCGCGTATCGTGCGTGAGCGGAAGGATTTCGGAGCGCGCGGCGGTGCGGAGGAGTGCGGAATCGAGGGGCGCGCGTGGGATGCTGTGAGCGGCTGGTGGATTTCGATAATCCACCTGACCCAAATTACCTCCTTAGATTGAAAGACTTACGAAACCAAGTGGCAGATGCATCTGCCACCTGACGGAAAGGAAGACATGAACGACGAGATCAGCAACACCCCTTCGGGCAGCATGGAAGTAGCCAAACTGCTCGGAGCCAGGCAGGCATTCGGGCTCGTGGCAGGCCGCTGTTCCGCGGCCGATGCCGCGATCCTGAGAGACATTCGCGAGAACAAGAAGTTCCTGACCTTCGCGCCGAACTGGGGCGAATTCTGCGCAAAACACCTTCACCTGAGTAAGAGCCACGCGAACTACCTCATCCGCCAGCTCAACGAACTCGGCCCCGCTTACTTCACCCTGGCGCAGCTCACCCGCATCACGCCGGACGAGTTCCGCGCGCTCGGGCCGGCGGTCCAAGGCAACGCTCTCGAATTCCGCGGCGAGGCGATCGCGCTGATCGAAGAGAACGCCGGCCGGCTGACCGAAGCCGTCGGCGCGCTGCGGCAGACGGCGGAGCCGGAGGAGCCGGACGCGCCCGTCCGCACACCTTCCGGGAAGAAGCTCGACCGCATCCAAAAGACGGTGGTGAAATCGCTGCAATCGCTCGAGCAACTGGCCCGCGACCCGGCGGTTCGTCCCGGGGCCAACATCGTCCTGTATGGGTTGGGGCGGGAGATCCGCAGGCTCGAAGAGGCCTGGGCCAGCCGCCGGTAGCGGGAGGCCCCGATGGCGGCGGTCGCGCGCTAAACTAGGGGCAGGCCGCCGCCATGACCAACTCCCGTCTGAGCCGCATCATCATCGACGACGCCCAATGCGGCGGGCGTCCGTGTATCCGCGGATGCGGATCCGCGTAACCGATATCCTGCAATTGCTCAGCGCCGGCGCGAGCTTCGAGGAGATCCTGGCCGATTATCCCGACCTGGAGCGGGATGACATTCTCGCCGCGATCGAATATGCCACCGTGCAGACCGACCAACTGCCGCCCGCTCTGGCGGGCTGCTATTCGGTGTAAGGTCCCAGGAATCGTGGGCCGTTGAAGTGAACCATGTGTGTCGGAGCTTCAGCAATCCAGACCTCGGTTTCCCAAGCGATCGTCTCCAGGTATCTCATAAAAGTTCTTCGGTTTGGGAACGCCGAAACGTAGACACGTCCGGCGGTACAGCCTGCGAAGAGCTCTTCCAGTTCGGTATGACGCTTGGAGTCCACCGGCCCATGACTCGTCACGGACTCGATCAGGAATAACCAGTTCTTCTTCGCTTCGTAGATCAAAACATCAGGCAACTTTCCATGGTTGTCCAGAACGACGCCAAGCCGCGTCAAAAGGCCCTCATCGAAGTACCCGTACTTGTTTTCAGTATCTCCGACATACACGAGTTGGCCACCGGCAACGAAGCGCACCGCGAATTCTTCAACGATTGCCTTGATGAGAAGGGAATGATCTCCGGCGGAAAGGGCTATTTCAAGTCCATCCTTCACCTTCAGCGGTACCCTCGCCATCTGCCGTTCCCTGGCGTACATCTGTGACAGCGTCTTATGTACGGAGAGATATTCTTCGAGTTTTGACCTGTACTTTACCGTTTTGTAGGTACGAAGAAGTTGCAAGACTTTTGGGGCGATCTGATAAACAGCATAAGGGCTGTTGACCGGGCGGTCTGGCTTGTCTGGATTGTACAGCGCAATTCCAGCCTGGACGAACTGATGCATGGATTGGCGGCGCACCGTTTCCCGAGTGTTTGGGGCGTAAGTCTTACCATAATACCTCCTCGCCCAATCCATGATCGGCGTGATGCCGATCCTCGGACCTTCGGATTTGCGCCAGGGCCTATCAGGCGTCAAATTCAGCAAAGCCAGCAGACATAATGCAGTCCGATCGTTCTGCTGCGCTTTTGGGAGGCCCAAATCAATGAGAATTGCCCGAGCTTCCTTCAGCTTCTTCTCTTTGCTCATGTACGCTTCGGATCGTGTCGTCAATCTCAGCTTGTGTGAAGTCGCTCCGGTATCTCTCTCCTAACACTCTCAGAAAGCTTACAGATGGATACTTCATGTTTCGGAGGTCGGTGGCGTTGACTTGGGTGTGACCGGAAAATACCCGGAAGTGGCTGTCGAGTAGGGTGGAGTTGAGAAAGCATGCCAACCCTCTTGCCAGGACCGGATCGATGCCTCGCTTACCACGGTGAAAGACATTCCAGTGATTCTCGAATCCGACGTGGCTGCATTCGATTTCGGCAGGATCGTACACGTAGGCGACGACACGGCGTTTCTCCTCTTTCGAGGAGAAACGCTTCACGAGGACATAATCTTCGTTCGGCATCAGCCACGGCACCACGGCTGGATCGTAGAGTAGAGCGTTAGGTTTCCTGTGCTCCTTCGGATATTCCAACCTCCCGCCAGAGAAGTGGTGCGGGTACAACAAGGGGATCGAGTGTCGTTGAGGTTCGGCCAGCCAATGCGATCGAAGTCTGAAATCGACAACCGGGCCGGTGCAAACCTCAAGGCCGATCTCGTCCAGCGTGTGCTGGTAAAGCTGATCGGCATCGCCGGCAAGATGGTCCTCAGTCGGAATGTGGATGAATGCCTCGGCATCGGCCGGCTTCACAATCTCAACGAACGGCAATTTCCTCTCGGTGTAATCCGTCAGCCGCTGGTCGTGAGAAGAGGAGACAATGATGTCACCCTGCTCCTTTCCCCTGACGAGTTTAATGATCACATTTTCCTGCAACACCTCGTCGTCCTTGAATGCCTTGCTTCGGGACTCGAAAATGTGGATGCGGTCGAGAGAACACGTCTTCAAGACCAATCGCCGGAATGGCCGGTAGTACGGGCCATTGCAGAATGAACGTGGGATGATAGCGACGATCTGGCCGTTGTTTTCCATCAGGAGCACGGATAGGGCTACGAACGCGGTATAGAGATTGACGGTTTCGATACCGACCTTCCGCAGCAGCGCCCGATGAACCGAATCGCTGTTCAACTTCTTGTATGGTGGGTTCAGAATCGCATGCGTGTACCGCCTGCCCTTTGCCAGAGCGATCTGCTGGACTGCTGCTGAGATGAAATCCTCGCCGTGGATCGTATGCTCCACACCTAGAAGTCTGAGGTTCTCCTCCAGATGGCTCCGCATGAGAGGATCAAGTTCCCACGCATCTACCGAGGCAATCTGTCCCAATCTCGCAACAGCCGCAATTGTGAGTGAGCCGATCCCGGCACCAGCATCCAACAGGGCAGCGGGGCAAACCGGGTCATCGAACAGCGTTGCCATGAATTCCGCGATGACGGCTGGCGTCATGAACTGCCCGAGTGCGGACTTTCGACCGGGAACCAATGCCGCATTGACCTTGGCGCGAACCGCATCGGAGTCCGGCACAGCGAACACCTGAAGCATTTCAGACATTTCCTGTTCTGAACGCATAATACCTTATCGACGGCCGGTGTGTATTGCGATGTGTCTAATGCCGCGTCTGGTGCGCCGCGTTCTCCCATCGCCCCACGATCAGGTCCACCAGGCTCAGCCACGCGCTATCCGGATGCTCCAGCTTGCGGTACAACGCGACGTACTCCGGCTTGCGCAGCCCCATGCCGGCAAACGCGAGGAAGTACAGGCCGTCGTTGGGGAATTCCGAGATCTGCTCCTTGGTCCACTTCTTCGGGTCGGCGAGGTAGGGCTCCAGGTAATCGATCACCGTCGCCAGCGTGGCGCCGTTTTTGGCGCGCACCGTCCACAGGTCCGTGCCCTGCACCTGCGCGATGCGGCAGATCATCGCGAACGCTTCCAGGTTGAAGGACGAGTACGAGAGCGAGCGCGTGCGCGCCTCCTCGCGCGGCGCGCTGCCATCGGCGCGGATCTGGCGCGGGAAGATGTGGTCGCGGTAATAGGTGAACGCGAGCTGCCCGGCAGGGCGGTTCTCGACGAAGCTGGCCACCGCCGCCACCTGCGCGGTCCACCACGACGCGTGGTTGTTGCCGCTGTTCTTCTCGTCCTCGGCGTTCTGGCTGTGGGTCAGCCAGTGCAGGTATTCCTCGAACCATTTGCGCGTGGCGGCCTGTTCTTTGGGGTCCCACGCGCCGGTCTGCGCCAGGAAGTCCATCCCCTGAATCGCCCGGATGAACACGCGCCCGTCGAGCACGCCCTCGGCGCGCCCTTCGCTGATGCCCCGGACCGCCTGGGCGAAATCCAGGTTCGGGTTCATGCGCGTCTTCGGATCGAGAAACCAGACGCGGATGTCGCGCACGGCGCGCTGCGCGTACCGCGGCTCGTCGAGCAGGTAGGCGGCCGTGCCGAGCGTGAACACCGCATCGGCCATCGCGTTCAGCGAGTTCTTATTGCCGAGAAAGCGGTTCGGGTTGGTCTGCCCGTCCTTACGGATGTAGGGGCCGCCTGGGTGGTCGGGATCGGGCCACCAGTAGGGGGCTTCGCTGTAGTAGTCGTGGGGATCGAGCTGCAGATCGGCCGGACGGTCGGTGGTGACGCTCCACGGCCCTTCGCGCAGCCGCCGGTCGGCATCGGCGCGCAGGCGGCGCACGGGGTCCAGGGTCCAGGTTTCCTTGCGGATGATCGCGCTGTGGATCGGCTCGGCTTCCTCTTCGGTGAGGAGCAGTCGCGGAACATCCGCCGCGGCCGCGCACAGCACGGCCGCTATGAACAGTGAGAGAGTCCGCACTACTGCGATTGTAGCGTGAGAGCGGAGGCGGCCGCCCCTCCGCTACCGCCGCAGCGCGCGCTCCCGGACGGCATTGAACTCACAGCCGACGAGTGCCACCAGCGCCATCACGTACATCCACACCAGCAGCGCGATGGCCGCGCCGATCGACCCGTACATCACGTTGTAATGCGCGATATTGCGCGTGTACCAGGCGAACCCGGACGTGGCGAGCAGCCACCCGACGGTCGCGAGCACCGCGCCCGGCCACACGTAGCGCCAGCGCTGCTCCCGGTAAGGGCCGAACCGATAGAGGCTCGCCGTGGCCACCACCACGGAGGCGAACGCGACCACGTACCGCGTCAGCCGTGCCACCCACTGCCAGACGGGCGCGAGCGGCGTCAGGATCGGTTCGCCTTTGATGCGCGCCAGCACCAGACCTTCGATCTGCACGCCGAACAGCAGCAGAAAGGACGCGCAGACGATCGGCACCGTCGCGAGCAGCACCAGCCCCATCGCGACCCACGTCTGGTGGAAGAAATTACGGCTGCGCGGCACCCGGTAGGCGGCGTGAAAGCCTTCGATCAGACTCTTAATAACGCCCGAAGCGGCCCACAGCGAGACGAGCGCGGCGACCACGAGCAGCGAGAGGGGGCGTGCGCCGGTGATGCGGAACTGCTGCACCACCAGCTCTTCCGAACCCGGCGGCACGATTTCCGAGAGCGTGTTTTCGAGGTGCCGCGAGACGAACCCGGCATGCGTCTGCACCAGAATGGTGGCGGCCGAAGCAAGGACGGGAAAAAACGCGAGCAGCGCCGAGTAGGCGGCGCCTTTGGCGGTGCCGATGCAGCCGTCGTCGAAGGTGGAGATCAGGCTTCGGCGCAACAGCCAGAGGAACGTGCGCGGCTTCCAGGGCACTAGGGCCAGTATAGGGGATGGCGGCCGGGCGCCGGGGACCGGTTCAGTAGAGCGGCACGGCGGGCAAGCCCTCCCAGCGCGCCTGCCAGGATGCGGGGAAGGCGCGGGTGCGGGCCATGTGGGCGAGCGCGAGCAAGAGCGCGCCGTTGCCCGGCAGATAGACCGGCAGATTGGCGCGCTGCCAGTTGTGGCCGTTGGCGAGCCAGGTGTTCTTCGGCGTGTCCATGAGTAGCGCGCGGGCCGCGAGATCGGGTTCGCCGAGCGAGGCGGCGGTCATCGCGACCATGCCGAAATCCCAGCCCCAGGTGTCCGCCCAGCGCCATTCGGCGAAGACTTTGCGCAGCGTGCGGCGCATGGCTTCGCGGTCGACCCGCGTGCCCGGCAGGACGCCGAGCGCCATCAGCATGGACGGGTGGTCGCGGTTGCGCTCGGTGAACGTCTGCGGGCAGTTGGCGTGGGCGAGATAGACGCCGTCTTTGACGGGGAGCGGCGCGAGGGCGTCGCGGACCGCGTCCCACTGGGGGTTGCGGTGAAGGCCGAGGCGCTCACGCCATTGATTGGCGATGCCGAGGGCGTAATGCCAGTATTCGAGCTCGAACGTCGGGTTCCAGGTCTCGCGCGGCGGATGGTTTTCCTGTACCGGAATGACGGGCGGGCCGAGATTGCCGTTGTGGGCGAACGAGGCCATGAAATCGGCGGTGGCGAAGACGAGGTTGCGGTAGCGCTCCGGGCTGCCGCCGCACAGATTCGCGAGGACGATCGGGTGCGGCTGCTGCCAGATGAGCAGCGGTCCGATTGGCGATGGACTGTCGCGGCCGTCCGGGTCGGTCATCTTGGGCCAGCGCGCGCCGGCATAGCCTTGCTGCCTGGCGCGGTCACGGGCGGCGGGCAGGATGCGGTTGTAGTAACCGAGGCTGCGTTCGAGCAGCGGCGTGCGGCCCCAGAGGGCGAAGTGGGCGGCGTGCCAGAAATGCATTTCGAGATGGAATTTGCCGTACCAGCTATTGCAGGTGAGTCCGGTTTCGGCCGGCGGCAAATCGCCCGAGCAGTTGATGGCGGTGAGGTATTGCGAGAGAACCGCGCGGCGCTCGATTTCCGGCGCGCCGGGGAGTTCGAGAGCGGCGCCGGTAGACCAAAACTTGCGCCAATGATCGCGCGCGGCATCGAAGGTGGATTGCACGGCGATGGCGCGATCGTCGCCGAATGTAAACTCAGTCGCATCGAGGATGAATCGGTGCGGGCCGTCGCGGCGCAACGCGCCGTTATGGCGGATGTCGACGGTGTATTTCGTATTGTCGAGGCGGCGCTCGATCGTGCCGTCGTGTTCGACGGTCGTGTGGCGGTCGGACTGGTTCCAATCGGCGCCGGACATCTCGGGCGATGCGTAAGGGAATTCGAAGACAACGGGCAGGCGGCCGCGGATTCGGACGGCGAGCAGCGAGGACCTGGGGTGGCAGGCGGTCTCGACATGAATCCGCTTCCCCTCGGCCTCGAACTCGCTGGTGAGAATGCCCGTCCACAAATCGAGCTCCTGGCGGATGGGTTTCACGCGATCGGCCAGAAATCCGATGCGGCCGAGGTGGAACTTGTGCGGGTTCTCGCGCAGCCAGTCGTAGAGGTCTTTCTGGTTGCCAGGGCTGGTCATGTAGCCGACGGGGCGCCCGAAGGTGTCGTAATTCGTGAGGCGCAGTTCGCCGGGCGGACGGCCGGGATTTTCGTGCCAGCCCCAGTTCGCCATGGTGCAGAGCGGCATCGTCTTTTCGTAGCGCTCTGGGAACGTCTGGAGGCCGGTGATATCGGCGGTGAAAACGAAATTGCCGTTGCCTACGGAAAGCGGCGCGCGGAGATCGAAATCGCGCACCACGGGATTGTGGCGGCGGACGAGCGCGGCGCGGTCGATCGGGGCGCGCGTGGATTGCGCCGCGAGCGCGGGCGGAATGGCGGCGAGAAAGCCGCGGCGGGAGATCGGCACAGA
>DASRCB010000002.1:0-4337 GCA_035653295.1 Bryobacteraceae bacterium
CAGGCCCTGCGAAAGCAGCGTGACGAGCTGCCCCTCGCGCTGCGTCAGGGCAACCCGGCGCGCGCACAGGAAGCTGTCCGTCAGCGCCTTCTCAAACCACAGCTCGCCGGCTTGCACCTTTTGCAGACATTTCACCTGCAAGTCGGTCGGCAGCGTCTTGCGCAGAATCCCGCGAACTCCCAGGCCCATCGCCTGGAACGCCAGCTCCGTCGAAATGTTGTTTACCCAGAGCACGATTTTGGTGCTCGACATCGCGTGCTTCAGCTCGCTGAGCACGGCAAATGTAATTTCTGAAGTGAGGTCCATCAGCACCAGGTCGGGGATGGTGTGGGCGACCTGGTCGATCACGCCCGCTACCGTGGTGCAGGTGGGTAACAGTTCGAAGCCCTCTACCTGGCGCAGGACCGCTTCCAGTCCCTTCGCCAAAATAGGTTCGTCGCTGTAAAGAAGAATTCGCGTCATAATTCGTCTTTCCTTTTCGTGCCGGGCGAAATTCGGCGGCAATTCGCTAAGAAATCTTCGACTGCGCTCTCGCCGGTCGCATAGTGGAATTCTGTATCGAAAGATATCCAATGTCAATAAAAAATTAACTAAAAATCTCTCATTTTTCCCGCAATTTTGCCGATTTAGTACTGGTTCAGGCGACGGAGTCCCTCTCTTCTCCGTCATTTAACCATATTATTTCGTTACAGTTGTGAACTCCTGTCCGCCTCGCTCATCCAGCTCTCGGGCATCGAAATTAACCGTAAATTGCCGGCTAATAACTCCACGGTCGAGGTGCGGGAGCGGTTCTCAGACTTCTCCGGCTGCCTCCCTCGCATCCATTCAGAAGCTCCCTGGTCTTTTCTTTTGCAAATAGTACTTTCTTAAGAATTGATAACCTTCGGGAACAGCGGGGTGTCACCCATTTACGATATTGATGCGCTTGGGGTTCGGCGCTAAATTCGCCAATGTTGAACCACGCCAATGAGAAACATTAACAGGCGCGAGAGTCCGCGGATTGAAATCAAACTGCGGTGCCACGTCACATCGCCGGCGCTGTGGATGCGGAGCCCGATGTATACGGAAAACATCAGCCGCAGCGGGCTGCTGGTCGCCTGGAGAGGGGAAAATTCGGCGCTTCCCATGCCCGCCGTCGGGCAGATTCTGACCATCGAAGTCGAGTTGCCGGCCAATCACGGCTTCGGGCAAAAGTGCATTCATTGCCAGGGTACGGTGACACGGATTTCTCAGGATCCCGAGAATCCGTATGTCGCCCTCCGGGTCAATTATATGGATTTCCGGGCGTTCCACGACCGCCTTCGCGTCCTCGACGCCCAGACCCCCGTGGTCAACAGTTGGATGGCGTGAGATATGTCGGCGCAGCGCTCCCAATTCGTGCTGAAGTTCCTGCCGTCGTTCGCGGACTTCGCTTTCCTCATGCCGGCCGCATTTCTGTTCGGCCGCATGGCGGGAGCCAAGACCCTTCTCGGAGACTGCGACACCGGCTGGCACATCCGCACCGGCGAATGGATCGCCGCCAATCATTGGGTGCCGGCACGCGATATCTTTTCTTTTTCGAAGCCGGGCGATCCCTGGTTTGCCTGGGAATGGCTCTCTGACGTCGTATTTGCCTGGATCAATTCCCACGGCGGATTGCGGGCCGTTGTATTCTTTGCAATTCTTTTACTCTGCGCCACCTTCGGTCTGCTGTACCGGCTGGTGCTCCGCAGGGCGAACGCACTCCCGGCCATCGCCGTCATGATGCTCGCCGTGCCCGCCTCATCGATCCATTGGCTGGCTCGTCCGCATCTGTTCTCGCTCTTATTCACAGTTCTCTTTTATGGCGCCCTGGAGAGTATCCGGGCAGGGAAGGACCGGCTCGCCGGCGTGCCTTACCTGGCGATTTTCCCGGCCGCCACCGTGCTCTGGACCAATCTGCACGGCGGATTTTTTATCGGAATTCTAATGATTATCGCGTATAGTTTGGCGGAATTATTAGAATTCGCCTTCACGCGGGATGAGGAACGCAGGGAGGGCGCCCGCCGCCGCGGACGAGCCTACGCCGCGAGCGCGCTCGGCTGCCTGGCGGCCAGCCTGCTCAATCCGTATACGTATCATCTGCACCTGCATATGTTGCAGTACCTGCGCGACCCGTGGAACAGCCAGCACATCGCCGAGTTTCTTTCGCCCAACTTCCACCATCCGACTGCGCTGTTCTTCGAGGCGCTGCTCGTTCTGGGGGCTGCGTCGGCGGCACGGGACCTCGCGCGCGGCCGCCTGCATCAGCCGATCCTGATCGGCATGTGGGCGCATGCCGCGCTGCTGGCGACGCGCAATATCCCGATTTTCGCGATCGTCACCGCGCCGGCCGCGGCGGCCACGCTACAGGAATGGCTGGATGGCGCGGCAGGATGGAATGTTGCCGGCTGGGCGCGGCGCGCCGCCGCCCGGTTCCAGCAGATTGCGGCCCGCACGGCGGAAAGCGAAGGGGTCGGCCGCTGGCACCTGGTCAGCGCCGTGGCTTTGGCTTTGATCGCCGCCGTCATCTGGAGCCCGCATCCACCCAAGAAGTTCCGCGCCGAATTCGACCCGGCCTATTATCCCGCCGGCGCGCTGTCGGCGTTGCGCCGCGATGCTTCGGCCCGCATCTTTACCAACGACGAGTGGGGCGATTACCTGATCTGGAGCCTCTACCCGTCGCACCGCGTGTTCGTCGACGGCCGTAGCGATTTCTACGGCGACGATTTCGAAAGCCAATACGCGGAAGTGATGAACGTCCAGACCGGCTGGGAGAAGATACTCTCCCGGTTCGGCGTCGACACGATTTTGCTGCCCCCGGATGCGCCGCTTGCCGGCGCACTGAAGGAGTCCAGCCGCTGGCACGTGGTCTACGACGACCACATCGCGCTGGTCTTCCGGCCGTCCGATGAGGCCTGGGGCCATCCGTCTTCCGTCGCGGCCATTCGCGGCGGAGCAGGCCGTGATCGCGAGATCACGAAAACCGAAGCGCGTGATCTTTCGATCACCAGGGGGCTGGAATCTCCGGCCCCATCCATGATCAAAACGAGAAGTTAAAGGAGCTACGACAATGACGTTCTTGCGCAATTTCTGGAATGACGAGCAAGGCCAGGACCTCATCGAGTACACGCTGTTGATGGCTTTCGTTGCCCTCGCTTCCGCAGCCCTCTTCATCGGCGCCGGCGGCAGCATCAAGGGCATCTGGACCACCGCCAACACCCAGCTCGTGAGTGCCAATACCTCGGCGAGCTAGTCTGCCGGACGGGTATGCCGGCGGCTGTTTGCCTGGCATACCCACCCGGACCTGGTCGTCCGAAGCGCCGGTTTTGGCCGGCATGGGAAACGAATGCAACAAAAGAGGACGCAGGACCGCAACGCGCCCGCGGGCGGAAGACAGTGGATTAGCGGACGCGTTGCGGTACAGCCCGCGCAGGCGGCTTCGGCGGCGTCGCCGTCTGCGGAACTGGAAAACCAATGAATAAACGATTCGTCGGCGTGCTGATTTTCGCGTTCGTGGTGGCATCGATCGCCAGTCTGATGCTCTACCGCCTCCTCAATCGCCCGCAATCCGCCAGGGCGGCGCAGGCTTCGGTGCAGATCGTGCTCGCTACCCGCGATATCGAAGTCGGCACCGTGCTCAAAGAGGAAGATGTCAAGCTGGCGGACTGGCCCGGCGCGGTTCCCGCCGGCGCGGCCGCCAAGACGCAGGATATCGTCGGCCGCGGCGTCATCGCTCCGATCTTCGCCAAGGAGCCGATCATTGAATCGCGCCTCGCTCCCAAGGGCGCGGGCGGCGGCCTGGCGGCGATGATCCCGCCGGGAATGCGCGCGGTCGCGATCCGCGTCAATGAAGTGGTGGGCGTCGCCGGATTCGTGACTCCCGGCATGCGCGTCGACGTGCTGATCTCCGGCAACAAGCCGGGCGGCGATAACGGCATCGGGACCATGACCCGCACCCTGCTGCAGAATCTCGAAGTCCTCTCGGCGGGCACCGATTTCAAGAAGGACGCCGAAGGAAAGCCGATCCAGGTGCAGGTGGTCAACCTGCTCGTCACACCCGAGCAGGCCGAGCAGTTGAGCCTGGCCAACAACCAGACCACCATCCAGCTCGTGCTGCGCAATCCGCTGGATCACGAAGTGGCCAAGACCAGCGGCACCGCGATGGCGCTGCTGTTCAATGGCGGCAAGCTGAAGCCGTCCGCCCCGGCCAATGATGTCCAGCCGAAGCCGAAGCCGCGGCGTGCCGCAGCTCCCAAAGTCGCCGCGGCCGCGCCGCCCGCTGCTGCGCCGCCCAAAGAGACCCCGTTCGTCATGGAAATCATTTCCGGAAACAAGAA
>DASRCB010000003.1:0-14312 GCA_035653295.1 Bryobacteraceae bacterium
CGAAAAGACGTACCGCTCCTTCCGCGCCATGGCCGACTTCACCCGCGCCCTCGAGCTCCTCAGCCGCTACGAATCCCGCTACGAGCGCCAGATGGCGAGGGCCCACAAAACGCTCATGGATTATGACCCGGAAAACGTGCCAAACGAACCTAATCCCACAAACGAACACCAGCCCGACGACCCGCAACTAATTGACAGCACACCCGAAACCGACCCGCCAGACGGCGTAACGGCCCAGCACACAGCTGACCCCTGTTCCCTGACCCCTGACCCCGTTCTTTCGGACCCCGGATTACTCCACGCTGAACTCGGCCCGGGCCTCAGCCGTCTGCCCGCCCTTGTAACCAGTAATGTCGAACCTCACCGAGACGGTTTCGCCGGGCCGGTACGCGGGATCGCTTCTGGAGCGCTACAAGGGCACCGCCGTCGCGCGTCCGGGGTTTCCTTGCTGAACACGAGAAGAGCGCTGAGTCGGCGCGATAGGCGTTTCCTCCGCACGGTTCAGGACGCCGGAGTGCCTGCCCATTCGCCGCGCAAGCCTTGGTGCTATTCCAGGCGGATTTCTTACCTATTCCATGCTGCGGGCTCCCGTTTGGACGATGAGCTAACTGAGAAAGGCCAGGCGCACGGCGATGAAGATTGACAGACCCAACACACCCGTCATACGAAGAACGGAAACGACCCCCTCGCGGTCCGCCCGCGGAGCCGTCGAAGTGAAATCGAAAGTGGGCATTTCCGGCGATGCGGTTCAGCTGTCAATGCTGAGCGGCACTATGAGAGCTGATCAGACGGATTCGCCGGAGCGAACTGCGCACGTCGCCGAAGTCACGGATTCGGTCCAGAGCGGGCGTTATCAGGTGGATCCCGCAGTGGTCAGCGCCAGCATTATCGATCGCTCGATGAGGGCGGCGGCATAGCGAGGCGGTATGAAAAACGGCGCAATGGTGGAGCATGCTCTGGAAGAGGCCCGGGAAGGGCTGATCTCCGGCGATCCCGCCGGCCTGCAGGCCGCCGCCGAGGCGCTGGCGAAAGTAGAAACGGGCCTGCAACAGCTGCAACACGCGAATCCGGGGCAACTACAGCGCATTCAAAGGCGTGTCCGGCGACTGGAGCGCCTGCTGGAGGGGGGCCGGTCACTTCACGCCGGTCTCGCGAGAATCGCCAACGCCGTCGACGATGCGGTGGCGAATTACGACCGTCAGGGGGCCGCTGCTCCCGTTCCGCAATCCGTTCCCTCGGTAACTCTGCATGGCTAGCCTGACCACCTCTTTGTACAACGCGGCAGCCGGGCTGCGGGCCTTCCAGTCCGCTCTCGACGTTACCGAGAACAACGTCACCAATTCCTCCACTCCCGGATATGCGCGTCAGGTAGCAACGCTGCTGTCGCGGCCCTTCGATCCGTCAGAAGGCGTGCCCGGAGGGGTATACGCGGGTCCGGTCCAAAGCACACGCGGCAACTACATCGAAACCACGGTGCAGTCGCGGCAGTCGGCCAGCAACTTCTACAACCAGCAGGTTGCGGACATCTCGACCTTACAGTCGATCTTCGATCTGGGCGGAGCTTCGGGACTGACCGCCGCGATGAACGGCCTGTTCTCGAGCTTTTCACAGCTCTCAGTGAATCCAAATGACACCGTGTCCCGCCAGGCGGTGCTGAACGCGGCATCCACTACTGCGAATGCGTTCAATCAGGCCGCCACGGCGATCGCGAACACGGGAAACAATATCGATGCGAATGCCCGGAGTGTCATCGATCAGGTCAACGCTCTCGCGACGCAAATCGCCAGGATCAATACCCAGCGGCACAGCAGCCTTGATGGGACCGTGGATGCCGGCGTCGATTCTCAGTTCTACGCCGATTTGGAAAACCTGTCGCAGTTCGTGGGATTCAGCACGCTGCAGCAGAGCGATGGGACCATCTCCATTTACATCGGCGGGCAGACGCCGCTGGTGATGGGAGACACGACCTTCCCCATTCAGGGCAGTTTCGCCGGAACACAGACGGGGATCAGCGACAGCAACGGAAACGACATCACCGCACAGGTCACAACCGGCCAGCTCGGAGCACTGCTCAACGAGAAGAATCAGTTGCTGCCGTCGTACTCCGCTAATCTGAATTCGTTGGCCTCCGCGCTTGCGGATCAGGTGAACACGACCCTCGGCGGTGGCGTCGACCAGAGCGGCGCGGCGCCCCCGATGGACTTGTTCAGCTACGACCCGGTTCAGGGCGCCGCCTATACGATGACCGTCAACCCTCTCACCCCGGACCAGTTGGCGGCCGCGCTGCCGGCGGCGCCCGGAGGAAACGGGAATGCACTCGCGCTGTCGCAACTGGCCAATCAAAAAGTCGTAAGCGGCTACACTTTCAGCGCGGCCCTGGGCAACATTGGGGAGCGGATCGGCGCCGACATCTCCGGCGCGCAGAACAATTACGATACTGAGAACGACCTCTTAAGCCAGGCCCAGAACGTCCGCAACCAGATCTCAGGCGTTTCTCTCGATCAGGAGGCGATGACGCTCATGCAATACCAGCAGGGTTACGAGGCTGTGTCGAAGATGCTGGGCATTGTGAGCCAAATGACCGACACGGTGATGGGCATGTTTCAGCCACAGGTGACCTAAACCATGATCACTTCTTATAATCCTCAGACGGCAAGCTTCCTGGCAGGACTGCAGGCGATCCAGCGGCGCGCGCAGCGCGCGCAGCAGGAACTGACCACGGGTCTGAGGATTAACAACATCTCCGATTCGCCACAGCAGGTGCCGAATCTGCTCGAGGTGCAGGCGGACATCGCGCACAACGACCAGGTGACGCTGAATCTGGGCCGCGTGAAATCGGAAACCGACACGGCGGAATCCGCTTTGAACAATGCGGTAACGGCGTTGCAGCAGGCGCAGACCATCACCACTCAGGGCAACACCGACTTCGCCGACGCCAACACGCGCGCGACGCTCGCACAGCAACTGGGATCGGTGCTGCAGAACCTGGTAAGCATCGCGTCCACCACCGTGGAAGGCCGCTACATTTTCAGCGGCGACCAGGATCAACAGGCCCC
This sequence comes from Bryobacteraceae bacterium, assembly GCA_035653295.1. Classification (GTDB taxonomy): domain Bacteria; phylum Acidobacteriota; class Terriglobia; order Bryobacterales; family Bryobacteraceae; genus DASRCB01. Next base: position 3,057 of record DASRCB010000003.1, read on the forward strand.
ATATACCATCGACCTTTCCCAAACCAGCCCGGTAAGCGCTTATGGAGGATCGGCCAGCACGCGGCAGATCGAAGCGCCCGACGGCACGCTTTTCGCGGTATCCAGAAGCGCGCAGGACATCTTCGATTCGCCGGACGCCAACACCAACGTATTCCAGGCGGTGAACAATGCGCGCCTCGCGCTGATGAACAATGACGACGCGGGCCTGAACGCGGCGATTGCGCAGTTGAGCACCTCGGCGGGGTATCTGAACGACCAACTCGCTTTTTACGGCATGACCCAGGACAAAGTCGCCAACGCCGCCGACGGCGCGGCCAACCTGGACACCAGCCTTAAGACCGAACTTAGCAGCATCCAGGATGCGGACGAGACGCAGGCGATCACGGATCTCACCCAGGCGCAAATCGAGCAGCAGGCGGCGCTGACGTCACAAGCGGCGCTGCCGCGCAAGACCCTGTTCGATTACCTGGGATAATCAGCGGTACGCGAACCGCGTCTGTTGCACGCGTCCGCCGGAATTCACAATCGCGCTCACGTGAAAGCCGAAGCGTAGGTCGGTCACAGTGACCTCGGTGCTGTCTTCATCACCGGGCGCCGGGACAACGCTCCACAGCGGGTATTTCGAAAACCCGAGAAACTGACGGAACATTTCCGTGCGTGCGGCCGCCGCGAGCGCAGCACTCGCTTCGGGCTTCTCCCAGGTGCGTCCGCCTTCGGGATCGAAGGCCGCGGACAGATTGAGCTGGAACTTCTTCATGGAGCGTCGGGTTTCGACAATGCCGTCCCACGCCAGTGGATTCAGAAGGGTGGGAATCGCAGCCGCCCTGACGGGCGCCGCGCCATCGTACACGCGCGATTCGAGCACATCCAGGGCCCGCTGATGAAGCAGGCCACGGCCGCCGTCGTAGATACAAAAGAAGACCAGCGCGGAAATCGCGAGGCCACGGCCTGCGCTCGCTCGCGCGCCCATCTCGGAGCTGACCAGCCGCCCCAGCAGGGGCCCTACCGCGGCGATTATCAGCACAAGGAGGATCCACGGATCCACGACGTTGACCAGGTCCAGGCTGTACCAATGAGAATCGAAGGGCAGCAGGAAACGGATGCCGTAGGCGTTCGTCCAGTCCAGCACTAAGTGGCTGAGCACTCCGAGCAGAGCCAGCAGAAAGCCCGCGCCAAACCGTTTCCAGGATGGTCGGACCGTACAGAACAGCAGTGAAACCAGAATCGCGAGCACCGGCGCGGCCACGAATGCATGCGTAATCCAGCGGTGATGCACGAAATAGCTGTAGGAGCCGTTAAAGGCGCTGACGATGTCCACGTCGGGCGCCTCCGCGGCGAGCATCAGGAGCGCCGGCGCCTGTGCGTGCCAGCGGCTGAGGCCGGCGCGGCTCATGGCCAGGCCGGTAAGCGCGTGCGTGACCGGATCCATCCTTTAGGCGCTCGGAGACGGTGTCCAGACCTGCTCGCGGACGATCGACTGCTCGTGCGCGCGATATTTCGGAGGAACCAGCAGGGTGAGCGCGCGGGGGACGATGGCCACGGTGCAGGGCAGGGCGCCGGCCGATTCTCCGTCCACTTGCAGGTAGATGCGCTGATCGCTCGGCGCGGTAAAGCGGGCGGTTTTGGTCTGAAGAATGGTCACTCCGTGCATGCGATCGAGCCGGTGCGTGAGCACGCCCAGGAAGTAGCGCAGATACGGGAACGCGCTGTCTCCCTCAAAAAGGATCAGCTCGAAGTGATGTTCGAGAAGGGAAACTCCCCGCGCGATCTCCAGATCGCCGCCGTAATTGCGCACCCGGCTGGCGAGCGCGAAGCTGCACTCGTAACGCGCGCCGTCCACGTCCACCTCGAACGGCGGCAGCCGGCGGCCCAGCTGTCCGAAAGCGCTGATCCAATAGGCTACCTTCCCCAGGGCGCTCTTCATCGCGGCGTCGATGTTGTAGACGATGTGCGCGTCCAGGCCAGCGCCGGCCATGAGCAGAAAATGACGCGGCCGGCGGTCGCGCGAATCGAGCACGACCCCGACCGACACGCGCACGGGCACGCAGTCGTCGAGCGCTCGCGCCGCGCGCTCCGGACGTCGTCCCAGGCCCAGCTCCATGGCGAGGACGTTCGCGGTTCCCGCGGGAATCACGCCCAGAGGGACATCGGAGAAGATCATCCCGTTGGCGGTCTCGTTAATCGTGCCGTCGCCGCCGGCTACCAGGATCAGATCGGCGCCGTCGGCGATGCACTCACGTGCGATGTCGGCAGCCGTCTCAGGCCCGTGCGTCGCGCGCAATCGGGGCTCGATGCCTGTTTGAGCGAGAGCTTTCGTGACCCGCCCGAGAAACCGTTCCTGATTGCGCCCAACCTGGCCGGCTAAAGGGTTATAGATCAGGAACACACGATGATAGTTCGCGACGGGCCGGCCCTCCCTCTCAAGTACCCTATTTTAGTAGACGCATGGATCGCCACCGCGCTGTCAGCGCCGCGAAACACGAGAGTCCTGCCGGGGAAGCAGAGCATCTGCGCAACGAGTTGCGCCGGCACGAGCACCTTTACTACGTCCTGGACGCGCCCGAGATCACCGACGCCGAATACGATGCCATGATGCGGCGCCTTCAGCTTCTGGAGGCGGAGCATCCGGAGCTGATCACCCCGGATTCCCCGACACAGCGGGTAGGCGGAAAGCCGCGCGAGGGGTTCGTCAAAGTGCGCCACAGGTCACCCATGCTGAGTCTGGATAACGCGCTGAACGAGGATGAAATGCGCGAGTTCGACCGTCGCGTGCGCGACCTGCTTCACGGCGCCGAATACCGCTACGTCGCCGAACTGAAGCTCGACGGGCTTTCAATGGCCACGCGCTACATCAACGGACGGTTCGAGCAGGCCATCACGCGCGGAGACGGACAGGTCGGCGAGGACGTCACCGAGAACGCGAAGACCATCCGCTCGCTTCCCCTGCGGGTGCAGGGCGGGCCGAAATCGTTCGAAGCCCGCGGCGAAACGATTATGAGCCGGCGCGCATTCGACCGCCTGAACGCCGAGCGCGCGGCGCAGCAGGAGTCGCTGTTCGCCAACCCGCGCAATGCGGCTGCCGGGGCGTTGCGGGCCCTCGAGCCGCAGCTCACTGCCTCGCGGCAGCTCGAGTATTTCGCGTATTTTCTGCTCGTGGATGGCCAGTTTGCGTACGACTCGCACTGGGAATCGCTCGAAAAGCTGGACGGCATGGGCTTCAAGGTGAACCGGAATCGCCGCCTGTGCCTGACGCTCGATGAGGTGATGGCCTTCTACCGGCAGTGGGAGGAGAAGCGCGACTCGCTGCCGTACGAGATCGACGGCCTCGTCATCAAGGTGGACTCGGTTCCGCAGCAGCGGACGCTGGGGTGGACGGCGAAGGCGCCGCGCTGGGCCATCGCCTTTAAGTTCCCCGCGCGGCAGGAGCAAACGGTGGTGGAGGACATCGCCGTGTACGTCGGCCGCACGGGCGCGCTCACGCCCGTGGCGCACCTGAAGCCGGTCACGGTGGGCGGCGTCACCGTTTCACGCGCCACGCTGCATAACGAGGACGAAATCGCGCGCCTGGGGCTGGAGATCGGCGACCGCGTGCTCATCGAGCGCAGCGGCGATGTGATTCCAAAAGTCGTTCGAGTGGTCAAACAGGGCGAGCATCGCGAGCCGTTCCGCATGCCCACGAAATGCCCGGTGTGCGGCGGCGATGTGGTGCGCGAGCCGGGCGAAGCGGCCAGCCGGTGTATCAACACCAACTGCCCGGCGCGGCTGCGCGAATCCATCCTGCACTTCGCCGCCCGCGGAGTGATGGACATCGATGGCATGGGCGAGGCGCTGGTCGATCAACTGGTCGAAAGTGAGCTGGTGCGCGGCGTTTCCGATATCTACAACCTCAAAATGGACCAGTTGCTCGAGCTGGAGCGGATGGGGAAAAAGTCGGCGGAGAAGATCCTGGCGAACATTGACCAGTCGCGGCGCATGCCGCTGCCGCGGCTTCTGAACGGCCTGGGCATTCCCTTCGTCGGCGAGCGCACGGCGCAGATTCTGGCGGATACTTTCGGCAGCATCGACGCCATCGCGTCGGCGAGCATCGAGCAGCTACAGGAAGCTGAGGAGGTCGGGCCGAAGGTAGCGGCAAGCATCCACGATTTCTTCGCCGAGAAGCGCAACCGCGAGCTGATCGAAGCGCTGCGGAAACACGGCCTTACGTTCGAGCAGGAGATTCGCCGCAAACGCGAAAAGGGTCCGCTGGACGGCAGGACCTTCGTGCTTACCGGGACGCTCCCCACTCTGACGCGCGAGGAAGCGAAGGAGAAGATCGAGGCCGCGGGCGGCAAGGTGACGGGTTCAGTGAGTAAGAAGACGGATTACGTCGTCGCCGGCGAGGAGGCGGGCTCGAAGCTGGAGAAGGCGCGCGCGCTGGAGGTTCCGGTGATCGATGAAGCCGCCCTGCTCGCGATGCTGACGTGAAGAAGCTCTTCACGACACTGATCGCCTGGGGTCCCCTTGGCGTGCTGCTCATCGCCGGGCTTGATGGCGCTGGCATCCCTCTGCCTGGGGGTGTTGACGCGCTGCTGGTCGGCGTCGCCGTGGAGAACCACCGGGCGGCTTATGGCGCCGCGTGCCTGGCGATTCTTGGCTCGCTGGTCGGCAGCCTCATTCTCTTTTATCTGGCGCGCAAGGGCGGGGAAGCGTTCCTGCACCGCCACACGCTCAGCGCGCGCGGAATGCGCCTGCGCCTCTGGTTTCAGCACTACGGGCTGTTGACCGTGTTCATCCCGGCGCTGGTTCCCATCCCGCTGCCGCTGAAGATCTTTATCATTTGCTCGGGCGCGCTGGGCAACAATCCGTTCTGGTTTACGCTGGTGCTGGCCGCCGCGCGTGTGATCCGGTATTTCGGTCTGGCGTGGCTGGGAGTGAATCTCGGCCCCCAGACCGTGCCATGGCTCGAGTCGCACGTCATTACTCTGTTGGCCGGCTCCGCTGCGCTCTTCGTGGTGCTGTTCTTCATCGTCAGTTGGGCGGAAAAGCGGCGCGCGCGGATTCAGGCAGCCGAGCAGGTACGCGCGGAACGCGATCACGGCCGCCAGATCCCGCTCTCGTAATAGACCCGCGTGATGATGAACATGAGACCCAGGGAGGCGCTGTACAGAAGGAATGCCGTCGTGAGGCGGACGGGGATGCGGCGCGATGCTTCATACACGGCCAGACAGGTCAGCGCGAACGGGATGAATCCGATGTAGCCTGGCAGCGGCATCTGGAACAGGTGCGCGGCGTGTGGCAGGATGCGATACTCCCAGTGCGTCGGCGACGGATAGTTCAGGCTCTCCCAGGTCACCCCGGAAAGCAGGCCCGCGAGGGCAAGGGACCCCAGCCAGCGTCCGCCACTCTCGCGCCGCGTTTCGTGCAGGAACGGCATCAGCAGCAGCGCCGGTGCGATCCACATCCCCTGATTGAGATACCAGATGTGGTTGAACCAGGGGAGCACGAGCGTGACGGCTCCGAGGAGGAGGAAAACGGCGCGCCACGCGTGGGGAGTCGCGGGAATGTACACCGGTCCGTGAACCAGCCACCATGCTTCAACCACGATGGGCACAACGGTCGCGAACGACACGAACCCCAGCAGCGTCTGTGCGGCAATACTGTCAAACCCGCCGAGGTAAATCCACTCCGGCGCAGGCAGATTCATCACCTCGAAGAAGAGCCATAACAGAGCGGAAGCCGGGACGTCCACCACGAAGAAGCGCACAGCCGCGCCGCCGCGCCACAGCGAAAGCCGGCGCCGGCGATAATTCCACGAGTCCACGATAATCAGGAGGCCCCACCAGGCGAGCGGATAGGTGATGGTCGCCAGCGCCGGCACAAGCCGCAGCATTCCGATGATTCCCGCCGCGAAGAGCCCGAAACCGATGAGCACCATCGCATCCAGCATACGAACGCCGCCGATACAGTCACTGGCCGGCGCTGATTAGTTATTCGAAAGCAGCCGAATGGCGGTGGGCTCCACGACGAGGGGGAGATCCTCGACGGCGGCGAGTTCTTCGATCAGGTGAAGCTCGTGCAGGCGAGCAGGCAGCTGCTCGGGCGCCGCCGAGTTCAGGAAATCGTTCGTGAACAGGACCGACCAGTCGAGGTCGCCGCGACGGATAACGAAATGCGGCCCATCGGGCGTTTCGTTGATCTCAATGCGCGCATTAGTGAGCCGGCTCGCCAAATAGTCGCGTACGGCATCGATGCGTGCGTTCACCGCTTGGGTTCCGGCTGGGAGATTTCCTGCAGCATGCGCATGGTTCGCTCCCGGTCGAAGCTGCGATTGGCGATGTCGGCCTGTGCTATGATGCCTGCCAGTCGTCCGTCCTCGACAACCGCGAGGCGCCGCACCTGGCGGTCCGCCATGAGGTCGATGGCCTCACCGATGTCCTGTTCGGGTGCGCAGGTCAGCACCGTACGGGTCATCACATGGCCGACGCTCATGCTCCGCGGATCGTGTCCGTGCGCCACCACCCGCAGGACGAGGTCGCGGTCGGTCACAATGCCCTGAAGCCGGCGGGTTTCCTCGGAATCGATAACCAGAAGCGCGCCAACATGATGCTTTGCCATGAGTTCCGCCGCACGCGCAACGGAATCCGATGGAAAGCACACCACCAGCTCTTTGGTCATCACCTCACGACAATCGACCGCCCCGGCCATCCGCTATAAGATGCGTCCCAGGGTGCTGCTCCGAGTGGGGTAACCGTTAGAATGCCGCCCTAAAGCCGCTGTTTTCCCTGGCCGAATTTACAGTTATGGGAGCGTGTATCGCTAGTGGGGAACTGGTCGACCGGAGCGTCTCAGCGCGGCCGCGGCGTCCCCGGGCGGTGCTGTACACGTTCTGCATCACGGTCGTAATATTCGCGATTCAGCACGTGGCCGTACTCGCGGGCATGGTAAGAACACCGCGTGGTTTCGCGCCGGCGCTGATGCTGCGTGAGCAGGACATTTGCCAGTATTTCACCTGGATCGCGCTGGGTCAGAAGCATTGGCTGCTGCCCGACTATCACGCGCCATGGATTACTACGCCCGCGCTGCTGCAGCCGCTGTTCCTGGTCGAAGCGCGTACGGTCAGTCTCCTCGGCGCGAATCCTCTGGCCGTCTATTACTTTTTCAGCTTCCTGCTGCTGTGGCTGGCCGTATGGTCCTTTGCGTTCACGCTGCGGACGTTTTGCCCCACGAAAGCTCAGCGCGCTGCCGCCGTTGCCCTTCTGGTCTGCTGCCTGCCGATTCCGCTGTTCATCCCGCGCTTCACAACATTCGGCATATTCCAGTACGCCTATCTGACAGCCGACGGCCTGACGAGGGGAGGGATCATGACCTCACCGACGCTGAGTCTCGGCACTGCCATCGCGCTCCTTGGGATGTCGTCTCTTGCGCGGTTCCTGCGCGGGCGGGAGCGCCGTGATTTGCTCACGTTCCAGGCGATCGTGCTCGTCGGCGCGTTTTTCCACCCATTCGAGCCAATTCTGCTGGCGACGGTTGGCGCGGCCGCGTTCCTGCTGCACCGGGATGGCGAATCGATTGGCGCCGCCGCGATGAAGGGTGCGGCCGCACTGGGATTGGTATTCGCCGGGATGGCGCCCCATCTGTGGCTCAGCTATCGCACGCCGTGGCTGAGGGCAGTGGCCCAGACAGGGCATTCCACCAGCACGCAGAGCATCCTCTGGACTCCGCAGGTATTCGGCGTCCCCGCCATGGCGGTCATCTATTTCCTGCTGCTGCGCTGGCGCAGGCCTCTGCGAAGCGATGCCGTGCTGCAATTCTGGTTTATTGCCGCGCCCCTGCTGGCCCTCGTTCCGCAGATGCCCCTTGCCGTACATCTGTTCGATGGATACGCCTGCTGCACGACGATGCTGCTGGTGCGATATGCGGTAGACGACAAGCTTCTGACATGGCTGCACGCGCGGCGACCGAATCTCATGCGCGCGGGGTTTGCCACATGGGTAGCGGCGTCGGCGTGCATTGTCGCCGCGATTCTCGTGCGCATTGGCGTCGAAGCGCGTGCTCCGGAGCCGTCACCATTTCCGCGGACCATCATTTCGTATGATGAGCGCCGGGTGCTGGCGTGGATCCAGTCGCACGCCGCCGAAAACGACCTTGCCATGGCCCCGCTCGAGACCGCTTACTCGATAGCCGCGCTGCCCATGCACGCCTTCGCCAGCCATTACAACTTCAGCATCGATTTCGGTGTGCAGCGCGAGGAACAGGAGCGCTTCACCTCGAATCGCATGAGCGGCGCCGAGCAGACGCAGTTCCTTACGAAATACGGCATTCGCTACTTGATTCTCTCTCCAGCGCAGTCGCGGCCGGACAGCGTGCGATCGGCCATCGAGCGCGCCGACTTCGGCGGATGGCGGATTTTCGAGTTCCCGGGCAACCGCATGGTCGATTACGTCCTGGCCCGCTGGTCTCAGTCTGCGCTGCCGTCTCCCGCGCTCAAGGCCGCGACGAGCGTTGCCGCCGCGCGCCCGTAGTAACCTGCGGACCGAAGGTGAGGCTGAGCAGGTACTGGACGAGGTCGCTCTTCTCGCTTGTGGTCAGACCCAGCGACATGCAGCTGTTGTAGTGATCCACGACCTTATCGAGGGTTGGGAACCGCCCGTCGTGATAAAAGCCGCCCTTCATATGAGTGAAGAGACCGCCTATGGGCGAAGTTCGATACCGCTGATCCGGCGCGCGGTCTGCCTGGAAGCTGTCGATGCAGACCTCTGACGGCGCGTGCATGTTCCACCCGGAATCGGTCCAGAGCGGCTCCACGTGGCAGCTGTTGCATTGTGCTTTTCCGCTGAAGAGTTCGTCTCCTCGCGCTGCGGCGGCAGCATCGAAACTGCCATGCCGGGGCTGCGGCGAAGAAAGGGCGAGCTGATAGAACTGGAGCGCCTGCAGCTTCGACGTAATCAGGTCATCATCAGGACTGATATGCGGCAGGTCGCCGAATCCGTTCGCCGCCGCGATCGGAAACTGAGTGGGGTTGTTCAGCCGATGATCCCAAAATCTTCCCTTGCCGTGCATCTCCAGAGTGGCCACGAACGCGTTCCAGTGCGGTATCGAACCCCAGCCGGTCCAGGTATGGAGGTTAACGCCGCCGAGGCCGAACGCGGGCGGAATGAGCGTCGCACCCGGCACGTTTGTGCCGGTGACCACGCCATCGGTGACCTGCTGAGGATTCACTGCCCTCCCATCCAGGATCAGCTCCGCATCGAATTTTCCTGGCCCCCAGCTGTTGAGGACCTTCCTCACGGTCTGCTGATCCGTTTTCAACAGCGATGCAAAGGCGCTGAGGTCGGGAGCGAGCGCCACAATAGCGCCGACGTTGAGGTCCCGGTTGGCCCAGCCATCCAGCCGATGGCCGATGCAGCCGGTACCCGGGTTGGTCTGAATCGCGCCGGCGCAGAGCTGGGGGAAAGAGTTGTCCACGGTGGAATGGCAGAGCGCGCACTGAATGCCCATCGACTGGAGGGAGCCTGAGGAGTCGAACACGCCTGTCACTCCGACCACGGCGTTGGCCCGGAGCAGCGCAACGGTAACGGCCGGATCGTTCAGATTGACACGGCCGTGCAGCAGGTTCTCCGTCGTGCTGGCGGGCAGGGCATCGATGTCCACCTTGAGGCCGACTTGCAGCGCGGTAGCCGGGCTGACACCCGGGCCCACGCCGCCCAGAGCGGCGCCCTCGATCGCCTGATGCAGCTTCAGTGTATCGCCCCAGAAAGCCTGATCGCCGAAGGTGTCATAGCGGAATATCTGCCGCCCCTGCGCGATTAACTGGAGTGCATTTACGGCGGCGGCGTCCTGGTTCCGCGCCGGACCTGTTTCCGCGCCACGCAGCAGCAGAGTGAGCACAGCGACGGCGGGGAAAACGATGACGGCGGTGGCGAGGCTCGTGCGCCTGAAAGATGTCATTGGCCCTCCCATAGGCGCCCGCGGCCACTCACGCCGGCTGCTTCGTCTGGTACAGAGTGCGCAGATCGCGGAAGGTTACAGCAGAAGTGAATCGCATGCGCCGCGGCGTCTAACATTGGAGATGCTATGAGACACCTCTGCTGCCTGTTCCTGCTCGGCGGCGCCGGCCTGCTGGCGCAGAATCCGCTGACCGATTCGGTCACCGCGCGTTACAAGTCCATTCGCGAAAATCTCGTCGCAGCAGCCGAAGCGATGCCCGAAGACGGTTATCAGTTCAAGCTGACGCCCGCACAGCGCTCCTTCGGCGGCTGGATCGGCCACGTGGCCATGGGGAATTATCATTTCTGCGCGATCATCAAAGGCGAGGTTGCGCCGGAGAACCCGGGGCTGCACGAACTGACGGAGAAAGCCGCGCTGGTCAAGGCAATCAGCGATTCGTTCGCCTACTGCGACGCCGCGCTGCTGGGCATGACCGACCAGAAGGCGCTTAGCGGGGTCACGGTCGCCGGAAAGACCGTTTATCCGGTAGAGGGCATGATCGGGCTGATCGCTTCGACCAATGAACATTACGGCAATCTGGTCGGATATCTGCGGACAAAGGGCATCACGCCACCCTCGTCGCGCAAACGCTGAGCCGTTTCGGAGCGGATGTTAGCATGAGACTTGTCAGGCTCCGGGCTCCGTGCAATGGGCAACCGTGAACCCCGCCAGGTCCGGAAGGAAGCAACGGTAACGGCGCCGCTCGTGTGCCGCGGATCACCCGGGGTCTGGCAGATTCCGGCCCCTCGTTCCTCATGTACCAGGTAATTGCCAGAAAGTACCGGCCGCAGTCGTTTGCGGAACTGATCGGCCAGGAACACGTCCGCACCACGCTGGAGAACGCCATCTCACAGCGGCGCATCGCGCACGGCTACATATTCTCGGGCCAGCGCGGTACAGGTAAAACCACGGTCGCGCGAATTCTTGCGCGCTGCCTCAACTGCATCGAAGGTCCCACGGCCCACCCCTGCGGCAAGTGCGCCAGCTGTGTCGAGATTGGCGCCGGGTCGTCGATGGATGTAATCGAGATCGACGCCGCATCCAACCGCGGCATCAATGAGATGCGTGAGCTGCGGGAGAGTGTGCGCTTACGCCCGGCGCGCGATCGCTACAAGGTATTCATCATCGATGAGGCGCACCAGATCACCAACGAAGCCTTCAACGCGTTGTTGAAGACCCTGGAAGAGCCGCCGGAGTGGGTAGCCTTCATCCTGTGCACCACGGAGGTTCACAAGATCCCGACCACCATTGCCTCGCGCTGCCAGCAGTTCAGCTTCCGTTCGGTCGACT
>DASRCB010000004.1:0-15512 GCA_035653295.1 Bryobacteraceae bacterium
CAGCACACCCGAAACCGAACCCAACGACGGAGCACCGGCACAGCCCAGCGCGGACCACCGACCACGGGCCACGGCTTTTCGGCCCAGCACACAGCGGACCCCGGATCCCGGTTCCCGGACCACGGCTTTTCGGCCCAGCACACAGCCGACGACGGACCACGGGCCACGGACCACGGCTTTTCGGGCCAGCCCAGCGCGGGCCACGGACCACGGGCCACGGACCACGGCTTTTCGGCCCAGCCCACCAAACTGACCCCTGTCCCCTGACCCCTGCCGCGGCAGCGGCCCCGGACCCCGGTTCCCGGACCCCGGGTTTTCGGACCCCGGACCCCGGTTCCCGGGCCCCGGCTTTTCGTCAGAAAATCAGCTTCACCGCCAGTTGCAGGTGCCGCCGATCATACGTGGACCCGGTGCAGCCGAAGCAGGCGTTCACGGCATTGCTGGTGCCCACATCGGCAGTCGTTCCGTTCACGTACAGGTTGGCGTGGTTGAACAGATTGAAGGTTTCGGCGCGCAGCTGGATGCTGAACCGCTCGGTGATCTTCGTGTCCTTGTAAAGACCGGCGTCCAGATCCCACCAGCCGGGGCCGCGAAATGCGTCCCGGCCGGTCATGTTCGAAGGCCACTTCGTCCCTGGCGCCATGGACATCGGCTCATGCAGGATCAGCGAATCGGGGATGGTCAGGTAGTGGTACACATCCGGCGTGGCGGTGGCGATCAGTCCATTACCATTCACCGGCACCGGTCCGGCGAAGGTGGCGCGCGGCGTATTCAGCGGCAGGACCCCCGCCGCGCTGTCGAAAATACTGAACGGCTGCCCGGTGCGCGCCGTGAATATCGGATTGAAGCTCCAGCCGCCCAGCACCGCATGCGCGAAGCCGCGCAGATTGCCCGTTGGAATCCGCCATGTTGCGGCCATGGTCAGCCGCTGGCGAATGTCGAACTCGGCGTCGCCGCGATCCAGCTTCGGGTGATACGGATCGAGAAGACCGAACACGAAGTCCCCATTGTTGATGGTCAGGTTCAGCTGACCGTACTGCCCGGCAATTCCCTGTCCGCCGGCTTCGAAGAACGTCGAGCTCAGGTTGTCGATGGCGTGCGACCACGTGTAGTTAGCGATCAGGTCCACCCCCGAGCCCATGAAATTGCGCATCGTGAACCGATTGTTCAATCCGTGATAAATCGAAAAGCCTTCGTTCCCCCGGTAACCGACATTGATGCCCCACCCGGGATTCGGCTGTGTCGAGCAGCCCGCGCTCGCCGTGCAGGGATCGCCGAGGATGAAATTGCCGAACCCGTTCTGGTTCGGATAGGTGATGGCGTACAGATCGACACCCTTCGATCCGCTGTACTCCACCGCCCAAAGCACGTTGCGCGCAAACTGATGCTCGATCGACGCGTTCCACATGTGCGCGTATGCGGTCTTGATATGCGGATCGACGATTCGAGCTCCGACGCGCGGCAGCGGCAGAGACCCTCCGCTCCCCGCCAGCGGCCCGAAGTTATCCGTGGTGACCGGGCCGGAGACGTCCAGCACCGCGTAATTCGGCGGGTTCTGAATCAGGTTGTAGGTCACGTTGCCGAAGTTGCGCTCGTAGCCGATTCCGTAGCCGCCGCGGACGCTGGTCTTGCCGTTTCCGAACACATCCCAGGCAAACCCGACGCGCGGTCCGAAGTCTTTCCAGTCCGATGCCCACAGCCCGCCAACCGGACTGTTCGGCGCCAGCTGCATGCTTCCGTTCCGCAGATACAGCCCCAGCTGGTCGTCCGCAAACCCGATTCCCGGCGCGTACCAGTTCGCGTCCAGGCGGTCGTGCTTGTCGTGCTGCACCCCGAAATATTCCCAGCGCAGGCCCAGATTCACGGTAAAGCGCGGGCGCACTTTCCAGGAGTCCTGAGCGTACAGAGCACCCTCGCGGAAGCGGTTGCTGCGGCTGAAGTTGGGAGATGTGACCGGCAGCGTGACCTTGCAGTTGTCCGGCGTAACTGCGCAGGGGAATTTGCCCTGCGGATCGACGGCAACCTTGATCTGCGAAAACTGCCCGGCCAGCAGGCCATCGAGAGCGCTGCCCAGACTCGTGTCATTGGCCAGCGCGTCCACCGCCGTCTGATAGGCAGCGTAAGTGCGATTGTCACGAACGTAATCGAAGCTGCCGCCGAAACGGATCGAATGTGCCCGCCAGGAATGGCTGATGTCCTCGTTGAACTGAATGATGTTCTGCGGTCCGCCAAATGCGCCGCCGTTGCCTGGCGTGAACGGATTGTAGCCCGGAAATGCGATAGAGTCCGCGCCGATGGTCACCAGCCCAATCGTGTTGGCATACATCGTGGGCACGAGTCCGCGGCTGGTCAGCCCCTGTTGCAGGTTGGTCAGCCGGTTGAACACAACCTTGCTCTCGGAAATCCACGTGGGTGAGAACGTATGGATGAGGGACAACAGAAAGTTGTGGTTGTAGAACGTCTCGCCCAGGTCGTAATTGGCGTAGGGACTGTTCGAGAGTACCCCCGCCGGGTTCACGGAACTGTACAGAGCGTATCGCCCGTAAAGCTGCGTCTTGTCGGAGATGTTGTAATCGACCCGCTGGAAAGTATCCCAGGTGTTCTGCGGAAACCCGCCGCCAGCGTCCGTGGGCACCGTATACGCGATATGCGTGAACAGCGGCAGATTCGAAGGCAACGACGCACAGGCCTGGCCGGCGCAGGGATCGCCTCCCAGCAGGTTGGTCAGGTCCGCGCGATTCACTGTGCCGAACGCGCTCGCCGACGTGCGAAGCTGCCCGAGCGTTTGGAAGAAGTTCTGCACGTTCGCCGGTGTCTGCGCAATCAGATCCGGAGTGGGGACCCAGGCGAAGCTCTCCGCGTTGCTGCGTACCCGCGTCCACTCCGTGCTGCTGAAGAAAAAGAGCTTGTTTTTCTTCACCGGCCCGCCAACGGAATAGCCAAACTGGTTGCGCACGAAAGGCGACTTCGCAATCCCGTCTGCGTTGTTCTGGAACGTGTTCGAAGAGAATCGCGAGACGCGGTTGAACTCGTACGCCGTGCCGTGGAAGTCGTTTGTGCCGGACTTCGATACGACGTTCACGATGCCGCCGGAAGCGCGGCCGTACTCCGCCGTGAAGTTGCTGGTCATCACCGAGAATTCCTGGACCGCGTCGAGCGGCACCTGCTGGCCTATGTTGCCGTTAAATTCATCGTTGTTGCTGCCGCCATCGAGCAGGATGTTCGTGGACGCCTCCCGCTGCCCGTTGATCGAGAACCCGGCGCCCCGCGTGCCCAGCCCGACATCGGAGACGTTCCCGGCCAGGGCCACGAACTGGTACGGATTTCGCGTCAGGTTGGGAAGCTCCTTGATCTCGTTCTCGGTCACCACCTGGCTAAGCGTCTGTGTTTCCGTATCCACGTGTACGGCGGTTTCAGTCACCTCCACGACGGTTGAAGTGGATCCCACTTCGAGGTGAAAATCCTGGCCGATGCGCGCGCCCACCGAAACGGTCAGGCGCTGCTGCTGTTGGTTGAACCCCGTTGCCGTGACGGCGACCGTGTACTCGCCGGGCTGCAGGTCGGCGATGGTATAGTTGCCGTCCGTGGCGCTCGTCGTGCTGCGCGAGGTTCCGGTCGCCGACATGGTCGCTCGGACCGTTGCTCCGGCGATCGTCGCTCCGGTTGGATCGAGGATCGTTCCCGTAATTTGCCCCGTCTCCGTCTGCGCGTAAACGGCGCAGGCGGCAAGAAAGACCCCCGTCAGAAGCCATGTGAGTTTCATGCCTTTTCTCCCCTCCTTGGCGGCAGGCGGCGGTCATCGGTCAAAAGCCGTCTGCCAGCGCTGCAGTCCGAATCGGGGCCGAGCCAGTGCATCCCCGCCGGTGGGGCAGGGACGAGACAAACATTGCGAGCTTATTGCTTACGCCTTACGTGGCATAACCGCGCGGCCCCATGTTCACCCGAGAAGGCTGCATTATCGTGAATTTTCGGCTTGTATGGTGTTCTTCACAATGGACAGTAGCTAAGAACTACAAAACGCGCTAACAGCTTGATCGTAAGTACGTTCCGCTGTGTTATGCACAAGGGAACGCTGCCGACTCGAAGGTTGAAGCGCAGGTGGGTCGCCTGAAGGAAGGTCCTGGCGCTCAGCCGTGCGGCCACCGCGCCGTTTACCCGGAACAGCGCGTGCTAATCTGTCCTTGCTAAAGTCGGGGATGCCGGAGGGCTTACCTGATCCTTTCGATGAAAGGCTAAAACGCAACGATGTCACGATTGCGCTCTGAAAATATACCCGCTCGAGGCAAGGGCCTCGTACGCGTCAGCACCGGAGTCGAGGGGCTGGATGATGTACTCGGGGGCGGGTTGCCGCGGAGCCGCCTGTATCTGGTCGAAGGCGACCCGGGGACTGGAAAGACCACCCTTGCTCTCCAGTTCCTGCTCCACGGCCGCGAGCGGGAAGAGCCCGTCCTCTACGTCACGCTTTCAGAAACGAAAGACGAGCTGCGCGACGTCGCGGATTCCCACGGCTGGTCGCTCGACGGAGTCAGCCTTTATGAGCTGGAAACGGCGCACGACCCCGCCGCCGATGATCAGGAATATTCGGTGTTTCACCCTGCCGAAGTCGAGCTTGGGGAGACGATGACTCGCATTCTGGACCAGGTGGAGTCCGTGAATCCCACCCGCGTGGTCTTCGATTCTCTTTCGGAGATGCGCCTTCTGGCTCAGGGACCGCTGCGATACCGCCGCGAAATCCTGGCCCTGAAGCAGTTCTTTGCCGGCAGGAAGTGTACGGTTCTGCTTCTCGACGATCGCACCGCTCAGGAGAACGATCTCCAGTTGCAGAGCATCTCCCACGGCGTGATCCGGCTGGAGCGGGTGAATACAGACTATGGCGTGACCAGAAGGCGGCTCCACGTTGTGAAGATGCGAGGCGTCCGCTTCCGTGACGGGTACCACGACTACGTCATCGATACCGGCGGTATCGCCGTCTTTCCGCGCCTGGTCGCGTCGGAGCACCCGGGAAACCACGTCCGGGAGAAGGGGTCGGGCGGCCTCGCCCGTCTCGACGAATTGCTGGGCGGCGGTTTGGAACGAGGCAGCAGTTCGCTCATACTCGGTCCGGCAGGCTCGGGTAAGTCGACCCTTGCGACTCAGTTTGCATGGGCGGCATGCAACAGGGGCGAACGCGTGTGGTGGGCCATGTTCGAGGAAAACCGCGACACGTTCGTGGAGCGCAGCTCAGGCATGTCGCTGAATGTCGATAGCTTCCTCGAACAGGGGCTGCTGCAACTCGAGCAGGTGGATCCGGGGGAACTGTCTCCCGGCGAGTTCGTCGCCCATGTCCGCCGAGCCATCGAATTGGACGGCATACGGATGGTGGTTATCGATAGTCTCAACGGCTATCTCAACGCCATGCCGAACGAGAAGTACCTTCTGCTGCAATTGCACGAGCTGCTGACCTACCTGGCGCAAAGGGGCGTCATGACCATTCTGATCGTCGCGCAGCACGGGCTAATGGGTCGCATGGATACGCCTCTGGAACTCAGCTACCTGGCGGATACCGTTTTGTTGCTCCGGTATTTCGAGGCCGAGGGGGAAGTGCGACAGGCGCTCTCGGTCGTCAAGAAAAGAAAGGGCGGCCATGAGCGGACCATCCGTGAGTTGAGGTTCGCCAACGATGGCATTCACATCGGCGAGCCGCTCCGTGAATTCGCGGGCGTGTTGACCGGGGTTCCGCGGTTTGTGGGCGCCAGGGCGAAGCTCTCCAGGGCCGACGATGGTGAAAGCTAAGCCCGAAGCGAATGCCCTGATCGTTTTCTTCTACCTCCGCCGCGACGTGGAGCTTGTCTGCCAGGCGCTGACGAGGGCCGGGATTCAATGCAGACCATGTCACTCCGCCGCGGAATTCGTCCGCGAGATGGATGGCGAGGCCTCGGGGGCCATCATTGCCGAGGAGTGCCTGACCGGCGAGGCGTTCACCAGCCTGAAGGCCTGGATCGATCGTCAGCCTCCCTGGTCGGACTTTCCTCTCATCGTGCTCACGACCGGCGGTGAATCCACCGGAGCCAGCCTGGAAGGGTCGCGGCGGATTCGAGAGCTTGGAAATGTTACGCTGCTCGAGCGCCCGCTCCGGATCATAACTATCGTGAGCGCCGCGAACGCGGCCATCCGCAGCCGCGTTCGCCAGCACCAGGCGGAGGCTTATATATCCGAACTGAAAATGGCCGAAGAGGCGCTCACGGCCCAGGCCGGACAGCTGGCTCGTTCGAACGCCGACCTGCAACAGTTCGCGTATGTAACAAGCCATGACTTACAGGAGCCGCTGCGCACCATGGCGAGTTTCGCGCAGATGCTGTCCAGGAAATACACGGGAAAGCTGGACGCGGATGCGGACGAGTATCTTTCGTTCATCATCGCCGGAGCAAGCCGCATGAGGGCGCTGATCGATGACCTGCTTACGTATTCCCGCGTGCTGAACGTGGAAACCAGCGCACGCACCCAGGTAAGAGTGTCGGACGTCGTGCACTGGGCAATCATGAACCTCCAGACGCTCATCGACGAGACAAGCGCCGATGTTATTTACACGGAGCTGCCGACGGTCATCGGCGACACAGTACAGTTAGTGCAGTTGTTTCAAAACCTGATCGGCAACGCCATCAAGTACCGCGGGCGCGAGGTTCCGAAAATTCGCATCACGTGCGAGAGTCGTCCCGGAGAGTGGCTCTTCGCCGTCCAGGACAACGGTATCGGTATCGCGCCGCAGTACGCGGAGCAGATCTTCGGTGTGTTCAAGCGCCTTCACAAACAGGATGTGCCCGGCACCGGCATCGGTTTGGCCATCTGCAAGCACATTGTCGAAAAACACGGCGGCAGGATCTGGGTCGAGTCGCGCGAGCAGGATGGGGCGACATTCTACTTCACGATAGCCGACGGCTAATGGTCGCGGCCCTTTCCGCTGCACACTATAGGAGTGCCCCAAACGTGGAGCCTGGGCGGCCTCTCGGTCATCGAATTGCTGAAGCGCACCGCGCGGGAGAGCTGGGAGGACGAAGTGTTCGGCCAGGCGGCGCGGCTGGCCTTCTATCACTTCCTCGCCATTTTCCCCGTTCTTCTTCTCGTGCTCATGGCCCTGACCCGGCTTGCCGGCGCCGGGGCGGACATGCGCACGGCACTGACCGGCTCTTTCCGGCAGTTCCTGCCTGCCGACGCCGCGTCGCTGGTCGCCGGGGCAATAAACGACCTCACCGGAAGTGCCCGCGCGGCGGCTGCATCGCTCTTCTTCGGCGCGCTGAGCGCGGTCTGGGCCAGCTTCAACGCCGCGTGGGCGATGATTGTTGGACTCAATATCGCGTACGAAGTGGACGAGGATCGCGACTGGCGCCGCATCGCGCTCATCTCCTCCGGGCTGGCCCTCACCGTCGTAGCCCTCATCTTCGCCGCGCTGGTGGCCATGCATGTCCTCGGCGGATCCAGAAACGGCATGGCGGCGGGTCTCCTGCGCTGGGCCGCGGTGACCGGCATTCTGCTGATCTCGTTCGGCTTGTTTTATCGCTTTGGGCCGAATCTCAAGAACCAGGCATGGCAGTGGAGCACGCCCGGCGCCGTCTTCGCCGCCCTACTCTGGGTCGGAGCGACGTTCGGCTATCGCGAATACTGCGATCACTTCGGCCACTATCAGCAGATCTATGGCCGAGCGGCGGCCATGGCTGCGCTGCTGTTATGGATGTACATGACCAGCGCCGCCGTGCTGATCGGGGCGGAGTTGAATTCGGAAATCGAGAAAGCCAGCGATCACGTCGAAGGCCCTGACGGCAGGCGCCGGAAAGCGTAACGAAACCCGTTCGACGCAATGCGGCTCAATTCCTCGCGGGTGAAACCGAACTGCTTTTCCGCCAGCTCGTATTCGCGAGTCAGCGTAGTTTCGAACAGCGCCGGATCATCCGAGTTCAGCGTGACCGGAACTCCGGCATCGAACAGCCGCCGAACCGGGTGCTCCTCGAGTGTCGCCACCGCGCCGGTGCAGACGTTGCTGGTAATGCATATCTCCAGCGGCACATCGCGGTCGCGCAGTTCGGCCATGAGGCCAGGGTCGCCGACGGCGGAAATCCCATGCCCGATCCTCTCGGCGCCGATAGCCAGAGCGGCTCGGATCGACTCCGGGCCGCAGGTCTCGCCCGCGTGACACACCAGATGCAGCCCGCCGTCGCGGCACATTCGAAAAATGTCAGCGAACCATTCCGCCGGCCCTCGCTGCTCGTCGCCGCCCAGCCCGAACGCGATGATGCCGTCATCGCGCCGGCGTATGGCGAACTCCGCCACCGTTCGCGCCGGCTCGGGCCCGAAATGCCGGATGGCGTCCGGAATCCAGAACACGGGAAAGGGCGACTGCGCGCTCTCCTCCGCAATGGCGTCGAAGACCCGGTCCAGATCCTGTCCCTTCCACAGGATTACCCCGGCCGACAGCGTAATCTCCGCGTAACTGACGCCCTGCTCCCCGAGTCTCCTCAGCAGATCGCGTGTGGCCAGCGCATAATGTTCCGGGGCGCGAAGTCGCTCGACCGTCCACTTGTATGCTTCGATAAAGGCGGAGAACGAACCAGCGCCCGCGCAGGACGGGATGCCCTCCGGCGTGAGCGTCGGATCGATGGCCCGCAGGGTGTCCGGCCAGATGGAGCCCTCGAGGTGAATGTGCAGTTCCGCCATGGGCGCGCCGGGCATTGCTGACATAATAACGGCCTGGATGAGGATCTTACGGAAACAACGATGACCAACAGCGAAATCGAAGGCATAGTCGGGGGCTGGTACGGGGACCCGTTCCGCGTGCTCGGACCGCATCGCGGCGAGGATGGCGCCTGGGAGATCCGCGCATTTCTTCCCCAGGCCTCGGACGCCTTCGTCAGGCAGGGTGACGCGCTGACGCCCATGGAAAAGCTCGACCGCCAGGGTTTCTTCAGCGCGCGCGTGACCACCGAGCCGGATCACTATCAGCTGCACCTTCGGCTCTGGAGCGGCGGCGAAATCGACATCGAAGATCCGTACCGTTTTCCTCCTCAGCTCAGCGACTTCGAACTGCACCTGCACGGCGAAGGAACGCACTTCGAGGCCTATCGTTCGCTGGGCGCGCACCTGGTCGAGTCGGAAGGCGTCCCTGGAGTTCGTTTTGCGGTGTGGGCCCCAAGCGCCCAGGTGGTGAGCGTGGCCGGTGATTTCAACGAATGGGATACGCGCCGCCATCCGATGCGCCTGCGCGACGGCGGCGTTTGGGAGCTGTTCATCCCGAACATCGGCGCGGGGGTGCACTACAAATACTCGGTTCGCTCCCGCTTCTACGGCTATCACCAGCTCAAGGCCGACCCGTACGCCTTCGCCAGCGAGGCTCCGCCGAAATCGGCATCCATCGTCGCCGACCTCAGCACCTTCCACTGGACCGACCAGCAATGGATGGACGAACGTGGCCGCACCGACTGGCTAAAGCGGCCCCTGTCGATCTACGAGCTTCATGTCGGCTCCTGGATGCGCGGCCCGCGCAACGAGCCGCTCTCCTGGTGCGAGCTGGCCGACACGCTCTCCGCGTACCTGAAGCGCATGGGCTACACACACGTGGAGCTGCTGCCCATCATGGAGCATCCCTACTCCGGATCGTGGGGATATCAGATCACCGGGTTTTATGCTCCTACCGCGCGCTTCGGCACGCCGCAGGATTTCATGTACTTCGTCAACCGCCTGCATCAGGAGGGTCTCGGAGTCATTGTCGACTGGGTGCCCGCCCATTTCCCGAAAGACGCCCACGGCCTGGCCTTCTTTGACGGCACCGCGCTGTACGAACACGCCGATCCGCGCAAGGGCGAGCACAAGGACTGGGGAACCCTCATCTTCAACTACGGCCGCAACGAGGTGCGCGAGTTCCTCATCTCCAACGCCCTGTTCTGGCTGCGCAAGTATCATATCGACGGCCTGCGTGTGGACGCCGTGGCCTCGATGCTGTACCTGGACTATTCGCGAAAGGCCGGCGAGTGGATCCCAAACATGTACGGCGGCAACGAAAACCTCGAAGCCATCGATCTCCTCAAACGTTTTAACGAGCTGGCGCATACCGTTCCGGGCGCGGTCACGATTGCCGAAGAGTCCACCGCCTTCGGCGGTGTTTCACGCCCGGTCTACCTGGGCGGGCTCGGCTTCACGATGAAGTGGAACATGGGCTGGATGCACGACATGCTGAACTACTTCAGCCAGGATCCGGTGCATCGCAAATATCACCACCACAACATCACCTTCAGCATGCTGTATGCGTTTACCGAGAACTTCGTGCTTCCCATTTCACACGACGAGGTGGTTCACGGCAAGGGAGCGCTGCTGAGCAAAATGCCCGGCGACATGTGGCAGAAATTCGCCAATGTCCGCGCGTTCCTGTCCTATATGTATGCACATCCGGGCAAGAAGCTGCTGTTCATGGGCTGCGAAATCGGGCAGTGGAACGAGTGGAACAGCGATCGAACGGTGGAGTGGGAACTACTTCAATACGACAGCCACAAGAAGCTGCAGCAGTTCGTCAGCGATCTCAATCACCTGTATCAGTCACACCCCGCGCTGTACGAGGTCGATTTCCAGTGGCAGGGATTCCAGTGGGTGGATTTCCAGGAC
Source organism: Bryobacteraceae bacterium (assembly GCA_035653295.1). Taxonomy (GTDB): domain Bacteria; phylum Acidobacteriota; class Terriglobia; order Bryobacterales; family Bryobacteraceae; genus DASRCB01. The sequence continues at coordinate 10,624 of DASRCB010000004.1, forward strand.
GTGGACCATTCCATCATCAGCTTCCTGCGCCGGCCGGCGCACGGGAACGGATTCGTGCTGGTGGTATGCAATTTCACTCCGGTGCCGCACCTTAAGTATCGCGTCGGCATTCCGGATCCAGGCTGGTATCGGGAGGTGTTCAACTCCGATTCGGAGCTTTATGGAGGGAGCAATATGGGCAACGGCGGCGGTCTGCCCAGTGAACCGGTGTCATTCAACAACCACTATCATTCGCTGTGCATGACGCTGCCGCCGCTGGCCGTCGTTATGTTTGAATCGCCTGCTGGCTGAAGATCAGGCTTCCGGCTGCTGCTCGGCTGCAGGGACCTCGGTTTCAGTGTCCTGCCCGGTGCGCTCGGTGATGGCGTCCAGTGTTTCGTGCTTGCGAGCCAGCCGTTTGGCCATCTTTTCCTGCTGCTTTTCTTTTCGCTGCAGTTCTTTTTGACGCTTTTGGAAAGATTGGGAGCCGCGTCCGGCCATGGTTCCTCCTAACAGGGCGGGACAACCGTCCCGCCCCGGCAAAAAGTTGATTCTGGGACTGGCTAACCGATTACCAGCGCGAACCGCCGCGGTTGCCGCCGCCGCTGCGGCCACGTCCGCCGCCGCCGGCGCGATTACCGCCGCCGAATCCGCCGCCCGCCGGCTTCGGACGGGCTTCGTTGACGTTCAGCGCACGGCCGTTCAGCTCCGCGCCGTTCAGCTGCGCAATGGCCGTTTCGGCGTCACGCCGCTCGGTCATCTCCACGAAGGCAAAGCCGCGAGGCTGCCCCGTGTCGCGATCGGTAATGATGTTTACCCGCTCGACCTCGCCGTACTGCGAAAAGGCCTGCTGCAGTTCATCCTGAGTTGTCTGGTAGCTGAGATTGCCGACAAAGATGTTGGTCAATGGAATTCTCCTGAAAGTGAAGTTCGTCTTTGTCGTGCGGTTTGATCAACTCGGAAGAGTGAAAATCGGCGGCCGAAAGGCACTCACGGATGGTTGTGGCGGGCAAAGACAATTTCATAGTACCACAACCCCGGCGGATTCGACAGCGTTCGATTGGCGCCGTCGTTCCGCGCTATCGCGCGCCGCCATCGGACTTCGGACTCGCTGCGTTTTCAGCAGCTTGCGGATGCCAGGACTGTATATAGACCCGATCGTTCGCCTTGCTCAGTCCGGCCCGGCGCGCCTCCGCGAGCGCCTCGGCGTTGCTCCACTTGTAGCGGCTGATGCGATAGCACGCCACCACGGCCCCGGTTCGGTCCCTCCCGCCGGCGCAATGCACGAAAACCGGCCACGCGGCACGGTCGTTCAGGACGGACAGCGCGTCGGAGATCTGCCGATCTGTCGGTTGCGCGGTGGTGGACATCGGAATGTGCACGTAATGCATCCCGGCCTTCTCCACTTCCCGCTGCTCCCGCTCGGCCTGCGCATTGCGGCCCCGCAGATCCACAACGGTTCGAATCCCGTGCTGCGCCAGGTTCCGGATGCCCAGCGGCGTTGGTTGGCCGCCGCGGTAGAGATGATCGTCCACCTTGTGGAAATTGGGCACGCCGGGCATCGTCTGCCTCGGCAAATCGGGACTGGATGACCACCCGCTCACGACCAGGAGCGCCAACCCGGCGACCGCCGCACCATGGAATGCTTTCGACCTCACGATTATTCGGACAACCGCGCGTGGCCGGCCGTTTCACTGAACCGAATAAGCCGGCTCCTGTTAGATTGGGTGAGGGACAAACGCGATGAGGCTCTGCCGGTCAGTTCTGGTTTCCGCGGTGCTCAGTTTTACGCCCGGTTTTGGGCAGGCGAACTGGGCGGTAATCAACACCATCCACATCGGTGGCGACGGCGGCTGGGATTACGTCACCGTCGCACCTGACACCCACCGTCTGTACGTGACCCGATCCACGCACACGCAGGTGATCGACTCCGAGTCCGGCAAGTTGATCGCCGATATTCCGGGCCAGAAGCGTTCACACGGCGTAGCACTCGTTCCGCGGGCCGGCCGCGGATTCATCAGCGACGGCGGAGGCTCGGGAGCAATTGTCATTTTCGACCTGAAGAGCAACGCCATCCTCGGAAGTGTCGCCGCGCAACCGGATGCCGACGGAATCATCTACGATCCGGCAAGCGACCGCGTTTTGGCCGTTTCAGGCGACGGTGGAACACTGCTGACGCTTCGCCCCGACGCGGATCCGAAAAACGGGAAAATCGAGGCGCCGATCGATCTGGGCGGCAAGCCGGAGTTTCTCGCCTCCGATGGGGCCGGCAAGGTGTACATCAACCTGGAAGACAAGAATATGGTCGCGGTCGTCGATATCAAGGCCAGGAAGGTACTTAGCCGCTGGCCCATGGCGCCGGGCGGCTCACCGGTCGGAATGGCCATCGATACGAAAAGGGGGCTGCTCTTCGTGGGCTGCCGCAATCCGCAGAAGATGATCGTCATGAGCACGAAGGACGGCAAGATAGTGGGCGACGTGCCCATCGGAGCCGGCGTGGACGCCACCAAAGTCGATGGCGATCAGGCATTTGCGAGCTGCCGCGACGGTACGCTCGCGGTCGTCGGGGAGAGGTCGCCGGGCAAATTCGAAGTCATTCAGACCGTGAAGACGCCAGCTGGCGCCCGGACGATGGGCATCGATACCGCGACCCACCGGATCTACCTGCCAACCGCCGAACTCGGGGCGGCTTCCAGCCCAGGTGGACGTCCGACGATCAAGCCCGGCACGTTCATGATCGTGGTTGTCGGGCGCTCAAACCGGTAGTTACGCGGAAGTGCTATGCTTTCAGCGGATCACACCCGTGATTTGCGTTCACAGTCACGTGGCCCACTTTGCGCCAGCCTGCAATAACGCACTCCTGGCGGCTGAACTGCAGGCGAGGCGGTCATGAATCCGTTGCGAACCGCGCTCGCAGTGGGTCTCTGCCTGGGCGCGGCTGTCGTGTTTGCGGAAGACACCACGCCAGCCCTGGTGTCGACCTCCCCGGATCGGCCCAATCCAGCCGAGGGAAACGCGAGCGGCGACTGGAACGTCAACTCACGCTATATCGTGGAAAGCGTTGAGTTTCCAGATACGCAGGAAGCGGACTTCAGTCACCGGCTGCGGGACCGGATCCAGAGCCTCGCGGGCGACAAACTGAACTATGCAGCCCTGCGCGGGCTGGCTCACGACATCAGGACCGAGTTGAGCGCCCACAGCGTTTCCTTCCGAATCGCCCGCGGGTCGCGCCCCGATTACGTCCGTGTGTTCTTCGACGTCGATCGCACCCACAGCGCATTCGATGTGCTGGTTCCGAAGTTTGTGTGGACCTCCGGCCAGGGCTGGACCGCGATCGGTGAAGCGACGCTGCCGTTCGGACACAATACGATCACGGTCGGCCTTCTCTCTGATGGAGACGATCTGGTGGAGCGGTTCACCGGAGCGCGCGCCCGGCTGACGCATCGCTGGGGATCGGACCACCCGGTACGGCTGGTGTTCGATTTCGAGGATTACCACGAAGAGTTCGGGCGCGAGACGGAGGCCGCATTGTCCAGCGCACCAGGCGACCCTGGCATGTATCACGCGCGTATGGATTTGGCGCCGCGCATGGAGTATGCGGTGACCCGGGAACTGACCGTCTCCGCGGGAACGGCTTTCGAATCGATGGAATCACAGCTGCCAGGCGCGCCATCGCGATCGGCGAACGCCATGACCGCGGAACTCCGCTGGCAGCATGACGAAGAGGTTTCTGAAGAGACGCACAAGACCGCCCGGATCAGCTGGACGCTCCGCGCGGCAACCCACACCCTCGGCTCCGATTATGTGTACGCCCGCAACGAGCTCACGGCCTCATGGACGGGCGTATGGGGCCGCCACCGCATCGACGCCGGCTTCGACGCCGGGCTGATCTCGGGCGAGGCTCCGCTTTTCGAGCGCTTCGTCCTCGGCAACAGCACCATGCTGCGCGGCTGGAACAAGTATCAGCTCGATCCTGTTGGCGGCAGCCGGCTGGCGTACGGCACGGCAGGTTATCGCTATCGCATTCTGCGCGCCTTCTACGACGTGGGCGCGATCTGGGACCCGCGCCGCGCGGCCAGCCCAAAACAATCGATCGGCGTCGGCGTGGGGAGCAGCTTCGGCATTCTGCAGCGCAACGAACTGCTGGTGGCCGTGGCCTTCCCGCTACAGCAGGGCCGCATGGACCCGGTCCTGATCGCAGGAATGAATTTTTGAGAAAGGGCATTCGCTCCCGGGTTTCCATCACCGCACCCCTGTGCGCGGCCATGGCGACCCTGGTTCTGTGCCTCGCGGCGTACGCCATGGCCCTGTCCAGCGAGGACCTGATTATCACCCCTGGACCGGACGCTCTGCGCCTGTCCGCGCCGCGCGTGCATTTTCTGGTGGGACAGTCTCTTTCGCATCTGCACGACGGCATGAGCGTGCCGTTCGATTTTCAGGTGACGTTATTCAGCGGCTCGCGTGATCGCCAGGTGTGGCGCACTTTCGAGCGATTCGTGGTGAGCTACGACCTATGGGAAGAGCGCTTCGCCGTGTCGCGGCTCAGTAACAGCCGCCGGTCGGTATCGCATCTGCTGCCGAGCGCGGCCGAGCGCTGGTGCTTCGAGCAGATCGCGGTGCCGACCGCCGGCGTGGCCCGCGATGCGCCGCTCTGGCTCAGGCTGGAAATCCGCAGCGAGGACCAAAGAGACGGACCACCGGTGCTGGCCGACAGCGATGGAATCAGCATTGCCAGCCTGATCGAGGTATTCAGCCATCCGGTGCGCCGCACGCAGCAGCGCTGGTTCATGAACAGCGGTCCGTTCCGGCTGGCGGAGTTCGAGCGATGATCCGCAGCCTGCGCGCGCGAATCCTGCTCGTCTTCCTGGGCGCGACGATACCGCCACTGCTGGTGACGATGCAGCTTTCCC
>DASRCB010000005.1:0-18653 GCA_035653295.1 Bryobacteraceae bacterium
TATTCGGTGCAGCGGCTGGTGGTCTATGTGGCCGCGAAGCCTCCGCGGTCCATCTTCCGGTCCATTGCCGCGCACCTGAACCGGCGCGTCGTCTTCATCCCCATCGGCGCGCTGTCGCCGACAAAGCTGAAGAAGATCCGCGTCGTGCACGTGCTGGACAGCTATGCGCGCCGGGAGCAGGCGAAGGATTACATCTGGTAACAGCGATGGCTGGCCTCACGAGGCGGTCGCTGCTGCTGGGAACTGGACCGATGTTCGCCATGGCTCAGGGTCTGACGGATGTAACTTCCGCGGTCGATCACCTTCTGCTCGGAGTGGCCGATCTGGACCGAGGCATCAAGTGGGTCCAGGAGCGTGTGGGCGTTCGCGCCGCGGTGGGCGGGGTCCATCCAGGCGCGGGCACACGCAACGCGCTGCTGTCACTCGGCGCTGGTCATTATCTGGAGATCATCGCGCCGGATCCGGCGCAGCCAGACGCGAACGATGAGCGGCATTTACGGGATCTCACCGGCCCGCGTCTGATTACATTCGCGGTGACTGCCAGGGACATCGATTCCATCTCGACAAAGGCGAGGAAGGCTGGACTGGAGGTATCCGGACCTCATGAAGGCTCCCGGCGGCTGCCGTCCGGAGCCACACTTCACTGGCGCACGCTTAGGGTCAGGAATGACATGGGGGCAGGCGCGATACAACCGGTACCTTTCTTTATTCAGTGGTCACCGGAGTCTCCGCACCCGTCGTCGAATTCGCCTACTGGCGCCATTCTCGAGTCGCTCGAATTCGAACACCCCGATCCCGTGCGGCTGGCCTCCATTTTCGAAGCTCTTGGTCTCGAGGGCAGGGTCTCCGCACGGCGCGACGTGCGCATTCGCGCCGAGGTGGAGTCGCCGAACGGGCGGCTCTCGCTGACATAATCCGACTGCTACCTTGACAATCTACCTACCTAGGATGCCATACTAGCTGCATGGCAAAGAAGGCCGACCTCCTTCAGGGCACGCTCGATCTGCTGATCCTGCAGACCGTCGGCGGCGGGCCAATCCACGGCTACGGCATCGCGCAACGGATTCTGGTCACGTCCAAGGAGCTGCTCCAGGTGCAGCAGGGCTCGTTATATCCGGCGTTGCACCGCCTGGAACGAAAGGGATTGCTGAAAGCGGAGTGGCGCGAGACGGGCAACGGGCCGATGGGCAAGTTCTACTCCCTGACCGCGGCCGGACGCACCTGCCTGCGCGAAGAGAAAGAGCAGTGGCAGCGATACGCCGGAGCGGTGGCCATGGTGCTCGATTCCTGAGGCGAGACAGCGATGCCGTTCTTCTGGAATCGACGCGAAGCGGAGCTCAGGAACGAGTTTGCGCATCACCTGCATCATCTGCGCGCGGAGTATGAGCGCCAGGGATATTCGCGCGAGGAGGCCGAGCGGATGGCGCGGCGCGAGTTCGGCGCAATCGCGCGGACGGAAGAGCAGTGCCGCGACGAGCGCCGATGGGCGTGGATGACTGGTCTGCGGCAGGACATCGTCTACGGCGTGCGCATGATGCGCCGGACACCGGCGGTCACTCTTGCCGCTGTTCTGTCTCTCGCGCTGGGCATTGGCGCGAACACAGCGGTCGTGTCACTAATGGATCTGGTGCTGTGGCGTGACCTGCCGGTCCCGAATCCACAGCAGCTCACGCTCGTGCACTGGCAGGGCCATGGCTTTCCGCGAGACCTCACCGATGGCGCGTCGGGAAGCATGGATAAAGCGGGCGCCTGGGACGTGGCCGACTTCTTTTCCTACGCGGCGTATCGGGAGATGCGACGCAGCGCTGCCCGGTTAGCCTCGGTGGCGGCCTACAGCTTTGCCGATGATGTGAGCATCACCTTCGCGGGGCGGCCGATGGTAGCCAAAGCGCAACCCGTCAGCGGCAATTTCCTTTCCACGCTCGAGGTGCGGCCACAGGTGGGGCGCCTGCTGTCGGATAGTGACGACGTCTCGGGCGCGCCCGCGGTGGTCGTGTTGTCGCATCGGTTCTGGGCGCACGTCCTCGGCTCGGATCCGAGCGTGGTCGGGCGACCCATCACCATCGACAATGAACTGTTCGTGATCGCAGGCGTACTCGAGCCGGCATTCTACGGACTCGCGCCTGGCGACGACACCGATCTGTACACGGCGTTGCATCATGCCGCGTTCCTTCACTCGCGCTTTCAACTGGGCCGGGAAATCTTCGAGAACAACCGCTACTGGGGCCTGCAGTTGCTGGCGCGGCGCGCTTCCGGCGTCAGTGCCGCCCATCTGCTGCCGGCGGTGGATACGGCCTTCCGCGCCAGCTGGGCGCAGCAGCCGAAGAATGGCGCCACCGCTCCCCGGATCCGTCTCGACGAAGGCCGCCGCGGGCTGGACTTCCTGCGCGATCAATTCCGGAACTCACTCCTGGTCCTCGGCGGCCTGGTCACGCTGCTGCTGGCCATCGCCTGTGTAAATGTCGCCAACCTTTTGCTCGCTCGCGCCGTCGCGCGAAGCAGTGAACTGGCCATGCGTATCTCTCTCGGGTGCAGCCGCGCGCGGCTGTTGCGGCAGTTGCTTACCGAGAGCGCGCTGCTGGCGGTGATCGGGGGCGCGCTCAGTATCGCGGTGGCCTGGCTCACGGCCACATTGCTGGGCGGGTTTCTCGCCGGCGACCGAACCGTCCCGATCGGCTTCATCCTCGACGCCCGCACGACTGGGATTGCCGCCGCAGTGACCATCAGCGCGCTCATGGTGTTCGGCCTCTTCCCCGCCTGGCACTCGTCGCGGCGGCTGGACGCATCGTGGCTGCAGCAGCGGGCTGGCAGCACTGGCCTCCTCGCGCGCAGGGGCTGGAGCAGCGGTCAGATCTTCGCCGTTTTCCAAATGGCGTTGTCCGTCGTTCTGGTCATGACCGCAGTGATCTTCACGCGCAATCTCATGGCGATCCAGTCCAGCGATCCAGGCTTCGACCGCCGCAATCTGATCCTGTTCAATGTGCGGCCTGGGACGTCGGGGTACGACAAAGCCCGGCTGACGCCGTTTTATTTCAACCTCGAGCAGCGGCTGGCGTCCGTGCCGGGAGTGTCGGGGGTTGGCCTGGCCTCCATGCGCCCGATGAATATCGGCGGCTGGTGGCAGGAGGTGCGGCTTTCCGGCCGGCAGGATCACTATCCGGTATCCGCGAACGGCATCAGTCCGTCATACCTCGACCTGTACACCAGGCGACTGGTCGCCGGGCGAAACTTCACACGCGCGGACGAACGCGAGAAATCGACCGTCGCCATTATCAGTGAAGACCTGGCGCGCAAGCTGGGAGGCGATCGCGTGCTGGGGCGGACGATCGCCATGGCCGACGGACCGCCGGGAGCGAAGCTGCCGGAGTACGAGGTGATCGGAATCGCACCCGTCATTGCCGCGACCTCAATCAAGGAGAGGCCGTACGCGCTTTGGTTGCCGTTCTGGCCCGCGGGCGCACAGGAAGCCACGGTAGTGCTGCGGACCTCGGCGCCGCCGCGCGCCGTGCTCCCCGGCATTCAAAAAGCGATGAGCGAGATTGACCGGAACCTGCCTATGGTCGACACCATGACCATGGAAGAACAAATCTCGAAGGGCCTGCAGCGAGAGCGGATGTTCGCCACTCTGTGCAATGCGTTCGGCACTCTGGCGCTGGTTCTCTCGGTGGTCGGTCTCTACGGGGTCGTTTCGTACGGCGCCTCGCGCCGGCGAGCTGACATTGGGGTGCGCCTGGCGCTGGGCGCCCGGCCGGGGAATGTAATTGCCATGATCCTGCGCCAGGGTCTCGCGATGGCTGTTCCAGGAGTTCTGCTGGGCGTCCCTGTCGTATGGCTCGGCGGCAAGTATCTGCAAAAAGAACTGACGAACATGAAGCCGGTCGATCCGACCACGCTGCTTCTGGCGCCCGGCATTCTCCTGCTCGCCGCAGTTCTCGCAACGCTCTTCCCCGCGGTGCGGGCCTCAGCGTTGGATCCTGCTGAAACACTTCGACAGGAGTAGGAGTTTGGGGAACCCGAAAGGCCTCCTCAAGGCCCGCCCTGACGGCCGGGACGGGATGCAGGCAAGCGGTTCAGAGGTCTGAGCACCGCAGCTCATCATGTCCCGTCCCGAGCCGTCCGGCATACAGTGCGGCGTTTACAGTAAAATTCTCAGCCATAGGAAAAATCCTGGAGGCTGGGCTGGCTATTGCTGGCCAGTGGCTGTGGATCCGGCTGTCGTCTTCAGATACTTGTCGAACCATGCGATAGTCCGGTCCTGCATGTCCACACGGTTCTTCGGCTTCACGAACATATGCCCTTCGCCGGCATAGACCACTAATTCGGTCGGCACACCGAGGGTCCGCAGGGCATGCCAGAATTCGAACGACTGCGGCGACGGGCACTCGGCGTCGCGCTCGCCCACCTGGATAAGTGTAGGCGTCCTCACGTTCTTAATGAAATCGATGGCCGAGCTCTTTGCGTATACCGCCGGGTCGTCGTACACCGAAGCGCCAAAGAACGGGATCATCCACTGATCGATCAGGTTCTCGCCGTAATAGCTTTGCCAGTTGGCAATGCCCGCGCCGGCCATCGCGGCGTGAAAACGGTTGGTCTGGGTGACCGCGAACATGGTCATGAAGCCGCCGTAGCTCCAGCCGGTCAGGCCGAGCCGCTCGGGATCGATCGGGAATTTGGCGGTCGCCGCGTCCACGCCGGCCATGATGTCGCGCAGGTCGCCGCCGCCGAAGTCCTTCACGTTCGCCTGAGTGAACTTCTCGCCCCGCCCGTAGCTGCCCCGCGGATTCGGCATGAGCACGTAATATCCCTGCGCTGCGAGCACGGCAGGAAGAGCGAAGTGCGACGGCCATGAGGATGTCTCGATGCCGGAAGGGCCACCGTGTACAACGACGATCATCGGATATTTGCGGCCATCTTCCACCTGTTTCGGCGGCAGCAGCCATCCCTGGATGTTCATCCCGTCGCTGGTCCACTCCAGGCTCTCGGCTTTCCCCCATGGAACGGACTGGCTGTCGTTGGCGTGCGTGAGTTGCTTCCAGTCGCCTGTCGGTCCGGCCCAGACCTCCGGCGGCCGATTGAAGGTGCTTCGGGCCACGACCGATGTTTTGCCGTCGTGCGCGACGGCGAAGTTGGGGAAATTACCCGCGGAATGAACGCCTTCGTCGCCCTTCCACAGCTCGCGGATCGATCCGTCGGCGAGATTCAGTTCGGAGAGCATGCTCGCGCCGCCGGAATATTCGGTCAGCAGCAGCCTTTCGGGCGAGGTCCACGCGACGGAACTGGGGGATGACTTGCGGCCCGCGGTGCGGTTCACGGCAGCGCCCCCCGTTGCCGGTACGGTGTACACGTCGCCGCCATGAAATCCTTCATCGCTCATGAGGCCCTCGATGAAGGCGACATTCTTACCGTCGGGCGACCAGCGGGGAACCGCCACCTGATAATGCGGCTTGTAGATCGACTTCGCCTCACCGCCGGAGGAATCGATAATGTAAACCTGCGCGATCCACCAGTTGTTGTCGCCGGGACCCGGCGCCGCCGTCGCGGCGAAGGAGCGGTCGTCCGGCGACCAGTCGAAATCGTAGACGTGGAGATCGGCCGCGGAGGCGAGGCGGACCTTCCCCGTGCGCATTTCGTAAACGGCAATGCGCTGGTTATGGATGTCTTCGTCGATAACGCCGGTCATTGATGGCGCGGCCATGAGGGGGCCGCCGCCGCCCGCGCCCTGAATATACAGGAATGCCACGCGTTTGCCGTCGTGCGACCAGTGCGGCCGGGCGGCGTAGCCGTTCAGGTGCGTGCGCTGGCGCGCGCCCGTGCCGTCCGCGTTCGCCGTCCACAAGTCCGCCTGGCCTCTGTTCTTTGAGAAGAACGCGATCGTGGACGACTCGGGCGACCATGCCGGATCCGAATCCTCATGTTGTGCGGGCAGGCGCACGGCCACGGGATGGCCAGCGCCGGTGATCGTATCCACGAACAGCACAGGCGCGGACGCGGCAGCGGTGGTTTCCGCCCATGCGATGCGATTGCCGTCCGGCGAAATGGCGACGCCTTCGTAAAGGACCGTCCGGCCGAGTTGCTCTGTGAGCTGCGCCGTTTGAGCGCAGGCGATGAATGCAATCAGGAAGCCGAGCAGGAGACGATGCACGATTCGTCATTTTAGCCCGCACGGGCGCAGTCTCCGCCGGGCGCTGCTAATCGTCGGTGACCGGCTCGCCGCGCTCTTCGAAGTCCGCCGCAAACACCGCGTACCTGCTTCCGTCGCTCTGGATCTCAACCATCTCCGGCGCCACCTCGGAAGTGCGGCGGTTCAGAGCTACGACAGCGCCCACCGGGAGTTGCGTGATGCAATAATGGCCATCGGGCGCCAGACGAAGCACCGCGGTGTCCTGCGTTAAACGATATTGCGGTAACGTGGCCACGGTTCCCTCGGAACTACTGCGATATGGCCACCTTATCACCGCACGAACTCAGGGTACAGTGTCTTACCGTATAATCTGCACAGGTGTATAGTTTTCAGTAGTTTATGCGCTGATCTGGCCTGCCGCTTAACCGTAAGCGCAGTACCGGATGAACCCGATTGCGGCGGGTACGTTAAAATTAAATTCGCAGCCGGCTCGCCCGCCCTCCGCCCGGCTAAATCCCTAATCTCCCCTGTGCAGGGCGACGATTTATATCAAAGCAGTGATTCACCTTAGCGGCGTCGGTAAAACATACGAAGGAAAGCGTAAGGTTACGGCCCTCGAAGACGTTAACCTCTCGATCGAGCGCGGGGAAATGGTATCGATTGTCGGCCCTTCCGGGTCCGGCAAGTCGACGCTGCTGAACCTCATCGGCGGCCTCGACCGGCCCACGGCGGGCGAGATTCGCATTGACGGCGAGGCGCTTGGGGGCCTCCGCGATGACCAGCTCACGCGTGTTCGCCGCGACAAGATCGGCTTTATCTTCCAGTTCTTCAATCTGCTGCCGACGCTGAGCTGCCTCGAAAACGTCGCAATTCCGCTGCACCTGCGCGGCTGGCCGCGAAAGAAGATCGACGAGCGCGCCCGCGAACTTCTGGGACTCGTCAGGCTGGAACATCGACTGACGCATCTGCCGGAAGAGCTTTCCGGGGGCGAGCGCCAGCGTGTGGCCATCGCCCGGGCGCTTTCGGTGTATCCGCCGATCCTGCTGGCGGATGAGCCGACCGGCAACCTGGACACGCATACCGGCGCGGAGATTCTGGCGCTGATCGGCGACCTCCATCAACGCCTCGGCGCGACGGTGCTGATCATTACCCACGACCGCGGCGTGGCGGAAAGCTGTCCTCGCACCATCACCATTCGCGACGGAGCGATCACAGCGGACGAGAAAAAGCTGGCGCCCGCATGATTCTGCTGAAGCTCATCAGCTGGCAGTATTTCCGCAAGCACGTGGTGCGATCGCTTCTCACCGTCGCCGGCATCGTGCTGGGCGTGGCGGTTTTCGTGGGCATGCACGCGGCAAACCAAAGCGTGCTGTATGCGTTCCGGCAGACGGTCACGAAAATCGCGGGCGCGACTCAGCTGCAGATCAGCGCCGGCGATTCCGGGTTCGACGAATCGGTGCTCGACCGCGTGCAGGCCGTGCCTGGCGTGCGCGTGGCCGCTCCCGCCATCGAAGCTGTCGTCAACACCGGGCTTCGCGGTCAGGGAAACATTTTGATCCTCGGCGTAGACATGGTCGGCGACCGTGGCCTGCGCGACTACGACTTCGAGAACGGCGACGAGGATGTTATCGACGACCCACTCGTTTTTCTCGCCCAGCCGGATTCCATTATCGTTACCGACACCTTCGCGAAGCGGAACGGCCTGACTACGGGCAGCAAGCTCCCGCTGACCACGATGGAGGGCCGCAGGATCTTCACCGTCCGCGGCATCATGAAGCCCGGCGGGCTCGCGAGCGCATACGGCGGCAATCTGGCGGTGATGGACATCTACAACGCGGAGAAGGTATTCGGCCGCGGACGGCGCTTCGACCGCATCGATGTGGCCGTGAAAGACGGGCAGCGCGTCGAGGATGTGCAGCGCCGGATTCAGGCCGCCCTGGGCTCGGGATTCACCGTCGAGCAGCCGTCCGCGCGAGGCGAGCAATTCGAATCGGTATCGCGTATTTATTCGCTCTCAGCGAACATCACCAGCGCCTTCGCGCTATTCATCGGGATGTTCATCATCTACAACACGTTTTCGATCGCCGTGACGCAGCGGCGTTCGGAGATCGGCATTTTGCGCGCTCTGGGAGCGAGCCGGGCGCAGATCCGGGCGCTGTTTCTGGGCGAAAGCCTGCTTACCGGGATTATCGGCGCCGCGCTGGGTATCGGTTTCGGGATTCTCATCGCGCGCGGCCTCACGGGCTATATCAGCGGCTATTTGGGCGAGGTCTACGGCGTTGCGGCAAAAGCGGAAGCGGTGTCCACGGATCCGGTGCTGATCGGGTTCGCGCTGACGCTGGGCATTATCGCCAGCGTGGTGGCCGCGCTCATCCCGGCGCGCAATGCCGCCGCCGTGGATCCTGTCAAGGCGCTGCAGAAAGGCGGCCATCAGCTGGTTTCGGAAAGCGAGAATCGGCGCCGGCAGATGCTCGCGGCCATTGCCATTGCCGGAGCGCTTGTTTGCATGATGATTCCCGGCCCGGACGCGCTGCTTTTCACCTCCGACGCGCTGGCCATGGTCGCCGCGTTGCTGTTGACCCCTACTTTGTCGCATTGGCTCTCGCGCGCACTGCGACCGATTCTGCGCGCCGCTCGTCCTGTTGAAGGCACGCTGGCGGCCGACAGCCTGATCCAGGCGCCGCGCCGGACATCCGGCACGGTGGCGGCGCTCATGCTCTCGCTCGCGTTGGTGGTTTCGCTGGGCGGGATGGCCCGCGCCAGCTATATTTCGATTCGCCACTGGCTTGACTCGGCCCTCAATCCCGACCTTTTCGTCACCACTTCGCAAAGCCTGACGGCGCACAGCTTCCTGTTCGCGCCGAGCGTCGGCGAAGGCCTGCGGCAGATTCCGGGGATCGCCGAGGTGCAGCCCATTCGCAACGCCCGGGTGCGGGTCGCCGGGACGCCGATCATGATCGTCACCGGCGATGTGCGGTCGTTCGAGAAATGGTCCCGCGTTCCGTTCGCCGAAGGCGATCCCCGAACGGCGTACGACAAGACCGCGGAAGGCGCGGGGGTGATGGCCAGCGAGAACTTCGCCCTGCTGCACGGCTATCACCTGGGCGACATTGTCGACATCCCCTCGCCGCGTGGGAATCTGCGGCTGCCCATCGTGGGCATCGTTCCCGACTACTCCGACCAGCAGGGGAGCATCATCATCGACCGAAGCGTGTGGATACGGAACTGGAACGACGACCGGGTGAACGTTTACCGCATTTATCTTCAGCGCGGCGCGACCGAGGACCAGGTCCGCAGCGCCATTCTTCAGAAGTTCGGCGGACAACAGCGACTGTTTGTGTTGAAGAACAAAGACGTGCGCGCTTACGTGTTGCGCCTCACGGATCAGTGGTTCGGGATCACCTACGTGCAGATCGCCGTGGCTGTGCTGGTGGCCGTGCTGGGCATCGTCAACGCCCTCACCGTCTCCATCACGGACCGGCGCCGAGAGCTGGGCGTGCTTCAGGCTGTGGGCGGGCTGCGGAACCAGATTCGGCACACGGTCTGGCTGGAGGCGATCGGAATCGGGGCGATTGGACTCGCGCTCGGCATCGGCATCGGCGCCGTGCAACTCTGGTACAGCCTGGAGATCTCGCGCCGCGATATTGCCGGTATTCGGCTGGGGTACAACTATCCGATCGGCATCATGGCCGCATTGCTGCCGGTGATTATCTTTGCGGCGTGGCTTTCGGCGATTGGGCCCGCGGAAAGCGCTGTGCGGGGCTCGCTGGTGGAGGCTCTGGAGTATGAATAGCGTACGCGCGGGACGCCGGGTAGCGTCACCAGCCAGGCAGATCAAGACGGTGCATTGCCTGCTCGCCGCGGCGTTGATGGCCTCGCCGCTGCTGGCCCAGAGCGCGCGCGAAATCGTTCAGACCTCGCAGGATCGCACGCGCGCGAACTCCGAACATTACGAGGGAGTGCTGACGGTCATCGACTCGCACGGCAAGACGACCACGAAGCGATGGATATATGACCGCATCGGCTCGTTTGGGAACAGCAAGGCTATTCTGCGCTTCACCGATCCGCCGGAGGTAAAGGGAGTTGCGCTGCTGATCATCAATCACCCGGACCGCGCATCGGATCAGTGGATGTGGCGCCCGGCCATTGAGCGCGACACCCGCGTTGCCCTGCAGGACCGCAGCACCCGATTCTTCGGCACCGGCTTCAGCTTCGAGGATCTGGAAGAGCGCGATGTGGATCAGTTCGATTACGCGCTGCTGAACCAGGAGTCCATGGACGGCGCGCCCTGCTGGAAAATCGTGGCCACGCCGAAGCAGGCCAAGTCTTCGCAATATACGAGGACCTTTCTGTGGATTCGGAAAGATAATTACGTGCTGGCGATGATGCAGGGCTGGTCGAAAAACCGCATGACCCGCAGCATCCATTACACGAATATCGCCCGCGTTCAGGACATCTGGACCGCCCGCCGCCTCGAAGTCTGGGACGCCGAGCGGCGCAGCACCACGGTCCTCACGCTGGACAAACTGCAATACAACACTCCCATGCGGGAGCAGGACTTTACCGTGGAGGCGCTGCGGCGGCTCGGATGAAACCCACTACACTCCTCATTCTTCTCAGCGCTTCGATCAGCGCGGCGTTCGCGCAGCAGGAATTCACGCAGCGCGGCTTCATCGAAAGCTACAACCAGTTCTATCCCGACACGGTTCCCATCGATCGTTCGAACATCGTTTCGGACGAGTTGTTCCGGGAGGACATGAACTTCAAACTCACGCCGAACCTGCAAATCAATGCGGCTTTCGACGGCAGGTTTGACAGTCACCAGCAGGTGGAGCGCACGGCGAGTCTGGACTTCTGGGACCGTGGTCTGCAGCGGCCGGCCATGTCGATTCGCGATCTGAACCTGGTGTACACGAAAGGCCGTTTCACGGCGACGCTGGGCAAGCAGTTCATTCGCTGGGGCAAGTCGGACATCCTGAATCCGACGGACCGGTTTGCGCCGCACGATTTTCTTACGCTCACGGACGATTATTTCCTGGGGGTGACGGCGGCTCGGTTCATGTACGACACCGGGAAGGATTCGATCGACGCCATCGTTCAGCCCTGGTTCACGCCCAGCCGCACGCCGCTGCTGAACCAGCGCTGGACGCCGCTGCCGCCGGATACGTGGTCGGACCTGTATGCGAATTACGGGTCGGCGTATCCTGGGCGGGCGTCGTTCGGAGTGCGCTGGAACCACACCGGGTCCGCGGCGGAATACTCGTTCAATTATTACGACGGCTTCGACAATCTTCCGCTGTACAACGTCCTGCCCGCGCCTTCGCCGGACGTTTTCGGTCTGCAGCGCTTTTTCCCGGAGCTGCGGGAAATGGGCGGCGATCTTGCCGTGCCCATGCACTGGGCGACGATCAAGGGCGAGATCGCCAACTTCAGCTCCAGCGACAAGCGTTCCGACCAATATGTGCTTTACGTGCTGCAACTGCAGCGCCAAATTAAGGAATGGAACCTCGTCGGCGGGTACGCCGGCGAGGTCGTATACGACTCGCGCAGCCCGTTCTTCTTCTCACCCGAACGCGGCTATGCGCGTTCGTTCCTCGGCCGCGCCGGCTGGACCATCGATCCTCGCTCGGATTTGTCAGTACAGGGAATCGTGAAACAGAATGGCCGCGGCGGACTGCTCGAAGCCACCTACTCACACACCTTCGGCCAGCACTGGCGGGCGACGGTCGGGTATGTGATGGTTCGCGGTGACGAGAACGACTTTATCGGCCAGTACCGGCACAATTCGCACGAGATCGTTTCGCTGCGCTACAGCTTCTGATCGCCGCTCAAGAGTGGCGAATGACCAGGACGTCGCCGTCCTGCACGACATAGTCGCGGCCTTCCAGCCGCAGCAGGCCTTTCTCGCGCACTCCGGGATAGCCACCGAGACCGACCAGGTCTTTCCAGTTCACCACTTCGGCGCGAATGAACTTTTTTTCGAAGTCGCTGTGGATCGCGCCCGCCGCCTTCTGCGCCGGGCTGTTGATGGGAATGGTCCATGCTCGGACCTCCGTTTCACCGGCGGTGAGGAATGACATGAGGCCCAGCAGCCGATAGGTGGCATTGATGAGGCGCTCGAGGCCGGAATCCTTCAGGCCGTAGCTGGCCAGGTACTCCGCCTGTTCATTGGGCGGCAACTCCGCCAGTTCCGCTTCGATCTTGCCGCAGATGGCCGTTACCGCGGTGTTGGCGCGGCCAGCCAGGGGTCCTGTGCGGTACTGCTGTTCGATTTCCTCCATGCGCGCCGCGTCAGCTTCGCCGATGTTCAGCACGAAAAGCATGGGCTTCTGAGAGAGGAACTGAAAGCCGCGGATGCGCTTCTCGTCTTCACCGGCGAGCTCCAGCGTCCGCAGCGGCGTGTTATTTTCCAACGCCGCCTTGCAGCGCTCGAGTAGTTCGTACTCGCGGTCCAGCTCCGGGCTCTTCTGCTTTTTACGGTCCTTCTCCAGGCGCTCCAGCCGTTTCTCCACGACGACGAGATCGCTGAGGATCAGCTCCATATCCACGTCCTCGAGGTCGCGGATCGGATCGACGCTGCCCTTCTCGTGCGGCACGGTGTCGCTCTCAAATACGCGCAGCACGTGCGCAAGGGCGTCGACCACCCGAAGGCTGGCGAGGTACGCAGGATCGCGCAGGGCCTCTTTGGAGATCGATGGGAAATCCAGGTACTCGACGGTGGCTTGCGTGATCTTCGGCGGCTCGAAGATTTTCGCCAGCTCGTCGAGGCGCGGATCGGGCACGCGCGTCACTCCGACGCGTGTTTCCATCGAACCCACGCGCGCGGCCTCGTGCACTCCGGTGAGGATGGTAAAGAGAGATGTTTTGCCCACCATCGGCAGGCCGATAATTGCGGTTTTCATCGTTATTCTTCGGTTACGGCGGCCGCCGGTCCGCTCACAGGGGCACGGCGACCTGGGTCAGAATGTCCTGCAATATGCGCTCGCTCGCTTCGGCGCTGCGCTGCGACAACGCGGCGCGGGTGTTCACCGCGATGCGATGGGCGAATACGGGAATGACCAGCCGCTTCACGTCATCGGGGATTACGTAATCGCGGCCTTCAATCATCGCCAGAGCCTGAGCCGCCCGATAGAGCGCCTGAGCGCCTCGCGGGCTGACGCCAAGAGACAGGCCTTCGTGCGAGCGCGTTCTCTCGACAATGGCCAGGGTGTAATCGACAATCGCGTCGTCGACCGTCACGCGGCTCACGCCGGCCTGAAGCATCAGTAGTTCTTCCGCCGACAACACAGGGCGGACCGCCTCCACGGAACCGGCCGCGTCGCTGTTGCGCAGGATCTCGCGTTCCGCTTCACGGGCCGGATAGCCGATTCGGATGCGCATGAGAAAGCGGTCGAGCTGCGATTCCGGGAGCGGGTAGGTGCCGTGATGCTCCACCGGATTCTGCGTCGCCACGACCATGAAAGGCTGCGCCAGCGGCCAGGAGCGGCTCTCCATCGTGACCTGCATCTCATTCATTGCTTCGAGCAGCGCCGACTGGGTCTTTGGCGTGGCGCGATTGATTTCGTCGGCCAGAAGAAAATTCGTGAAAATCGGACCGGTTTTGAACTCGAACTCCTCCGTTCGGGCGTTGTAAATGGTGACTCCCAGGACGTCGCTGGGCAGCATGTCACTGGTGAACTGCAGGCGGTGGAAATCGCACTGCACGGCCCGCGCGAGCGCGTGAGCGAGCGTGGTCTTGCCGACTCCGGGAACGTCTTCGATGAGCAGGTGCCCACGGGCCAGCACGCACACCAGCGAGAGGCGAACCACCTCCGGCTTGCCGCGGATGACGGTCCCCAGCGCGGATTCCAACTCGTTGAGCTTCGATAACCCCACCGCCGCGGCCGGCATCGTTCTCATTCTATCAACGGGTTTGAAAATTCGGCTCGAAGGCAGTCCGGGCCGTGCCTGGGGCATATCTCCAGACGTTGCGGCGGGCGTCCACCCCCGTGTTCGCGTTCAGCTGGTGAATTCCCACATGCGGACACGACAGCCGCGGCAGAATACGGAACATTAGCAGTCTCGGGTGGCAATCCACGTGCGATGTTCAGGGCATCGTGAAAACCCTGCTGCAGGACCTTCGGTACGCCTGCCGGCTCGCGGTGAAGAGCCCTGGCTTCACCCTGATAGCGGCGCTGACGCTGGCCGTGGGCATCGCGGCAAATACGACCGTTTTCAGCTGGATTGACACCATCCTGCTTCGGCCGATTCCGGGCGTGTCGGCGCCGAGTGAACTCGCGTCGTTCGAGACACTGACGCCGAGCGGCGAGTTCATCACGACCTCATATCTGGATTTCCGGGATTATCGCGACAACCTCAAACTGCTGGCCGGGCTCGCCGCCGCTCAGCCGCGGCCTTTGAGCGTCGGTCCGGACGAGCGCCCCGAACGAGTCTGGGGCGAACTGGTGTCCGGCAACTACTTCGCCGTCCTGGGCGTGCGCCCGGTGCTGGGCCGCGCGTTCTCCCGAGAGGAATACGGCGACAAACAGGGCGGCTATCCGGTGGCGGTGATTTCCACCAGCCTGTGGCGCCGCGATTTCAACAGCGATCCGCGTGTGATCGGGAAGATTCTGCGGGTCAATCGGCAGCAGCTCACGGTTGTGGGCGTCGCGCCCGAGGAGTTTCGCGGCACGATACCCGGCCTGCAGTTCGAGGTCTGGATTCCGGCGATGATGGGCGCGCAGCTGAACGTCATGCCCGACTGGATGATGAAAGACCGGCAGACGCGCAGTTTCCTGTGCGTGGCGCGGCTGAAGCCCGGCGTCACGCTGCCGCAGGCCCGGGCGGAAATCGCGGGTCTGGCCGAGCGCATGGCCACAGCCTACGCCGACACCAACACCGGCATCAGCGCCACGGTGTTGCCCATTTGGAAGTCGCATTTCGGCGCGCAAACGCTGCTGCTCAAGCCGCTGCAAATCCTGATGTTCCTGGGCGGCGTGGTGCTGCTGATCGTCTGCGCGAACGTAGCGAATCTGCTGCTCGCGCGCGGCGCAGCCCGAAGAAAGGAATTCAGCCTGCGAATGTCGCTCGGAGCACGCCGCGGCCGGCTGGTGCGGCAGTTGCTGAGTGA
The DNA here is from genome assembly GCA_035653295.1 of Bryobacteraceae bacterium. Taxonomy (GTDB): domain Bacteria; phylum Acidobacteriota; class Terriglobia; order Bryobacterales; family Bryobacteraceae; genus DASRCB01. The sequence goes on from DASRCB010000005.1 coordinate 15,231, forward strand.
AAGCGTCCTCCTTGCCTCGCTCGGCGCAGCGTTCGGCGTTCCGCTTGCCATGTGGATGCGTAGCGCTCTGGGCTATCTGGTACCGCCGGGCATCCTCCCCATCGTGCTTGATAACGAGTTGAACGGCGACATTCTCGCGTTTACCGTGATCATTTGCGTTCTCGCCTGTGTCATCTCCGGCATTGCGCCTGCTCTCAGCGCCACTCGGGTCGAGTTGAACGAAGCACTCAACGAGGGTGGGCGCAGCGGAACCGCGGGATCGCAATCCCAGCGCATGCGCCGCCTGCTGGTGGCTTCCGAAGTGGCGCTGGCGCTGGTGGCCACCATCGGCGCGGCTCTGTTCGCACGCAGTTTCCACCTGGCGCGGCGGCTCAATCCAGGTTTCGACGCGCAGCACGTTATCGTCTCGCACCTGTACCTCTCGACAGCCGGCTACTCGCTGCCGCAACGCAAAGAGTTCTGCCGGCGGCTGGCGGACCGCCTCGAGGCGCAGCCCGGAATCGTATCCGCCGTTTACGCGGACATGATCCCGCTCGGCTTCGACACCGGGCCATGGGAGGATCTCCGGATTCAGGGCTACACTCCGGGACGCAGCGAGAACATGAAGATCTATCGCAACGTCGTTTCGCCGGGGTATTTCGGTCTGCTGCGAATTCCGATTCTCGACGGCCGCGATTTCACGGCCCATGATGACGAAAAATCGACGCCGGTAATGATCGTCAACCAGACCTTCGCGAAGCGCTTCGTCGCGGGGCGAAACCCCATCGGATATAAAGTCCACGGCTGGGGTAAATGGTTCACCATTGTCGGACTGGTGCGCGACAGCAAGTACCACACGCCGAACGAGGCGCCGAAACCGTACTTCTACGTGCCCTTCCGGCAGGTGTACCGCGAGGATCTCGCGATCGCGATCTACGCCCGGACGAGCGGTGACGCCGCCCAGGCCGTGCCGATACTGCGGCGCGAGATCCAGGCTCTCGATCCGGCCGTCGGTGTATTCGACGCCATGCCGCTGACCGAGTTCATCGAGACATCGCTGTTCCCGCAGAAGGTCGCCGCCTCGCTGCTGAGCGTGCTGGGAGCGATCGCCCTCGTGTTGGCGGCTGTCGGATTGTACAGCGTAATGGCGTTCATGGTTTCACAGCGCACCCAGGAGATTGGCATTCGGCTGGCGCTGGGAGCGAGAGCCACCGACGTGCTCGGGATGGTGCTGCGACAGGGGCTGATGCTCACCGGCGTGGGCCTCCTGGCGGGCGTCGCCGCTGCGTTCGCTGTCACCCGACTCGCGTCGAGTCTGCTGATCGGGGTCAGCGCGACCGATCCTCTGATCTTCGGGTCGGGTGTGCTGTTTCTCACCGCAGTAGCTGTGGTAGCGGCCCTCGTTCCGGCCTATCGCGCCACACGCGTCGATCCAAATACCGCGCTGCGCTGCCAGTAAGCGGATCAGCGGGCTCGTGGCACGATGATCGTTTGGAGCGGCTGCCCATTGATGACGCCATTGGCGAAATACTGAAAGCCGTGTCGCGCCACGGAAGCGCGATCGTACAGGCGGCGCCTGGATCGGGCAAAACGACGCGGGTTCCGCCGGCGCTGCTGCACTTTGACGGCGAGATCCTGGTGCTGGAGCCGAGGCGAATCGCGGCCCGCATGGCCGCCCGGCGCGTTGCGTTCGAGCTGGGCGAAGATCCGGGCGGGCTGGTCGGATATCAGGTGCGGTTCGAGAGCGCCTCGGGCGCGCGCACGCGTCTGCGGTACGTTACCGAGGGCATCCTCGTCCGGCGCATGATGTCCGATCGCACGCTGCGAGGAGTCTCCTGCGTTGTGCTCGACGAGTTTCACGAGCGGCGCATCGATACCGATCTCGCGCTGGCGCTGCTGCTTCGATTGCGGGAGACGGAAAGGCCCGATCTGAAGCTGCTGATCATGTCGGCCACGCTGGACCCCGCGCCGGTGGCTGCACTTCTTGGAGGCGCGCCGGCGATAGCATCGGCCGGCCGGGTGCATGAGCTCACGATCGAATATACGCCGTATTCCGCGGCGCCTCTGGAGGAGCAGGTCGCCGCCGCCGTGGATCGTTCGATGGCGGCCGGAGATGTTCTGGTGTTCCTGCCGGGCGCGGCGGAAATCCGCAGGGCGGCCCGGGCTTGCGCGCGCCTCCCGATCGACACCTACATGCTGCACGGCGACATGCCTGCCGACGAACAGAACCGCGCCGTCGAGCCAGCGCCGCGGCGGAAGCTGATCCTTGCTACCAACGTGGCGGAAAGCTCCATCACCATTCCCGGTGTAACAGTGGTGATCGACAGCGGGCTGGCGCGGGTTGCAGGCGACTCCCCGTGGACTGGTCTGCCGGCGCTCACCGTCCAGCGCGTGAGCAAAGCATCGGCGCAACAGCGTGCCGGCCGTGCCGCCCGAACCGCTCCTGGCCTCGCGATCCGGCTGTATACGGCGGAAGATTTCGCCCGGCGCCGCGATCACGACACGCCCGAGATTCTGCGGCGCGAATTAGCGCAGCTGTGCCTCGATCTTCACGCCATGGGCGTGCGAGACGCGGCGGCGCTTCGCTGGCTGGATCCTCCCCCTGGGCCGGCGATCGATGCCGCCGAAGATCTGTTGCGCCGGCTGGGCGCCTTCGATTGCAATCGCGAGCTGACGAAATCGGGGCGGGCGATGGCTGCGCTGCCCGTTCATCCGCGAATCGGCCGCCTGATTGTTGAAGCGGCGCGTCGCGGAGCGGTGTCCGAGGGATGCCGCGCCGCCGCGCTGTTATCCTCAGGCGCCCGGCCTGCGAACATCGACCTGCTCCACGCGCTCGAGGCGTCGCCGGACCGTGCCGCCGAGCAGGCGTTCCGGCAATTGCGTTCGCTGGCGCCGGCAGCAGGGCCGCGCTCCGGCGATCCGGAAGAGGTTCTGGCGCAGGCCGTGCTGCTTGCATTTCCGGATCGCGTCGCACGCCGCCGGGAGGGCGTGCAGCTCCTGTTCGCGGGCGGCGGCTCGGGCGTTCTCGCGGCGGAAGCGAATGCGCAGTTCATGGTGGCGCTCGATGCGGAGGAGCGCAGCGAGCACGCGCTCCCTCTGGTGCGGCTGATTTGTTCGATACGCCCGGAGTGGCTGCTCGATTTCTTTCCGGAGCGCATTAGCGAATCCACGCGACTGGAGTGGAATCGGAACGGAGAGCGAGTCGAGACCGTAAGTTCTCTGCTTTACGAGAACCTGGTCATCGAAGAAAGTCGCAGCGGAGCGGTGGATCCTGCCGCGGGGGCGGGGATGCTCGCTGCCAAAGCGATCGAGGCGGGGCTGGAGCGCTTCACAGGCGACGATGAACTCCGGGCGCTCCATGCGCGCATCGACTTCGCCGCGGAGCACGGCGCGGCGAAACGTCTCGGTGATGCCGATATTGCGGGAGTCGTTGGGAAGGCGGCG
>DASRCB010000006.1:0-3845 GCA_035653295.1 Bryobacteraceae bacterium
GGGCCGCCCGATTTAGCGCCATTTTCGCGAGAAGAACGGATACGACGTTCGGAAGACATTGGAGACTTCCCTCCCGGCCGCATCTTAGTACGCGAGGTGGAAGCGGGGAGACGGGGATTTTGGCGAAATGATTTGGATTCAATGGGCTGGCGGGAGTGGAAGCGCTGTGACCGCAACGGCACCCGAGCAAGCGGCGGCTCCGAAGCCGGCGTGCAAGAATGGTTGTGGCCACAAAACCCGCACCGCCAGCTAGCATAACGAACGTGCCACCTCTGTTAACGCGCGTCGTGCTGAAGAACTACAAAAGCATCGCCGCAACGAGTGTGGACCTGCGGCCGTTGACCTTCCTGGTTGGCCCAAACGGCTCCGGAAAGAGCAATTTTCTCGACGCTTTGCGGTTCACCAGCGACTCACTACGAACGTCTCTTGATAGTGCCCTGCGTGAGCGCGGAGGAATTGCAGAAGTGCGCCGCCGCAGCGGTGGGCATCCTTCCCATTTCGGAGTCCGCCTCGAATTCAGACTTCCTGCGGCTACAGGCCACTATGCATTCAGAATTGGCGCGCGCCCGCGAGGGGGGTACGAGGTTCAGACGGAGGAATGCATAATTGGTGGCGACTCGGGCGCCGGCTTTTGGGTGACCTCAGGGGAGGTCACGAATTTCAAAGTCGGAGGAACGCGAAATGGCTTCGCTGCACCCGCAGCGTTGAAAGATCGCCTCTACCTTGTAAACGTTTCGGGCATTCCTGTGTTCAGACCGGTTTACGACGCTTTATCAAGAATGGGATTCTACAACCTGAATCCGGACAGGATCCGCGATTTTCAGGCGCCGGACTCCGGGGAACTTCTAACCCGGGACGGCGGCAATCTGACCAGCGTTCTGCGACAGCTCTCGACTCGCGACGACGCCCGCAAAAAGCGCATCGAGGAGTATCTTTCATCGATTGTGCCCGACGTCAGGGGCGTCGATGTAAAGGACGTTCCTCCCAAAGTAACCCTGGAGTTCCGCCAGGGGGTGGCGGGTTCGACGGATCCGTGGCGATTCTTCGCGGGCAATATGTCGGATGGAACTCTGCGCGCGCTCGGCATACTCATCGCGCTGTTTCAGTCCGAGGATTCCGCCGCCCCGAACGTGCCGCTGGTAGGAATCGAGGAGCCGGAAATCGCTCTGCACCCCGCGGCTGTTGGGGCGCTACTCGACGCGTTACGGGAGGCCAGCCGTTCAACGCAGGTCATTGTCACAACCCACAGCCCCGATCTGCTCGACAGCGCGGATATTGAAAGTGAACTACTTCTTGCGGTGCACGCTGAGGAGGGCACGACTGAACTTGCTCCGGTCGATGAGGCCAGCCGCTCAGCGGTCCGCAAAGGGCTGTATACGGCAGGCGATCTGCTAAGACTTGACCAGCTGCGGCCGGATACTGAACTATTCGGACAAAGGTCTGCGCAGGCTATTCTGTTTGACGGAGCCGGGTCTTGACGGCCATCAAAGTGGGCCTGGTCGTGGAAGGTCACGGCGATGTCAAGGCGGTTCCAATTCTGATTCGCAGAGTTGGAACCGCGATCGATCCCGGCGTCACTCTGGATATTCAGCAGCCTATCCGACGTCCGCGGAGTAGTCTGGTGCGGGGTGGGATCGAACTCGAGCGTGCTGTCGAACTCGCGGCGCTCAAGGTTCGACCCCGGGGAGGCGTGTTCGTTCTTCTTGACAGTGACGACGCTTGCCCGGCGCAGCTGGGGCCGCAGCTATTACAGCGTGCAAATCAGGTCGCGATGGATTTGCCGGTTTCAATCATCCTTCCTAAGTGCGAATTCGAGTGCTGGTTTCTGGCGGCCGCGGATTCCATCCGAGGAAAACGAGGGCTGCCCGCGGACTTGACGGCGCCTCACAACCCGGAGGATGTTCGAGGAGCCAAAGAGTGGCTCCGGCAGCGAATGCAAGGTCACTTCTATTCGGAGACGATCGACCAACCTGCGCTGACGGCGATATTCGACCTGACCCTGGCGAGGAACTCAAGATCATTCGACAGGTGCTATCGCGCTCTGAATCGCTTGATCGATCACTTTCGCGAGTGAGACGTACGCCCGCACGCGAGTGGCTGTCCGGGTGCATACCGTTGTGGTGCGAAGCTGATCTTTTATGAATGGTCTTCGGAGCGGGTGACACGCTCCGAAACTGATCTGGTCTTCTATGACCCTGCGAAGTCCGCGGGCGCTTCGCGCCGTTCTCGCTTTCTCCGTTCTGGTCCCTCTTCTCGCCCAGACACACGCCTGGCCACCGGAGGCCTCCAGGTACCGGATACACATGATTGGGCAGGCGCACATCGACCCGGTGTGGCTATGGCCATGGCCGGAGGGGCTCGCGGTGGTCCTCACCACGTTTCGGTCGGCGCTCGATCGGATGAAAGAGGATCCCGAGTTCGTGTTCACGGCGAGTTCGGCGCAGTTTTATCAGTGGGTGGCGGACAGCGATCCGCAGATGCTCGCCGAAATCCGGCGGCGCGTGGCGGAGGGTCGATGGGACGTGGTTGGCGGCTGGTGGGTGGAACCGGATGTGAACATGCCCTCCGGAGAAGCTCTGGTGCGCCAGGGGCTTTACGGGCAGCTCACGCTGCGGCGGCTGCTGGGACGGGGCGCGACGGTGGCGTACAACCCGGATTCGTTCGGCCATCCGGGAACGCTCCCGCAGATCCTCAAGCTGCAGGAGATGAGCGACTACGTGTTCATGCGTCCGAAGCCGAACGAGAAAGCGCTGCCGTCGCGCCTGTTCTGGTGGGAAGCTCCGGATGGAACGCGCGTGCTCGCGTACCGAATTCCGATGGAGTACAACGACGAGGGCGACGTGCGCGGGCGCATCCTGGACATGATTCACGAGCCGCAGCCGGCGCGCGACGTGATGGCCTTCTACGGGGTGGGCGATCATGGCGGCGGCGCGACGAAGCAGAACTTACGCTCGATCGAGCAGATCCGGGGTGAGGCGGGCGCGCCGAAACTGATCTACGGCGGCCCGGATGAGTATTTCGCCGAAGTGCGGAAATCGGATACCTCGTCGCTGCCGGTAGTGAAGGACGACCTGCAGCACCACTCCGTCGGCTGCTATACGGCGGAATCGGAAATGAAGAAATCGAACCGTGCGGCGGAGCTGGCGCTGCTCGACGCCGAGAAACTGAGCGCCGTGGGCGCGGCCGCGTGGGGTGCGGCGTACCCGAAAGCCGAATTCACGCGCGCCTGGGAGAAGGTGCTGTTCCTGCAGTTCCATGACAGCCTGGCCGGGACTGCGCTTCCGGAGCACTATGCCACAACCGCGCGTGAAGGGTACGGGTATGCCATGTCGGTGGCCCATAACGCGCTCTATGAGGCCGCGCAGAGAGTGGCGTGGCAGATTCCCACGACCGATCCCGATTCCCAGTATCTGGTGGCGTTCAACCTGCAGGCTTGGCCGGTGACGGCGTGGCTCGAATATGACCTCGAATGGAACACGAGCAATCCGGCCATTGTCGAGGATGAGAACGGGCGGCAGCTGGCGCACCAGTGGATTCCGGCGACGTCAGAAGTTCAGGAACGCAAACGGCTGGTAGTGGAGGCGCCGCTTCCGGCATTCGGGTACCGGCAGCTTCGCATCCGCCGCGGCCAGCCGGAAACGGCGGCTTCGCGCCTGAGCGTGGATCAGCACGGGATGGCGAATGAGCATCTGCGCGTCACGGTCGGCGCTGACGGCACTATCGGGATCTATGACAATGACGCGCAGCGCCGGGTGTTTCAGGGCAGCGGCGCACGCGCGCTGGTCATGGATGACCCGAGCGATACCTGGAGCCATGATGTGCGCGCGTACGATCGACAGATCGGC
>DASRCB010000007.1:0-8266 GCA_035653295.1 Bryobacteraceae bacterium
CGCCTGAAATCCCACATCCCAAAGTTCGTTTTTGCCCCCTCGCATGATAAACGTTGGGCGAAAGGAGAGCTTCATCCATGAGCTCCTCAGCACAAATCCTCGCGAACCAAAAGAACGCGACCTCCTCGACCGGCCCGCGTACCGAGGCCGGCAAAGCAACCTCCAGCCAGAACGCCGTCAGCCACGGGCTCACCGGCGGCTTCCGCGTCCTTCCTCATGAAAACCAGGCCGACTCGACGCCTGCCTCGCTCGCTATCGCGAGGAGTTCCAGCCGACAACCGAGCACGAGCGATTCCTCGTCGAGCTGATGACCCAGTCCCGCTGGGAGCTCCAGCGGACGAATCGCCTCATCGCCGCTGTCCTCGAGCGCCTGGCCAGCGCTCCGGATACTGGCGCGGCCTCGCCGGATGCGGCGATCGCCGCCGCGCTCATCGGCCGCACCGCCGATGCCTTCACCACATTGAAGCGCTACGCCGCCGCCGCCGAACGCACCTATCTCCGCTGTTCCCGCGAGCTTACCCAGAATGCCGCCCGCCGCGCAAAGCAGGCCGCCGTGGTCGCCGAAGCCAAACTGTGGGCCGGTTTCACCCCCGAACCAAACGAACCCAAAGCACCCGCTTCGGAGCCGAAGAAAACGCGCAAACCGATCCCGGGCGTCCCCTTCACCGACGAGGATCCGCTGACCTGGCGCTTGTAAAACTATGGACTGGTAAAAAACAGCCGCGCCGCAGTGACCACCAGCGCATGCGTGACCATACTTGCGCGTATACTGCGCGCTTTCAAATACGCCATACCGCAGAACAGGCCCAGAACCGTGGCCAGCGCGATAAACCGCCAGTCGAAGCGATACGCCAGGTGCGCCACGCCGAACAGCAGCGAGGCCACGATCAGGCCGGCCGTCTCCCCGATTCTGCGCATCAGAACGAACTGAAGAAATCCGCGAAAGAAGAACTCTTCGCCCAGCGCCACAACCCACAACACGCCGAAATACGTGCCCACGGCGAAAAGCGGGATCTTCCACCACACCATCGCCGGCGGATGAACCCGCACCAGGCGCATTGCCCAGCCCAGTACGATACCCACCGGCATGAACAACCCGAAATACTCCACGCCGGTCAGCCACTCCAGCCCGTTTGGCAGGAAAGCGAACTCGATGTCCAGCCGCCGCAGCACCATGACGGCCATCGCTCCGGTCCGGATCCACATCAAATGGCCAAGGATCTGAAGAGGTACGTGACGCGCGGGCTCGCCATAGAGGTGCGCGAATACATGCGACAGGTAAACTGCGGCCATATACGCCAGGAATCCGAGATCGGCCGCGAGCGACGGCCGCAGCCCGGTGTACCAGAATGCGACCACCGCAGCCAGTCCGGTCAGCAGCGCGAAGTTCAGCACCGAGAACGTGTGCAGCCGTAGTGTCACCACGGTCCACGGCAGCACCGCGGCGAGCGTCAGCACGATGCCGATCGAAGGACGCGGCATGGCCCTGTCGAGCCACAGCCGCACCGCGCCGAAAGCCGGAGCGATGTAGAACGCCAGTTCGATCAGAAACGCCGGGAGCACCGCGCGCACGATGCCGGTCGGGACGTGCTCTCGTTGAGAATAGAAATATGCCGCTGCGATCGCCGCGGCCCAGAGCAGCACTACCGTGAACACGAACTCGCGCCACGTGCCGCGCGCCGCGCGTTGCATCGGCTTCATCTTAGCATCGGTTTTTCTGATCGCCGCCGACTCCGAGCCTCCGTCCAATCTCATCCATCGCATCGCCGCGCGGGAAACCGAAAACGAGGCCGCCCGCAACAGCTACACCTGGCGCCAGACCATGCTGGAGCAGGAATTGGATTCGCATGGCGCCGAAACCGGCCACTACCGCGAAGTCCGCGATATCCTCTTCTCCCCCGCGGGCAAGCGCATCGAGGAGGAGGTCGAGAGGCCGTTTAATTCCATGAAGCATCTGAAGCTCACCGACGAGGACTTCAGCGACCTTCGCAACATCCAGCCCATGCTCCTCACCACCGACATGGCCTTCATGTACGATGCGAAGTTCCGCGGCGACGAGAACGTGAACGGAATGGATTGTTTCGTCGTCGAGATTGCTCCCCGCCAGATCCTGTCCGGCCAGCGCCTCTTCCAGGGCCTGCTCTGGGTCGATAAGTCAGACTTCTCCGTCATCCGTACACAGGGCGAGGCGGTGCCTCAGATCCGCACCACGAAAACCGAGAACCTGTTCCCGCACTTCACCACGAACTACGTCAAGGTTGATGACCGCTACTGGTTCCCGTCCACCACGCTGGCCGACGACACCCTGTGGTTCCGCTCCGGCCCGCAGCGCATCCGCCTGACGATCCGCTACAGTAACTACAAACACTTCAGCGCCGACTCGACGGTACACTTCGACAACTGATATGACCCCGATATTCCAGTCTCTTGTGGGGCAGGCACTTTGCCTGCGGCGGGCTCTCAGCCCGCCCTCTTTCGCCTGTGCGCTCCTGGTCCTGACCGCGACTGCTGCATCGATACCGCCCCCGCCGCCCACTGCCGTGCATGATGTCACGGAAACGATTCACGGCCACACCATCACCGACCCGTATCGCTGGCTCGAAGACCAGAACAGCCCGGCCACCCGCGCCTGGATTGACGCCCAGATGAAGTACACCGCCACGATCCTCGAGCGCATTCCCGGCCAGGCGCAGCTCCAGGCCGAGGTGGAGCGCTACATGCGCACCGATACAACCTCCGCGCTCAGCGAGCACGGCGGCAACTACTACTTCGTCCGCCGCCGCCCCGATCAGGACCAGGGCGTCCTGTACGTGCGCACCGGCCGCGACGGCCCCGATAAAGTCATCGTCGATCCACTACAGCTGGCGCCCGATCACTCCATGTCCGTGGATCTGACCGCCGTTTCATGGGATGGCAGGCTCGCCGCATATCAGCTCCGCCACGGCGGCGAGGACGAAACCACGCTCTCCATCTACGACGCGCAGACCGGTGACACCCTCCCCGACGCCATGCCGAAGCGCTTCTACACCTCGGCGGCCCTGAAGCCCGATCACACCGGCATCTACTACAGCTTCCTGCGCGACGGCGAAACACCGCGCGTAGCGTATCACTCCTTCGGTACATCGCCCTCCGCCGACGTCGAGCTCTTCGGCAAAGACCTCAGCTCCAGTGACGAGGTCGCGTGCATGCTAAGCGACACCGGCCGCTACCTGCTGATCGAAGTTGCCCATGGATCCGCCGCCGACAAGACCGATGTCTGGTATCAGGATCTTGCGGCCAAAGGCCCGATGCTCCCTCTCATAACCGGTATCGCCGCGAAGTTCTCGCCGGTAACGGTGGGCGATACGGTCTATCTCCACAGCACCTGGAACGCCCCGAAAGGCCGCGTGTTGCGCGTCGATATGTCCCACCCGTCGCGCGATCACTGGACCGAAGTCGTCCCGGAGCGTCCGTACCCGCTCAATGGCATCGCACCCTCAGGCGAGGGCCTGGCGCTCGATTACGTCGAAAATGCCGCCTCCCGTCTCGAACTCGTCGACGGCGACGGCCGCAACGCGCGCCGGGTCCCGCTGCCGGCCATCGGAACCATTCGCTATCTCAATGGCCGCTGGCAATCGAAGGAGGTGTTCATCGCGTTCACCTCCTTCACGTACCCGCCCGTCATGTTCGATTACAACGCCGCGACGGGTTCACAGAAAGAGTGGTCCGACGCGAAGTCGCCCATCGACGCCAGCCGCTTCGAAGTGAAACAGGTCTGGTTCAACTCCAAAGACGGCACGCGCGTGCCAATGTTCGTCGTGTATCAGCGCGGGCTCAAACTGGACGGCTCCGCGCCGGCTCTCCTTACCGGATACGGCGGCTTTCTGCTCTCCATGACGCCGTACTACACGAGCATTGCGGCAACCTGGGTCGCGCACGGCGGGGTCTTCGCGCTCGCCAACCTGCGCGGCGGCGGCGAGTTCGGCGACGCATGGCATCAGGCCGGCATGGGCGCCAACAAACAGAACGTATTTGACGATTTCATCGCCGCCACCGAATACCTCATCGCCAAGAAATACACCAGCGCAAAGCGCATGGCCATTGAAGGAACATCCAATGGCGGTCTGCTCGTCGGCGCTGCTCTTACGCAGCGGCCCGACCTCTATCGCGCCGTCTACTGCGGCGCGCCGCTGCTGGACATGATCCGCTATCCCATGTTCAAGATCGCGAAGCTTTGGGTCCCCGAGTACGGCTCGCCCGACGATCCGAAGCAGTTCGAGGTGCTGTACCGCTACTCGCCCTATCATCACGTCAAGCCGGGCACGCCGTATCCCGCCATCATGCTCCAGTCCGGCGACGCTGATACCCGCGTCGATCCCCTGCACGCGCGCAAAATGACGGCGCTGCTCCAGGCCGATTCATCTTCCGGCCTGCCGGTGGTCCTCCTTTACGACACCCAGGCCGGCCACGCCGCGGCGCTCCCGGTCGGCCGCCAGGCGGAGAAGAACGCGGAAATGCTGGCGTTCCTCCTGCATGAGGTCGGCGCGCTCTAAGGTCTCGCTGGCAAGCGAGTCCGTCGCGTCATTCATGCCGCAGAGCGTCAGCGGGATTGATACGCGCCAGCCGCAGAGCCGGAACCACGCTGGCCACCACCGCAACGCCCAGCAGCGTCGCGCAGGCCAGCAGGAACGTTGCCGGGTCCGTCTCGCGAACGCCGAAGATGACATGACGCAGGACGCGGGTGGCAAGCAGCGCCAGCAGCGCGCCGGCCGCGACACCGATCGCCGTAAGCTTCACGCCGGTCCCGGCCACCGCCCGGATCGCGTCGGCGGTAGTGGCGCCGAAGGCCATCCGAATGCCGACCTCGCGAGTGCGTTCCGCCACCGAACGTGCGATCAGGCCGTAGATGCCCGTTGCCGCCAGCAGCAGTCCCAGCCCCGCCATGGCGCTCAGCACCGCTGCGCGAAACTGCTGCTCGGCGAACTGCTCGTGTTTGACGTCCTGCATGGTGCGGACCACCGACAGGGGCAGCCGTGGGTCTGTCGCTTCGATGGCGCGCTGGATCTCGGCGCCGATTCCGGGCGCCGCGCCGGCCGTGCGCACGATCCAGCTCGGCTCGAACCAGGTGTGCACCGCGGTAAAGAAGCCGGCGCTGGTCTGCGCCGCGGGGATGTACGCGCAGGGAACCGCGGCGGCCGGGCCGAAATCGCCCCAGCCGGCGGCCTGAAGCACGTTCGCCGACACCCCCACGATCTCCCAGGTCTCACCTTCGAAGCGCACATGCATACCGATCGGGTCGTGCCCCTTGAGATAGTGCTCGGCAAGCGCCTCATTCACTACGATCACCCGTCGCGTCTGCGCCGTGTCGCCCGCCGCCACGCCTCGCCCGCGCAGCAGCCGGATTCCGAGAGTATCGAAGTAGCCCGGCGTGACGTAGGACAGGTTGAACCAGCCGTGGTCAGGCTGCACCGCCGGGATTTCCGGCACGCTCAGGTTATCGTTGAGGGCGCGCTCGTAGGGCAGGCGCAGCGATACAGCCGCGGCCTGCACCCCGGGAATCGCACGGATGCGCGCAAGGCTGTCCTCGAAAAGCCGGTTCACAGCTCCCTCGGCGCTGTAGCGCTTCTCCTGCACGGAGGCATTCGCGGTAACGACGTTGCGCGCGCTGAAGCCGGGATCCTGGCCGGTAATGTACAGGTACGTTCGCAGCAGCAGGCCCGCGCCGATCATGAGCATCAGACCCAGCGCTACTTCAGCGATAACCAGGAACCGGCGTGCGCCAGTGGCTCGGCCGCCCGCCACTCCACGGGTCCCACCCTCGCTGAGCGCGCTGCGAATGTCCACATGGCTGCTCGCGATGGCTGGGGCGATGCCGGAAAGGATGCATGTCATCACAGCGATGACAGCCGCGGCCGCGACCACGCGCCAGTCGAGGCGGATGTCCTGGCTGAGCCCAATCGCCGTGCGCGCATACTCGGACAGGCCCTGAATGGCGAAGTACCCGAGCGCGACGCCCACACCGCCGCCGATCACCGCCAGCAGCGCGCTTTCGGCAATGAGCGGCCGGAGTACATCGACCCGCGCACAGCCCAGCGCCAGTCGCGTTGCCGATTCGCGGCTGCGCGAAATGCCACGCGCGAACAGCAGCCCGGCCACATTGATGCAGGCGATCAGCAGCAGCGCGCCGACAGCGGCCCACAGGATCCTGACCGGAGTGCGCACCTCGCGCGCCAGACCCTGCTGCAGCGGCACAATGCCATAGCGCACGCTCTCGCCGGGGCGCAGCTTCATCGCACGGAACGCTTCGATGCTCAGCGACGCGAGCTGTCCGTCCGCCTGCGCCCTGGTCACGCCGGGCCGAAGCCGCGCCACGATCCAGTAGTTCGAGCCTTCGCCTTCCCCTGTCGTGGAAGGGCGCAGCGGACCCCAGAGGTCCGCGCGCTGGCTGGTATGAAAACCTTCCGGCATGACACCCACGACAGTGCAGGGCGCGCCGCCCAGCGTCACCGACGTTCCGAGCACGCGTGGGTCGGCATGGAACAGGCGCCGCCAGATGTCATAGCTCAGCACCACCGCCGATGGACCGCCGGAGCGATCCTCGCCGGCATCGAACGAGCGGCCGAGAAACGGCTCGATGCCCAGCACGTGGAAGAACGGCGCGGAGACGCGCTCCTCGAGCACACCATACGGATGACCGCCAGCCATGAGATTCATGCCCGCGCTGCCGCCACCCGCGGCTGCCTCGAGCATCGTGGCGTGATCACGAACCAGCTCCCAGTCGCGGCCGGTCATCCCGTCGTCGTCGCCACTGGCGCCTTTCGCGCGCCAGAGCCGGACAAGTTCCGTGAGCCGGCCTGGGTCGGGATAGGGCAGCGGGCGGAAGAAGACGGCGTCCACGATGCTGAAGACCGCCGTGTTGGCGCCAATCCCAAGGCCCAGCGTCAGCACCGCCACTGCGGTGAAGCCTGGGCTCCGGCGCAGCAGGCGCCCGGCATAGCGGAAGTCACTGAGAATGGTCACAGGGCGAGCACTCCCCTCCGGGATTACGTCATCGGGTGACGCCGGGTTCCCGGATCTCGGTTAGACGCGCTTTTACGATGCCGGTTGCCGAAGGCCCTGAAGGAAGACCGACACCATACCATCCACCACCGCATCGCGATCCATGGCCGGCAATTCGCGCCGGAAGATGACCTTCTCCAGCCCGTGGTGCGCCACCATTCCCGCGAAGGCATGGGCGGCGAACTCCGGGCTGAGACTGCGAAACGCGCCACCCTGCATGCGCCGCTCGACATAAGCAGTAATCATCTGGAAGAAGCCCTGGGCGCGGCGCTCGTAAAACAGGTCAGCCATTTCGTGTTTCTCGAGCGCGCTGAACAGGAACAGGCGGAGCCATGCCGGGTTCTGCTCGTGCCAGTCGAGGATGACATTTGCCACGCAGGCGAAGAAGCCGTGATCGTCATCGCGGTCCATCCACGCGCGCAGGCGCTCAGTGATCTGATCGATCTCGTTCGATTTGGCGTCGATGATCGCGGCGTAGAGGTCCTTCTTGGCGGCGAAGTGCTGATAGAGCACCGGCTCGCTCACCCCCACCGATGCTGCCAGCTCGCGCGTGGTGGTCCCGCGAAAGCCTTTCTCCGAGAAGAGCTTGACCGCCGCGTCAACGATTGCCGCGCGCCGTTCCCGTGCCGACAGCCGACCCATGTTAGTGGTTACCAACCTATCAGATTTGGCGAAGAAACGTTCCCCGCTGGCGCGCCCTCAAACAGGTGATGAAGCGCTGGGGTGTGATCGGGCTGATAACGGTGTTGCTGCCGTTCTGTGCGGCTGGTCAGGACACAGCAACCTCAGCCACTGCTAAGAAACATGCCAAACGGCACGGAAAGCGCCACGCGGCCGCGACCACGCAGTCCTCGAACGCACCCGCGCCTCCGGCTCCGGACACGCCGCACGACCCGGCGAATGCGGCTCGCGAGCAGTTGCCCGGTAACCCGCAGGCGAAGCCCGCCGGTCCGGACAAGTAACGCCTTCCGCCCACGCCGCTCTGCTATCCTGTGGTTTCGCGCACGCGAAAAGGGGCCCGTAGCTCAGTTGGTTAGAGCGCTACCTTGACACGGTAGAGGTCACAGATTCGAGTTCTGTCAGGCCCACCATCCCCCGAACGACAATATTCTCCGAACAGCGTAAGAGTGCAACCGCGACGAATCTGGACTCCACGTGGACTCGGCTGGAGCCGGTGCCTCAGTCGGTTAGAGCTCTTCCCTAACGCGGAGGCGGTCCGAGATTGGGG
>DASRCB010000008.1:0-4183 GCA_035653295.1 Bryobacteraceae bacterium
CGAAAGGTTGGCAATGGGGCCGAGCAACGGGCCGCCGGGCAGCTTCTCTCCAGCGGCGACATCATCAACATAACCGATGGTCGCAAGGCCGAACTCCGGCCGTTCCAGGATCTCCTGAGCGATATCGCGAACCACCGCGGAGCTTCCCAGAAACAGCAGCCGTTGTGCCCCGAGGGCGTGGTGCATGATCAGCGTTCCATAAAGGATGCGCCACGCCGGCAGGGCCACCAGCGCCAAACCGCTGCCCAGGATCATGATCCACTTTGTGAGGGTCCACTCTGGCCGGCGGAGGTAGGTGAGCATCGCCTGAGTGAGGAAGGCAATGCCTACGACGAAACACATCTGTTGCACCAGCAGGAGCTTGGAGCGGATGCGGAACTGCCAGTACAGGTCGTTGAAATAGAGCGCCAGCATGATGCACGCCACCACGAGGGCGATGCGCCACAGGCCGTTGTCGTAGAGCAGGAAGATCTGCGGGTCGGTGTCCAGCAGAAGGAAACTGGCCACGACGTAGCAGGAGAAGATCAGGGCCGCTTCAGAGATCAGCAGCCCGA
Organism: Bryobacteraceae bacterium; assembly: GCA_035653295.1. GTDB lineage: Bacteria > Acidobacteriota > Terriglobia > Bryobacterales > Bryobacteraceae > DASRCB01. The sequence goes on from DASRCB010000008.1 coordinate 555, forward strand.
GAACACTGGCGGGAATGAATACGCGGAAGAGGCGGACCATCGTACCCCGGAACCGTCAGCCTGCTGCGCTCCTGAGTTCGACCGCCAAACGGCAAGTCTACTACATCCGAACCGTCTTTTTGCGGATGGCGCGGAGGCGGCGGCGCGGCTCCTCAGTATGTATCGGCGGGATACCGCCGTCAGTACATATCCGGTTGAAAACAGGAGGGTACTATGCAGCTTGACGCCCCCCTGGCGACGGGTCCATAATCAATGTAGGACTAATCAAGTCGGAAATTCGCCGTTCGATGCTAAAGCTGACCAAGAAGGCCGATTACGGGCTCATCGCTCTGAAGCACCTGGCCATGCGCTCCCACCCGGACGATGGCGCCTGGAGCGAAACGGCGAACGCGCGCGAAATCGCCGACACGTATGGGATTCCCCTGCCGCTTCTGTCCAAAATCCTGCAGAAGCTGGCGCGCGCGGGTTTTTTGCAATCCGAGCATGGGACCAACGGGGGTTATCGCCTGGCCCGCGACCCGCGCCTGATCAGCGCGCTGGAAGTGATCCGGACTATCGACGGACCGATCATCCTGACGGCGTGCTTCACCGAACACGGCGGCCGGGAGTGCCACCACACAGAAAAGTGCATCGTGCGCGAGCCGCTGCGGAAGGTTCACGAAGGCATCCTGAACATGCTCGACCGCATCACCATATCTGACATGTCCAGCGATGACATGGCTGTTCCGCAGGACGTGCACGCATCGGCACGGCTGTACGGCCTCGAGCCGGCAGCGGCCGCGGCGCGGAAGGAGAGTTGAGGGGCCGAGAGGTTTTCAACGAATTATGAAGTTTCCGATCTACATGGATAATCACGCTACGACGCCTGTCGATCCACGGGTGTTCGAGGCGATGCGCCCGTACTTCACGACGGTGTTCGGCAACGCGGCGAGCCGGAATCACAGCTTCGGCTGGGAGGCCGAAGAGGCCGTGGAGAAGGCGCGTAAACAGGTTGCCGATCTGATCGGCGCAACCGCGAAGGAAATCATCTTCACCAGCGGCGCGACGGAATCGAACAATCTCGCGATCAAGGGCGTGGCGGAGATGTACGCCGAGAAGGGCAACCATATCATCACCGCCGTTACCGAGCACAAGGCCGTTCTGGACACCTGCAAGCATCTGGAGAAGAACGGCTGCCGCGTCACCTATCTCCCCGTCGGCCAGGACGGCCTGATTGACCTCAACATGCTGGAAGAGGCGATCACGGACAAGACCATCCTGATTACGATCATGTACGCCAATAATGAAATCGGCGTGCTGCAACCCGTGGCCGAGATCGGGAAAATCGCGAAGAAGCGCGGGGTACTTTTCCACACTGACGGAGTTCAGGCCGCGGGGAAAGTTCCCGTTAACGTGATCAAAGACAACATCGACCTGATGTCCGTGACGGCGCACAAAATGTATGGGCCGAAGGGCGTTGGCGCCTTGTACGTCCGCCGGAAGAGCCCGCGCGTGCAGATCACGGCGCAGATGGATGGCGGCGGACACGAGCGCGGCATGCGCTCGGGAACGCTGAACGTGCCAGGTATTGCCGGGCTGGGCGAAGCGGCGGCGATCTGCCAGCGTGAGATGCCGGAAGAATCCGCGCGGCTGAGGGGGCTGCGCGACCGTCTGCGGCACAGGCTGGAATCGCGGCTCGATGAGGTTTACATCAACGGCAGCATGGAGCATCGGCTGCCGCATAACCTGAACATCAGCTTCGCCTATGTTGAAGGCGAATCGCTGCTGATGGGGATCAACGATATCGCCGTTTCAAGCGGATCGGCCTGCACGTCGGCGACGCTGGAGCCCAGCTACGTGCTGAAGGCGCTGGGCGCGGGGGACGACCTTGCTCATTCGTCAATCCGCTTCGGCCTCGGCCGCTTCAACACGGAAGAAGAAGTGGATTACGTCGGAGGCAAGGTCGTCGACGTGGTGCAGAAGCTTCGCGAGTTGTCACCGTTATACGAACTGGCGAAGGAAGGCGTGGATCTGACCAAAATTCAGTGGGCCGCGCACTGACGAGAGGCATCTAATTTCAGAGGGACGATAGGAGAACTTTTCGCATGGCATATTCGGACAAGGTTCTGGACCACTACAACAACCCACGCAACGTCGGGTCGCTGGACAAGAACGATCCCCACGTGGGCACCGGGATGGTCGGCGCGCCCGAATGCGGCGACGTGATGAAGCTGCAGGTCAAAGTGGACCCGGCCACGGGCATCATCGAAGACGCGAAATTCAAGACCTTCGGCTGCGGCAGCGCGATTGCCAGCTCGTCCCTGGCGACCGAATGGCTGCATGGAAAAACCGTTGATGAAGCGCTGCGGATCAAGAACACCGACATCGTCAACGAGCTGAGCCTGCCGCCGGTGAAGATTCATTGCTCCGTGCTCGCGGAGGACGCGATTAAGGCCGCTATCGCCGATTACAAGCGGAAGGCGGGCCAGAATACGGCGGCCAACGCGGTGGAAGTGGCGTAAACCGGATTCTTCTGCTGAAGCTGTTTCCGACTCCAGGAGCGGTCCGGTACGAAGCGTTACCGGGCCGCTTATTTCTTCTGGACTAAAGCCCATGGTGAACATCGAAGAGAAGACATCGACGAGCGAGAAGGCGCCCACCATCAGCGTGACGCCGAAGGCGGTGGCTAAGATCCGCGAGGCATTCCAGCGCGAAGGCGTGGCGGGCGGACTGCGTCTCGGTGTGCTGGGCGGCGGCTGCTCCGGCCTGAGTTATCTGTTTCGCTTCGAGCCGAAGCCGCGGGCCACGGACCGAGTATTCGAGTTCGACGACGTCCGCGTCTTTGTCGATCCGAAAAGCATGATCTATCTCGACGGGATGACGCTCGACTGGAAGGATTCCCTGATGCAGTCGGGTTTCGCCTTCGATAACCCGCATGCGAAGAAAAGCTGCGGCTGCGGGACGTCGTTCTCGGCGTGAGCGCGTGCTGGCAATGCGGGGCGCCGGCCGATTCGCTCTTCTGCCCCTCCTGTAAGGCGCTCCAGCCTCCCCCATCCGACTATTACGAGCTGTTCGGCATGCCAGTGAAGCTGGCGCTTTCTGTCGAGGAGCTGCAGACGCGATTTTATGAGCTGAGCCGTACGCTGCATCCGGATCGCTTCACGCGCCGCAGCGAGCGGGAACGGCAATACTCGCTGGACGCGTCTTCGGTGCTCAACGATGCATATCGCACGCTGCGCGATCCGGTGAAGCGCGCCGAATACGTGCTCAAGCAGAATGGATTCGATATCGGCGAGCAACGGTCAAATAATGTGCCCCCGGAGCTGCTGGAGGAAGTCTTCGAGCTGAATATGGCGCTCGAGGAGATGCGCGGCGGTGACGAATCCGCGCGCCCGCAGCTGGAGGCCGCGCAGCAGAATTTCCTGCGCATGCGCGAGAATATCGACCAGCAGCTCGCGGCGCTGTTCGGTCAATGGGACGAGAGCGGCGACCGGGGCAAGCTGGCGCAGATTCGCGGCCTGCTCAACCGTCGCAAATACGTGCTGAACCTCGTCAGACAGACAGAGGAAACGCTGGCGCCCGCGATGCAGGGCTAAACTCGACATGTCGACATTTCAGATCGATTTCGGAAAGCGCGATCGTGTTGTGGG
>DASRCB010000009.1:0-17916 GCA_035653295.1 Bryobacteraceae bacterium
GCCGCAAGCTCAGGCCGCGCGAATCTCCAGGCGGCTGATCAGCCCCCTCGCGCCCGGAACGGCCATGATCGCGTCCTCGGCTGCGCGCTTTTCGCGGTAGCTTTCGACCGAACCCTCCAGAGTCAGCAGGCCATCGCGCACCGTGACCGTAATGCCGGAAAATCCGGGCTGCTCCCGCAGGGCGTGCACGGCGCGGCGCGCGATTTCGGGATCTGACGCCTGGCTCCCGAGCTTGACCTGAATATCGTTCGCCAAGCCTTCGATGCCGGGGACATGCTTGACCGCATCCTCCGCTGACAACTTGGCATAGTAGCTGTGGACGAATCCGGTTAGAGTGGCCACGCCGCCCTCGACGGCCACATTGATGTCCGATGAGGCGATATCCGGCTGACGCTTGAGCGCGTGCACGATGTGCTCGCAAAGAACGTTGTCCGGAATCTCCTCCAGGGAACGCATGTTGAGTCCTCCAGTCCGACCGAATGCCGGGAATAACAAGGTGCAACCCCGGTTCCAAAGGGCTCGGCCGCGAAGGGATCGAGGGCTCAGGAACATAGAGGAAACGCCAGTGTACCGGGCGCCATCGCTGGGGGATTTGGCGCAAAATGAGGGGTTCCCCGAACCGAGCGGCGCAATCGCATCCCAGACAGCTATAATGAGCTAACGGTAAGGGGTCGCGTGGCGCCGAATCCGCTGCACATCCTTCTGGTCGAAGATAATCCCGGTGATATCTACCTGATCGTCAACGCACTGCATACCGGCTCTATCCCGAAAGACGTGCAGGTGGTGGAAGATGGCGAGGCAGCACTGAGTTACCTTCGCCGGAAACGCCGCTTCCGTAACGCTCGCCGCCCCGATCTGGTCGTTCTCGACCTCAACCTGCCCCGAGTGGATGGCCGCCAGGTGCTCGCCGAGCTCAAGGCCGATCCCGAACTCATGACCATTCCCGTCGTGATTCTCTCCACCTCAGAGGCGCCATCCGATATCACGACCTGCTACGAGCGCCACGCCAACTGCTATCTCACGAAGCCGCTGGATCTGGTGGAGTACCTCGACCTGGTGCAGGCGATCGAGGATTTCTGGCTGGGCTGCGCAGCCCTCCCGGCCTGAAGCACGCAGTGGTCAGGGCGCCCCGGATCGGATACACTTGGTTTCTGTGCCGTCCGGTGCGGCGGCCCACCCCAACCGGGAATGAAGAATGCCAACTGAAGCCCCGACCGCTGCAGCGGAGATTCTGTTGCTGACGCAGCGCGCCGAGGATCTCGAGGTAATCCGCCAGGCCACCGAGACCAACCGCCTGAATGTTGTATCGCGGTGTCCCGATATCCTCTCCTGGCTAAGGCGTGAGGGACAGTACGGGACCGCGGTGCGCCCGGATCTGATTCTTCTGGATCTCGATCTGTCCAACCAGGAGGATTGCGAGCTGCTGTCGCAGGTGAAAGAAGATCCCGACTTCAGGCGCATCCCGGTAGTAGTACTGGCTGCCTCCGAGTCGCAGGAGAACATCTACCAGGCTTATTCGCTCCACGCGAATGCCTACATCTGCAAACCACCCGATCGCCAGGATTTCGTGCGCGTGATCCGGGCCACATTACACTTCTGGCTCGCGCTGGCCAGACTACCCCGTGAGTGACGATGGTTCAAAAAGACCGCCTGACCCAGATACTGCTCATTGAAGACAGCCCCGGCGACGCGTGGCTTATCCGCGACATTCTAATGAAAGGATCAGTGCCGAAGCAGTTGCACGTGGTCACTGACGGCGACCGCGCGCTGCATTTCCTTCGAAGAGAGGGTGAGTACGCACAGGCTCCACGTCCGGACCTGGTTTTGCTGGACATCAATTTACCAGGCCGCAACGGTCTGGACGTGTTGGATGAGATCAAAGCAGATCCTGCTTTAAAGGCCATCACTGTAATCGTGCTTACGACATCGGACGCACTGGAGGATGTGAATGCGGCCTACGATCGGAATGCCAATTGCTACGTAGTGAAACCGGTGGACCTGAATCTGTTCACGCACGCCATTCAGGGGATTGAGGATTTCTGGCTGCGTATGGCCATGCTGCCGACGCGGCCGAGCGCGCAGCAGCCGCGCCGGAGTTCGGCGAAGAACGCAGGACGGTCTGGCAACGGTCCGGCATCGTGTTTGCATCTACAGCGTGTGTGGAGAGGCATTCCGTCGCGAATGGCCGATAAGAACAGGGAATGGCGCCGGGGCCGGCCGCGGCGCCCGGCTCCACGGTACGGCTTCACATCGCGCCTGCCGGGCGCGCAACCGAGGCAGGCATAAAGGCGCGGGTTCTTCACCGAGGCCCCGCCCGGACCATGATAGTTTTGGGAGAAACGGGGACAATTCCATTGGTTATCTTATTGTTCGGGCCGCCCGGCTCCGGCAAGGGAACACAGGCTCGGCTCATCGCCGAACATCTTCACATCCCGGCTATCTCTACCGGAGATATGCTGCGGTCGGAAGCGCAGGCGGGCAGCGAACTCGGGCGAATCGCGCAAAAAATCATGAGCAACGGCGGGCTGGTGAGCGACGATCTCATCAACCGCATGCTGGAGTGCCGCATCATGCGCGTCGATTGCCGCCATGGTTTCCTGCTCGATGGCTATCCGCGCACGGTGCAGCAGGCTGAGTTCCTGGACGGGCTTCTGGCGGAGAAGAGGCTGGGCCCGCCGATCGTCATCCATCTGGATGTGCCCTGCGCCGCCCTCGTGGCGCGCCTGACATCGCGGCGAACATGTCCGAAGTGCGGGCGCATTTACAACTTACTGCACCAGCCCCCCCGCATGGCGGGCATTTGCGATGTTGACGGCGCCGAGCTCGTCACGCGCAAAGACGACACCGAAGAAACCGCCCGCGAGAGGCTCAAAACCTACGACGAGCTGACCTGGCCGGTAATTGCGCATTACCGCGACGCCAACTATCATCTGATCTCCGGCGACCGATCGCCGCAGTACATCTTCGAGGCCATTCAACAGGTGCTCGAGCCTTACATGCGCGCTCAGGCGGCGAACTGATCAGCGCTCCAGCGCGGCAATCACATCGATTTCGATACTGACGTCGCGCGGCAGGCGGGCGGCCTGCACCGTGGAGCGCGCTGGCGGATTTTCCGGGAAATAGTCGCCATAAACGGCATTCATCGCCGCCAATTCAGACATGTCCTTCAGGAAAACAGTGGTGCGGAGCACGCTGCGCAGCGACGACCCGGCTGCCTCCAGCACCGCCTGGATATTGTCCAGAACGCGCCGCGTCTGCGCGGCGATGTCGCCGTCGACGAGTTGACCCGTTGCCGCGTCCAGCGCGATCTGCCCACTGAGAAAGACCAGGTCTCCATGGATCACAGCCTGCGAATAGGGCCCAATAGCGCGAGGCGCGCGGTCGGTCGAAACGGTTCGAGGCATGGCGCTTCTCCATGGTAGCCGGTCGGGTAGGACGGCAGAAGCACGCGGCCGGCTTCGAGGGACCATCTCCGACGGCTACTCCATCAACGAGGATGGATGGACCGGTTCAATCTCTTAACGGGAGAAATCCTGGGTATTGAACGTCAGGATGCGGCGAATACCGTGGACGTTCATGAGCGCGACCAATCTTTCAACCCCAAGCCATCGCGATGGAAACCGGGAACCCCAGGCCGTTCGGGGCGGATCGCGACGTTCCAGAACTAAGCGATCTTCTGCAGCCTGAAATAGACGGGCTCGGCAGCCGCGAGCAGCCTGGCGACGCTTTCGACCGCGATGCTATGGCTTGCGTGGTACGGCTGCGTCCGACGCAGCAGGATGTTCGTGTCGGCGAGGATGCTCATCTATCGCGATCGGCGTTCATGTTCTCACGACTGATCGCGTCATCGGACAAGGGCGGCGTGTGCGGCAGGTCTTCGGTGGATTTTCTCCATCCTTCGGCGCGCTCCCCGGGGGACATGCCGGAGGTCGTCCGCGCCCGAAGCCGTTCACGGAGCACCTGCTCGACATACCTGGGCAGGTCCAGACCGTGCGCGCGTGCCTGATCGAGCAGCGCGGCTTCAATGTCGGACGGCAGCTGAATGGTTACAGTCATCGGGAAGCCCTGCTGATCACAGAATATCTCGATGCCCTCTCGAACGGCAGAAGGGTACTGCACTGTTCTGCGCTACGCGATGACCGCCAATAATCTGCGGAATTTCAAGGCACGAAGGTCTGGTCTACCTCGCCGAGGTCCAGACGCGGCTGGGAGAAGTAGGAACGTCATGCCGGCTTAAGCGGATAGACCTTCTCTTCGCGCAGGAGCTGACCGGCGTAAGCCAGACAAGCCCGGATGTCCTCTTCGGCAAGGTGCGGGTAGCTCGTCAGTAGCTGCTCGTGAGTCCACCCTGCGGCGAGGAACTCCACCACCAGTTCGACCGAGATGCGCGTGCCACGCACGACCGGCTTCCCGGTCAGGATCTTCGGATCAACGATGATGCGATCAGTCAACGCGATAGAAGCGGCCTCCGCCGGCACACTCTACATGCTGACCGACCATGCACCCAAATTGCAAGTTATCGCGAGCGTGGATGCGCTCTTCCATCATGCTCTCGCACTTGGACCTCACGCTGATGGAACAATAGCGGTTGAGAATGGTGGAAAACGCTCAGCCCGCCACTCACGCCGCGCGCAGCGCGCGGATCACGGCTTGCGGGTCACGCTGGATTACAGCCAGGTAGGCGCGGATCGGGATCTCCGGCCGGCGGCGCCCCTGCTCCCAGTCCTGTAACGAGTGCACATTGAAGCCGAACAGAGCGGCGAAGTCCGACTGCGATAGCCCGAGCCCCTCCCGTAGCGCTCGCACGTCCGTCTCCGGTGGCACGTGGTAAACAGTCTCGCTCAATTTGATTTCGCCGCGGAGATGCGCCTGCAATTCTTTCATTGAATCAAGCAGACGCTCCCCAGGCGGAGCTTCGGTCCGCCGCAGAGGCTTAGCCGCCGAACTCCCGCTCGATTGCCGAGGTGATTTTCTGGAGTTGGCTCCTTTCCGCATGGGCCAGAGTCTGCTTGAAATAGTAGATCACCCGCACGCGGCCGCTCTTGCCGCTGCCCGAACCGCGCCACCGAGCCTTTCGAATACCGCCCGTGGCCGGAATCCCTTCCGCACATGCCGCTGCGCCGACGAAAGCCCATCGCGGAGCTGCGAAGTGACGTATCCTTAACTTGTATCGGCACGGCTTTTATCGCAAAAGGAGCGCCGGTTTCACGACACAAATCGGTTCACTGCAATGAGCGCAGCTCGTCACATGATCGCGTTGTTACGGAGCCATCTTGATGGCGACGACCGGGAATTCCTGTCGGTCGCCATGCAGGCGGCCGCTCATGAGGCGCGCCTTGGCCATGCATCGATAGCGCAGCAGTTAAAGGATCTGATCGACGAGGCCAAGCGGCGGGCTTCCGCGGTAGAGAGCCGCTCTGGCCAGTTGATCGTTCTGGAGCCCCGCGGCGAACTGGCCAACCTGTTATCCGTTCAAACACCTAGTGTCCGCTTGGGCGACATGGCATTGCCCGCCTCCCTGGCGGGGCGACTAAATCGCGTCCTGCTTGAACATCGCCAACAGAAGAAGCTGCGCGAACACGGATTGAATCCCCGGAGAAAGTTGCTCTTCATCGGACCGCCGGGAACCGGAAAGACGATGACAGCATCCGCGCTCGCCGGTGAGTTACACGCGCCGCTGTTCACGATCATGCTCGAGGGCCTGATCACGAAATTCATGGGTGAGACTGCGGCGAAGCTGCGAGCAGTCTTCGAAGCCATCCGGCAGACGCAAGGCGTCTATCTTTTCGACGAGTTTGACGCACTCGGAGCGCACCGCAATCAGCCGAACGATGTTGGCGAGATTCGCCGCGTGCTGAACTCGTTTCTGCAACTGCTCGAAAAGGATACTTCGCAAAGCCTGATCGTCGCCGCAACAAATCACCCGGACCTCCTGGACAGGGCCCTTTTCCGGCGCTTTGACGATGTAATTCAGTACCAGCTCCCCGACTCTGAGATTGTGAAGGAGATCCTTCAACGTAAGTTGGCGATGTTCCAGGCTGACGATGTCGAGTGGTCGCAGGTCCTCCCGGCGGCTACTGGGCTGAGTCATGCCGATCTCGCGCGTGCCGGCGCGGAGGCGGCAAAGCAAGCCGTCTTGAACGGATCGACTCGAATCAAAACAGAAGCCCTTCTGACTGCAATTGAAGAGCGAAAGGCAGCCTCGCGCTAAATGCCTGAGTTTCCGCGCGACCTGCCGCACCTGTACCTGCGAGGAAGCGGCAAGGCCGAGCAGTACACCCGGAAGCCATTCCCTATCATTCGCAAGCTCCCGCAGCGCGACCGCGCCGGGCACGCCGAGGCACTGCGAGTCGCGATTGAAGGGGCAATCGCCGCCGCCGGAGTGCAACGGCAAATGCGAGACCCAAACATAGCCGCTGGGACACCCGGGTTATATCTCGATTTTGAGATTCTACATGGCGAAGAAGCTGCCATTGAGCTTCTCGAAAACAGGGTCAAGCACATCGAGCTTGTCTCCGTACGTCAGCCATCGGAAACAAGCCCGGCATTAGCGACTGTGTTCGTGCCCGATTCGGCGGCCGATCATTTTCTGAAAAAGGTCGAAGGGTATCGATCTGAGCACACGAACAAGGGCAAACCGAAGAACGAGGCCCTGATCACACGTCTTGAGAACGTCGCTTTGGCTGGTCTGCGATCTCTCTTTACCGACGACCCCACCCTGCTGCCGACCGTCGGCCAACAGATCTGGTGGGAGGTTTGGATTCGGAAAGGACATGCCGACAACTTTGACGCCATAACCACTCGTCTTGCAATTCCTGTCCAGCAGCAACGTCTCTTGTTCCCGGATCGCGAAGTGCGCTTGGTCTATGGGAACGAAATTACGATCGCTCGTCTCTTTGTGAACTGCGACGCTATCGCCGAATTGCGGCGCGCGAAGGATACGCCGGCACTCTTCGTGCGGTGGTCAAACGTCGACCAGGCAGCATGGGCAACAGAACTCGTTGGTCGACTGAACGCGCCGGAGCATCCGGATGTTGCCGTGTGCATCCTCGATACGGGTGTCACGCAAGGTCATCCACTGATTGCCCCAGCGCTCGAACCCAACGACATACACGTGTACGATCCCGGTTGGCCGGGCGGTGATAGCCGTGGCCACGGCACGAATATGGCTGGCACGGCGCTTTATGGTGACCTGATGCCGTTGATGACAGGCAACGGGGCGGTTCCGCTGACGCACAGAATCGAATCCGTCAAGATCTTGCCGGAGGAAGGCGAGAACCAACCCAAACTATACGGTGCGATCACCCGCGAATCAATCGCACGCGCTGAAGTACAAGCTCCCCAGCGGCGCCGCGCCGTATGCATGGCGGTTACCAGCGACCTTGGCACCAACCTCGGCCGACCATCATCGTGGTCGGCGGCGATCGACCAGCTCTGTTTCGGTGTCGGGACGACACCGAAACTGGTGTTGATCTCCGCCGGAAATATCCGTGACGGCCTTTCGAAGGCGGCCTATCCAGCACGGAACCACATGGAATCCATCGAAAATCCAGCCCAGGCGTGGAATGCAATCACCGTTGGGCATACACCGAGAAAGCCACCCTCGTCGACCCAAGCTACGCAGATTGGGAGCCGATCGCTCCCGTCGGAGGCTTGTCGCCGACGAGTCGCACATCGCTCACGTGGGAAAGGAAATGGCCGATTAAACCAGATGTCGTGCTGGAAGGTGGTAACTGGGCTGCCCTTGGCGACCAATGCGACTGCCCGGACGACCTCGGCCTGTTAACAACGTACCGCGATCCCACAACGAGGCACTTCGACATCTTCCGTGACACCAGTGCTGCGACCGCAATGGCCGGAAACCTGGCTGGTAGAATCATGGCGGCCGTGCCAGAACGCTGGCCGGAGACCATCCGGGCATTGATCATTCACTCTGCCGAGTGGACGCCTTTGATGAAACAACAGTTTGAAGCGGCCACATCCGAACAGCAGAGGCGCGTGCTAGTCAGACAGTATGGGTACGGCGTTCCCAGTTATGACCGAGCCATATTTAGTGCTCTAAATGACCTGACGTTAATTGCGGAAGATGAGCTTCAGCCGCTGTGGAAGGAAAATGGCGTAATCAAAAGCCGGCACATGAACCTCCACGAGTTCCCATGGCCACGCACCCAGTTGGAGCAAATGGCTGAGACCGAGGTCGAACTCCGCGTCACCATCTCGTATTACGTCGAGCGAAATCCTGGCGAGCGCGGCTGGCTGCGCAGGCATCGATACTCATCACACCAGCTTCGATTTGCAGTCAAACAGGCGATCGAGTCCGTCGATGCGTTTCGCCAGCGTATCAACGCTGCCGCGGCTAATGAAGAAGATGGCATCGAAGCCATCGACGCGGGGCCGGACAATTGGGCGTTGCGCAGGCTTAGGGACACTGGTTCCATCCATTCCGACTTCTGGCGAGGCACTGCCGCCGACCTGGCGCAACGCTCTGCGATCGGCGTCTACCCGATTAGTGGTTGGTGGAAAGAGAATACCGCACATAAGCGATACGATCGCACTGTGCGGTATTCCCTGATCGTCTCCATTCGCGCCGTCAACGGAGATGTGGACATTTACACGCCAGTCCAAGTGCAAGTCGCGACTCCGATCCAGATTGCCACGTAGGATGGGACCTTCGGTCTCGGTGCCGACTCACTGAACCGTGGCGGTCACCGGCACCGTGTCTGCGAGGCTCGGTGCACCTCGGGCGTTCGCGGCGTGGCCGGCGGCGGTTGTCTCCGTCTCGCGATAGAGACAACAACGCGACACGAATCCCATTGGTACCGCGGCTACTCTGGCGAATGAGTTTGGTTTTGGAGCCAGTTCGAGAGGGTAACCGAGGTGGTGGTGCGGTAAGTGTCCGAGGAATCTGGTGGACCTGGTGAGATTCGAACTCACGACCTCTTCCATGGCATTTAAGAAATATCAATCGCTTGCAGACAGTTTGGCGCAAAACAAAAGACTTAGCAAGAGGCCACGTGGACTCCGGTGGACGCCACGGGTCTTCTCTGCATCGGGACTGGCATGTTGCTTGCTCTCCTGCGCGCGCGGTTGCGGGCTGCTGCATTTATGGTCTGCCGAAGGAGACAACAATCGGTTTCCATATAAGGACGATGCCCAGATGGAGCGGTGACCGCTTTCGCGGCTTCGCAAGAGCATCTTGCATATTCGCAATATTGCGAATACACTGAGATCGAGTGCCCAGGACCAGAGTCGCCCTCTACAGGGAGGAAGATGGGTCATGCCCATTCGTGGAGTGGTTCGACAAGTTGCCGGTGAAGGTGCAGGACAAGTGCTATCTCCGGTTGGAGCGCCTACGCGAGATGGGCCACGAACTGCGTCGGCCCGAGGCAGACTTCCTGGGAGACGGCATCTACGAACTACGCGCCAGCCTGGGAGGCATTCATTACAGAATCCTGTACTTCTTCCACGGCGCCGTGGCGGCCGTGGTCTCTCACGGTCTGGCGAAGGAGCGCGTGGTCCCGCCGAAAGAGATCGATCGGGCCGTCGAACGTAAGAAGCGGTTTGAGGCGAATCCAGCGAAGCACACTCATGAGGAGGTTTGACCATGCAACATAAAAAAGCAAAGGCGCGGAAACCGACCAGCGACGCGGTGGAGATCGTTCACCGCCGGTTCTACGAAGGCAAGCCGGCCCGGCTGAAGAACCTGGAAGAGGCACGCTCGAATGAAGAGATCGCCCGCAAAATCCAAGAACTGAGGACAGCGGCGGCCCTCACCCAAACTCAGCTTGCCAAGCTCATCGGCACGACTGGATCGGTCATCTGCCGCCTTGAGGATGCCGATTACGAAGGCCACTCCCTGGCAATGTTACGCAGGATCGCAGGCGCGTTGAATCAGCGGGTCGAAATCCGTTTTGTACGGATCCGGCGGTCGGCATAGGTCCCTCTATGAGCGACATCAACTCATTCGTGCTACAGCAGGCCACGGCAGCGGCGGCAAAGCTGTGGGCGCTCGGAAGCGCTCCTTTCCCGTTCAAGACCTCCACCGCACGCGTGATCCAGAGCCACATTGACATGTTGGTCACCGAAACCGCCATCGATTTTGCAATTCATGTTCGACGTATCCTGGACAACAGCGCAGTTCGCACTAAGTTCAAGCTCAGTGAGCCGTTTCGGCATTGGGCTGCCCATCGCTTGCCCAAAGTGGATGATCTTCGGGATGCCTTGAACCGTATCGTTCACGCGACCGAGTTCGAGGTCGGGTTTGAGCAACTGCCGGAGAATGCGGTAGACATCAAGGGCGGCGCCATCGGAGTTGTCTATTTGCGGACAAGGACGGATCAGCGCGAGGAAGCACTAATCGATGTGTTCGCGCTGGCTTCGTGCTTCTTTCACCAGGTCTTGCCCGAACTGCATCGGCTTGACACGCCCTCCACACTCGAAGCGGTCCAGTAATGTGGACTGTCGATCCGCCGCGTTGATCGGGGCCAGAAAACTCAGATTAAGCTACGCTGGAGTCCAAATCTTCGCCGTTTTGGACTCAAAATGGACTCCGCGTGACCTCTTCCACGATGTGCAAGCGCACAAGCATTTTCGTAAGTCTATGTTTTATTGGGTTTTGGGTTTGGTGGACCTGGTGAGATTCGAACTCACGACCTCTTCCATGCCATGGAAGCGCGCTCCCAACTGCGCCACAGGCCCGCCGGGTGGGTTCCCCATCAATATATCACGCGCCCCCTCCGCGGCCTCTGCATCAAAATGAAAGCGTGCCTGAACTCCCCGAGGTGGAAACAGTCGTGCGCTCGCTCGCCCCACGCCTGACCGGCCGCCGCATTCTGCACGCGCGCTTCTCCTCACGCCACGTGGTCCGCGACAACTTCAAACGGCTCGCGGCGAAGCTCGCCGGGCAGACCGTCCGCGGCGTCACGCGCCACGGCAAATTCATCGTCGCGCAGCTGGATAAAGGCAATCTCATCGTTCACCTCGGCATGACCGGCGCGCTCCTGTTCGACGCTCCCGCCGGCCCGCACACACGCGCGGTGTTCGACCTGGACAACGGCGTGCTCCTGTACGACGATCCCCGGCAGTTCGGCCGGATCGAATGGGCGCCCGAACTGCCCGCCCGCGTGGCCCGCCTCGGCCCGGACGCGCTGCACATCTCCGAAGCCGATTTCCTGACCCTGCTCCGCCGCCGGCACGCGCGCATCAAGCCGCTGCTTCTCAACCAGAGCTTCCTGCGCGGCATGGGAAATATCTACAGCGACGAAGCGCTCTTCCAGGCCGGCGTCCACCCCCGCGCCATGGCTTCACGCCTGAGCAAACAGCGCGCGGCGCGACTGCACCGGGCCATGATCGACATCCTTGGCGCGGCGATTGCGAACAAAGGCTCCTCCATTTCGGATTACGTCGATGCCGAAGGCCGGCGCGGCACGTTCCAGCATATGCATCAGGTCTACGGCCGCGAAGGGCAGCCCTGCACGCGCTGTGGAGCGCCCATCCGGCGCGTGGTGCTGGGCGGCCGCGGCACCCACTACTGCCCGAAATGCCAGCGCCTTTGAGTGGTTACTGAGGCTCCGCCGCCAGAATCGCGTCCGCGATCTGCACCGCGGCTTTCATCCCCGCCACGTCGTGCACGCGAACGATGTGCGCGCCGGAGAGAATCGCCGCCGTGACCGCCGCCGCCGTGGCGACCTCTGTGTCCGCCGCGCTCGGCTGCGCGAGGAACGATTTTCGCGACGGGCCGACCAGTATCGGCAGCTCCAGCGCGCTCAGCCGCGACAGGCGCGCAAGAATCTCCGTGTTCTGCTCGCGCCGCTTGCCGAAGCCGAGTCCGGGATCGATCACGATGCGGCGCCGCTCCACGCCCGCCCTCACCGCGCGATGCACGCACGCTTCCAGATCCTGCGTGATCCTGCCCATCACGTCCTTCATGGGCGGCAGCTTCGCCCACGTCTCGGGCGTTCCGCGCATGTGATTCAGCACCAGACCGGCGTCGTACTTGACCGCCGCCTTCGGCAGGTCCGGGTCGAAGGTCAGACTGCTGGGATCGTTGACGATCTCTGCTTCCAGCTCCAGCGCCTTCGCCGCAACGGTCGACTTGTATGTGTCCACGGAGATGGGCACGCCCACTTTGCCGCGCAGCCGCTTCAGCACCGGGATCAGGCGGCGAACCTCCTCGGCTTCCGAAATGCGCGCCGACCCGGGCCGCGTCGATTCGGCGCCAATGTCGATGATGTCCGCCCCCTGGTCTTCCAGTTCGACCGCGCGGGCGAAGGCGCGATCGGGATCGTCATACCGGCCGCCATCGGAAAACGAATCCGGCGTCACGTTCAGCACGCCCATGATGAGCGTGCGCTCTCCGAGAAGCAGAACGCGGTCACGAAGCCGCCATTCGAATCGTTTTCTGGTCATAACGCGCTGGCTGACTGGGTGAGGCGATGACGGGAGTCAGAACCGCCCAAACATACCGGGCGAGTCCTGTCACTATGATAGGTTATGCTCGCTGTCGAAGTAACGATCGCGCTGCTGCTGTGCGCGGTGGCGGCGCTGCTGCTCGCTGTACTCCGAAAACTCTCCGGAACATCCGCGATCGATTCTGTTGCGGCCCGGCTGGACACGCTGGACAAGGCTCTGGCCGGCGGAAGCCGCGATATGCGCGAGGAGTTCGGCCGCGCGCGCACCGAGTCCGCCGCCGCCGCGCGCCAGCTTCGGGAAGAGGTGCTGCTCCAGCTCAAGAGCCTAACCGAATCCAGCGACACCCGCATGGAAGCGCTCCGCCGCTCGCTCGACGACAAGATGCGCCAGCTTCAGGAAGACAACATGAGGAAGCTGGAGCAAATGCGCCAGACCGTCGATGAAAAGCTTCAGGGCACGCTGGAGCAGCGGCTGGGCGATTCCTTTCGCCTCGTCAGCGAGCGCCTCGAAGCAGTGCACAAGGGACTCGGCGAGATGCACAACCTGGCCGCGGGCGTCGGCGACCTGAAAAAAGTGCTCACCAACGTCCGCACCCGCGGCGTGTGGGGCGAAGTGCAGCTCGGCAGCCTGCTGGAGCAGATCCTGCGCCCCGGACAATATGAGCGCAATGTTGCCGTCAAGGGCGGCGCCGAGCGCGTGGAGTTCGCCATCCGGCTGCCCGGCCGCGATGAGGAGAACTCCGCGGTGTGGCTTCCCCTCGACGCCAAGTTCCCCCAGGAGGACTATCAGCGGCTGGTCGATGCTTCCGAGCGCGCCGATGTGGCCGAGGTCGAGTACGCCGCCAAACAGCTCGAGGCGCGGCTGAAGGCTGAGGCGCGGCGCATTCGCGACAAATATATCTGCCCGCCGCATACCACCGATTTCGCCGTCCTCTTTCTGCCGGTCGAGGGGCTCTACGCCGAGGCCCTGCGGCGAAACGGCCTGGTCGAGTTGCTCCAGCGCGACTACCGCGTTACTGTCGCCGGGCCGACCACCATCTGCGCGCTCCTCAACAGCCTTCAGGTCGGCTTTCAGACCCTCGCCATACAAAAGCAGTCCAGCCAGGTGTGGAAGCTGCTCGGCGCGGCCAAGACCGAGTTTCTGAAATACGCGGATACTCTTAAAAAGGTTCGCGACCGGCTGAACGACGCCGGCAAAGCCATCTCCGAGGCGGAGAACCGCGCGCGCATTATCGAAGGCAAGCTGCGCGACGTCGAGGTTCTGCCGGAGCCCGCGCCGACGAATCAAATGGAGCTCGAGTCCTTTATGGAGCAGGCTGGTTAGCTGGTGCTGCGCCTCGTTCTTTTCTTCGCCGGCATCGCCGCAATCGTCACCGTGGCCCAGGGGCTGCTCGAGCCCGAGGATCGAGTCATTCGCTACAACGAACCCGATCACCTCGCCGATCCCATCACCGTGCTGCAACACCGTATCTCAGCGGGCGAGGCGAGGCTCACGTTTGAGCCGCAGCACGGTTACCTGGCTTCCCTGCTCCGCGCCCTCCGCGTGCCGGTCTCCTCACAGAACCTGGTCTTCTCGAAGACCGCTCTTCAAACCGAGAAGGTGACCCCGCGGACGCCCCGCGCCATCTACTTCAACGACAGCGTGTACGTAGGTTGGACGCCAGGCGGCGAGGCCATGGACATCACCGCCGTCGACCCGCGCAAGGGACCGATGTTTTACACGCTGGACCAGAAGGATGCCTCAGCGCCGCACTTCACGCGCGACATGACCTGCCTTCGATGCCACTACGGCCCGAAGACTCTCAACGTGCCGGGCCATCTGATTCGTTCCGTGATGACCGGCCCCGATGGATCGCCGCTCGGCGAAGTGCGGCAGTTCTCCATCGGCCACGGCAGCGCCTTCGCGGACCGCTGGGGTGGCTGGTACGTCAGCGGCAGGCTCCAGGGTGATGTGCACCTTGGCGCCGCCGTTACCGAACAGGCGTTCGATCCGGCGAAATATCTGTCGCCCGGCAGCGACATCGTCGCCCTGATGGTGCTCGCGCATCAGGTGAAGATGGACAACCTGATCACCCACGCCAAATACGAGGCGCTGTTTGCACTGGATGCGCGCGAATCGCCGAACCCGGCCTGGGCGAAGCAGCGCGTGGCCCACGCCGGCGACGCGCTCCTCGACTACATGTTGTTCCGGGATGAAGCGCCACTCCGCGGACCGGTGCAGGGCTCATCGTCATTCGCGCGCGATTTCGAGAGCCGCGGCCCGCGCGACCGCCAGGGCCGTTCGCTCCGCGACCTCGATCTTCGCACGCGCCTGTTTCGCTACTCGTGCAGCTACATGATCTACTCACCGGCGTTCGATGGCCTGCCCGCAAATATGAAGGATTACCTGTGGGAGCGCCTGTACACCACCCTGAACGGCGGCGCGCCGACCACAATGGACCGTCCCGACCGGGTCGCCGTGCTGGAAATCCTGCGCGACACCAAACCCGAGTTTGCCGCCTGGCTTCGCGCTCATGAACATTGAATGTGGGGCAGGCACTCTGCCTGCGGCGGGCTCTCAGCCCGCCTGGTCCCCGTGAAGACCCGCCGCCGTATCGATCAACTCCTGGTCGACCGTGGTCTCGCGGCCTCGCGCGAAAAGGCGCAGGCCCTGATCCTCGCCGGCCAGGTGCTCGTCGCCGGCCAGCGAATGGACAAGGCTGGTCAGACGGTCGATCCCGATGCCGCGATCGAAGTGCTCCAGCCTCTTCGCTACGTGAGCCGCGGCGGTCTCAAGCTGGAACGCGCGCTGCAGCACTGGAACAGCGATGTCACCGGCCGCATCTGCCTCGACGTCGGCTCGTCCACCGGCGGTTTTACCGATTGCCTGCTCCAGCACGGCGCAGCACGAGTCTACGCCGTGGATGTCGGAACCGGCCAGCTCGACTGGAAGCTGCGCAACGACCCGCGCGTGATCGTCCGCGAGCAGGTCAATGCCCGCCGCCTCTCTCCCGCCGATTTCCCCGACCTCATCGACCTCGCCACCGCTGATGTAAGCTTTATCTCGGTCACCATGATTCTGCCTGCTGTCGCGCCACTGCTTGCCCCGCGGGCCGCCATGGTCATCCTCGTGAAGCCGCAGTTCGAACTGGCCCGCAATCAGGTGGGCCGTGGCGGGATCGTCCGCGATCCTGAGCTCCATGACACCGCCTGCCGCCGTGTCGCCGAAGCGGTGCACGCGCTGGGATTCCACAGCGACATCATCCCGAGCCCGATCACCGGCGCCGAGGGCAACCAGGAGTTCCTGCTCTATGCCCGACATTAAGACCGTCGGCGTCATCAGCAAGCCCGGCGTCCCGGCCGCGCACGTCGTCGTTCCGGAGCTGATGCAGTGGGTCCGGCAGAAGGGACTCGAGGTCCGTTACGACGAGGCTACGGCCGCCTACTGCAAGTGCTCCGACGCGCTTCCCCGCGAACAGGTGCCCGACGGAACCGAGCTGGTGATCGTCCTCGGCGGCGATGGCACGCTTCTGTCCGCTGCGCGCGCAGTGGCCGGCCGCGAAATTCCGATCTTTCCGGTCAACCTCGGCGGCCTCGGATTTTTAACCGCAATCACAGTCGACGAGCTCTACTTTCAGCTCGAGCGCGCGCTGCACGGCGAACAGCGCGTGGTTCCGCGGCGCATGCTGTCCTGCGCCGTCATGGGCGATGGCGAGGTCGCCGCGTCCTATGAAGCGCTGAACGACGTGGTCATCGCCAAGGGCGATATCGCCCGTATGATCGACATCGAGACCCACGTGGACACGCACTACGTCTGCACTTACAAGGCCGACGGCCTGATCCTGTGCACGCCCACAGGTTCCACCGCCTACTCCCTGTCCGCCGGTGGCCCCATCGTTTTCCCGTCCGTCGGTTGTCTCTGTATTACGCCCATCTGCCCCCACACGCTGACAAATCGGCCCGTCATCGTGCCCGACACCAGCATTGTTCGCATGATCAACCACGCCGAGCACGACACCGCGTATCTGACCATCGATGGCCAGGTGGGCCGGCCGCTGCGCCACGGTGAGCGCGTGGTGTGCCAGCGCTCCGAACGCAGCGTGTACCTGGTCCGCCCGCCGAGGATGCTGTTCTTCGACGTGCTCCGCCAAAAGCTGAAGTGGGGCGAGCGTTGACCTTCCCGCGGCGCTGGCCCGGGCTCACGTTTTGGATCCTGGCCGGCATGGCCGCGGGCGTTGTCCTCGGCATCGCGGCGCCGGCGTTCGCTTCCGACCCAAAAATCAAGCTGATTGCGAATGTTTTCCTGCGCCTTATCCGCTCCATCGTCGCGCCGCTCATTTTCGGCACGCTGGTCGCTGGAATCGCGGGCACAGGCAGCGTGAAGGTGATGGGCCGCATCGGCGTCAAGGCGCTGGTCATCTTCGAAGTGACCACCACCCTCGCCCTTTTCGTTGGCCTGGCGGCCGTGAACCTGACCCAGCCGGGGCTCGGCGTCCAGCTCAAAGCAACCGCGGAGGATGCCGCGCTTCCGGCCACCTCCGGAGGACTCGCCGGGGTTCTTGAACACACCTTTCCGGCCAGCATCGTGGACGCAATGGCGCGCGGCGAGGTGCTCCAGATCGTGGTCTTCTCTTTCCTGTTCGGCGCCGCCTGCGCGGCCATCGGCGCCAAATCGAAACCCGTGGTCGATTTCTGCGCGGCGCTGGCCGAGGTGATGTTCCGTTACACCAACTACGTCATGTACTTCGCCCCGATCGGCGTTGCCGCCGCCATGGCGTGGGCTATCGGAAGCCGCGGCGCCGGTGTCCTGGTGAACCTTGGAAAGCTCGTGCTCACCCTCTACGGCGCTCTTGTTGTCTTCGTAGTGCTCGTGTTCGGCGCCGCTCTGGTCCTGTTTCGTATTCCCGTGCGCCGGTTCGTCGCGGCGGCGCGGGAGCCGTTCCTCATCGCGTTCTCCACCGCCAGCAGCGAGGCTGCGCTCCCGCGCTCGCTCGAGAATATGGAGGAGTTCGGCGTACCGCAGCACATCGTCGCCTTCGTGCTGCCCGCCGGCTACAGCTTCAACCTCGTGGGCAGCACGCTGTACCTGTCGCTGGCCGCCATGTTCGTCGCGCAGGCGGGCGGCATCCACATGTCCCTGGGCGAGCAACTCACCATGATGCTGACCCTCCTGCTCACCAGTAAAGGCGTCGCCGGAGTTCCGCGCGCCGCCATCGTAATCCTCTCAGGAACGCTGGCGACCTTTCATCTTCCCGCCGAGGGTGTCGCCGTCCTGCTGGCCATCGACACCATCATGGACATGGTGCGCACCTCGGTAAACGTCCTGGGCAACTGCCTGGCCTCCGCCATGGTCGCGCGCTGGGAAGGCGTGGGCTTCGAAAGCGGAACCGATAGGCTCGTCCCAACATGAAGATGCCCGGCGGCGAGCAGGCTTATGACCCTCCCCCTGCGCGCCGATCAGCTCATGCTCCTGCACCACCAGCCGAGCGACCAGGCAGCCTGACCGTTACCCGCGTCGGCCGCGCCT
>DASRCB010000010.1:0-48349 GCA_035653295.1 Bryobacteraceae bacterium
CGCGCCGGCCTTGAACCCGTGCCGATGCGTGCGGTGCCGGTACTCGATCGGGTGTCCCGCCGCCGCGTAACGCGCCACCAGCGCCTCGGTGAACGGGTGCGTTTCGTCGGTGGAATCGTCCAGCACCTGAATCTGCAGCAGCTCCCGCGGGTAATCGATCTTCAGCGTCTCGTCGATCAGCCGCTCCACCACCATTCGCTCGTTATAGAGCGGAAGCTGAACCGTTACCCGGGGCAGCACCTCCCATTTCCGCTCAGCCGCGGTCCGCGCTTCCCGACGATGCTTCAGGTACCCGCGTATCATCTCGAAGCGATGCATGCCGTAGCACGACAGCACTGCCAGGATGCCGAAGTACGGGATGAGAACGGCCCAGTCGAAGAAGGTCAGATGATGGATGCCGGCGAACGTATCGTCGAAAAGTGAGTTATAAAACTGCGATGTGACTGAACCGGCGAGCATCAGTGCGGGCGTGAATGGCGCTAGTCCCATTTTTTCCTCGTGAAACAACGGGCCGGACCGGCCCCGTTTGTGATGCGGCCCGTGCGGCGCATGGCTGCCGGCCGGCGTCACCTCTTACCGATGCGTCAACCTCATTCTACTCTCTTTCGCTGCCTGTAACCTTAACATTCCCTAATGGAAACGCGCCGGCTTCCGGTCGTCGAAATAACAGATGCCCGCGTCTCGAACAATGTGACAATCCTTAACCGTCGCACCGGCAGCGGGAGAATGGAACCGATGCAGGTCCGCTTCGCCGCGCTCGCCGCGGCCGCGCTGGTTCTCCGCGCCGGCGATTCGCCGGGCGGCGCCCGTCCCCAGTTTTTCTGGGAAGGCGACGTCACCGACTCCTGCATTATCAAAGTCCACGCCAACCAGGTCCAGGCCACGGAGGCCGACGGCAGCGCCGCGCGGCATCAGCACTACCATTTCTCCGTGAAGCTGCCTGACACCAACCAGAACCTCCGGCTTCAGACGCTGCACGGGCGCGGCGTGGTTCGGTTCCTCAGCCAGCCAAGTCTCACTAACGACTACACCGCCGTCATCCGCATCGACGACCCGCAGCCCGGGTCCTCCCATTACTCCATCTCCCTCGAATGGGCGGAGTCCTCCTACGATCAGCCGAATGCGCCGCGCTCCGCGAAAACAGCGCCTGCCAACGAGGACAC
Organism: Bryobacteraceae bacterium; assembly: GCA_035653295.1. Taxonomy (GTDB): domain Bacteria; phylum Acidobacteriota; class Terriglobia; order Bryobacterales; family Bryobacteraceae; genus DASRCB01. The sequence goes on from DASRCB010000010.1 coordinate 1,164, forward strand.
CGTCGCCGCCGACCACGCCGCCTCATGGTCGGGCCACGTCACCGGCACGGTCCGCGTCAGCATTCGTGGCGGTTCCAGCTACTCCCAGGTCGTCTCCGGCGAGCTGACCGGCGAGCACGCCGATGTCGCGGAACCGGTCCCGCACCGCGCCGGCCTGAAATTCACGGTGAAGAAGGTTTCCGGCGGCGGTGAGGTGCAGGTCGTCGAAGCCCCATCGGAGTCCAACGGCTATACGCTTACCTTCGAAGTGCGCAACGGCAAGGCCACCGACAGCGATTATGCCGTCGATATCGGCTGGGCGCCTCAGGTCGCGCCAAGGTAGAAGAAGCGCAGCACGAATAACGCCGTCAGCACGTAAACCATCCAGCTCACCTCGCGCCATTGTCCGCGCGCCACCTTCAGCACCGTCCAGGCCGTAAAGCCGAGCGCCATCCCGTTGGCGATCGAGAACGTCAGGGGAATGGCCAGCATGGTCAGGAAGCACGGAATAGCGATGACCGGGTCGGCCCACGGGATCTCAACGGCGTGCATGGCCATCATCGAGCCGACGACGATGAGCGCCGGCGCGGTCGCTGCCGAGGGAATCGCTCCGGCCAGCGGCGCGAGGAAAAGCGCCACCAGGAACAGCAGACCGGTGACGATCGCCGTCACCCCCGTCTTCCCGCCGGCCACCACACCTGCCGCGCTCTCGATGTAACTGGTCACCGTGGACGTGCCCGCCAGCGATCCCACCACCGTGGCGGTCGCGTCGGAGAAGAGAATGCGGTTGATGCGCGGAATTTCCCGGGCTTCATTGAACAGCCCCGCCTTCTTGCCCACCGCCACCAGCGTGCCGACATTGTCGAACAGATCCACGAACAGGAACACGAACACGATCTCGACCAGTCCAATGCGCAGCGCGGACCGGATGTCCAGCCGAAATGCGGTCGCGCCGATATCGCTCAGCGAATACGCCTGCGGTCGCCAGCTCACCTCCCCGAGCGCTATCCCGAGGACGGCGGTCACGACAATGCCGATGAGAATCGCGGCGCGCACATTCCACGCCAGCAACGCCGCCATCAGCAGCAGACCGAAGATCGCCAGCAGAGTAGCGGGCTGCCGCAGATTGCCCATGGTCACCACCGTTGCCGGGCTGGGCACGACAATGCCTGCATTCCGCAGCCCCACGAAGGCAATGAACAGTCCGATGCCCACCGCCACCGCCGAGTAAAGCTCGAAAGGGATGGCGGAGACGATCATCTGCCGCACGCCCGCCGCGGTCAGAATGAGGAACGCAATACCCGACAGGAAAACCGCGCCGAGCGCAGTCTGCCACGGCACGCCGAGCCCCTTTACAACGGTGTAGGTGAAATACGCGTTCAGCCCCATGCCCGGCGCGAGCGCAAGGGGATACCGCGCCAGCACGCCCATTAGAATGCTGCCGAATGCCGCGCAGATGCACGTCGCGGCAGTGACCGCCGCGATGGGCATCCCCGTTTCATGCAGGATGGAAGGGTTCACGAAGACGATGTAGGCCATCGTCATGAACGTGGTCACGCCGGCCAGAATCTCGGTGCGCCACTGCGCACCCAGCCGGTCGAATTCGAAGTAGCGCTCCAGCGCTATCCGCACCACGATCCATTGTGGAGCAGGCCTTAGGCTACATGGTGCCCGAGGCCAGCTTTACGCTATTGCAGCGCGCGGTCCAGAGCGCGCTTCACCTCATCGCGCGTGATCAGATCGACCGTGACGTTGACCTCCGCCGCCCCGGCATCGTCCTTCGCCTCCACCAACTTTCCCCGATCGGCGATCGCCGCCCACAGCGCGGGATCCTGCGCAATCGCCCACGGCTGAGTCGATTCCAGCGCGTAAACGCGGTACGACCCCGGGGGAACAGACAGGTTCGCCACGCTCGAACCGCCTTCGACCATCGCCGAAAACTGCTGGTACGGATCGCCCGCTTCGGCGTCTTTGGGCCACGCGACTACCTGCGCCTGAGTCCCATTCTCGACTCCCGTGACCCTGACCGCAGTCTGCATCCGCTTCGACGTGAGTACGACATACAGCGGGCCGGCCGCGCCCGGTACAATGTCGAACCCTCCGGGCGAGATCTCCCGGTCCCCAAAAGTCGCGCTGCGCACGCTCGCCTGGGTGTTCATCACCTGTAGCCTCCACCGGCCGACAACCACATTCGGCAAAGTGAAGCTGCCATCCTTGTTTACCGTCGTCTGCGGCAACTCGCTTCCGTACCAGTCGGCGAGCGGCTGCAGCATCACCTGAAGCGGACCACCGCGCTCGGCCTGCTCCTCCGTATCCATGTGCAACGTTCCGGCAACGCTCATCGGCGCCGCAAGATCAACCTCCGCCGTCGCCGGCGCGCCTTTGCCGATGTTGACCGTTGTCTCCCCATGCAGTCTGGGGTTGTTGAAAACGTCGGCGGTAATGGTGTAGGAGCCCGGCGCGACCGGCTGACTCCGGAACATGCCCGTCTTGAAATCGAGGAATGCCGGGAAGCCCCACATCGGCGCGTCTACCGGCCTTATCGTCACCTGAACCGATTTCGGATCGTAAGGCTGCGTCGAGGCGAGTCGGATTTCCATCGAGCTGGCAGCGACGGTTTTGACCCGAAAATCGATGCCCCGCGCCTCGGCGCCCGGGTGCACCAGCACCGATGTGGCGCCGGTAAGCCCCGGGGTTCCGCCGTAAAACTCAGGCACGAAGGCCAGGCTCGGCGTTCGCGGATCGCCGCGCGGCAGGAACCCATGCGGCGCCGCAAGCGCGCCAGGGCACCGCTCAAAGACGAAATAGCGGCCGGCGGGCACATCGGCGATTTGATATTCGCCGCGATCGTCGGAATTGGCGGCCCACTGCTGCCGTGGACGCCGGTTGGCCCCGTTCGCCATCGAGACCGCCCCGACCTGGCATCCGGCGGCCGGATCTCCAAACTCATCGATCAGACTTCCGCTGATGCTGCCCATGGGCGTGAGCCGCAGCTCCACTCCGCTGACGTGCTGATCGGCGGTCACCGTGACCTGTTTGTGGTTGTCGCCCAGAATCAAGCCGCGGTTCATGTCGAAGTTCGAGTGGGACGCCTGCACGAACCAGCTGCCAGCGTCCAGATGCGTGAACGCGAAGTGCCCGGTGGCGTCGGTAACCGCCGGCGAAACCATATGGCGCAGCGGGCCCGAAAGGTGGACCTGAGCCTTCTTCACCGGCGCGTTGGTCACGTCGTTGATCACCGTGCCCTCGATGGACGCCGTCCCTGTGGCCTCGTCAGCAGAGCGCTGAATCGTGACGTTGCTCCGGAGTTCCATCTGCTGCGCGGACAGCTTCAGCACCCCGAACGTAACGAGTACCAGCAGGCGTTTCATCGCGCGCCTCCCGGGGGCAGCGGCATCACTTCCGTATCCACCGTCAGGTGATCGCCTTCGTGCACCGTGACGGGTTTGCCCGCGCTGGCCAGCCGCTTCATGAAATCGGGATCGCGCCATGCGCCCAGCTCCAGCTGCTCGAATGCGTACAGCTTGTACTCGCCGGGCGTGATGCCGGTCAGTTCGTAGTGGCCGTTCTCATCGGCTGCCGTGAACTCGAAGAAGCTCAGGACGTCCGCGAACTTCCCCGCCGGCGCCAGCAGGATCCGCGGCCGCTCGTGGCCGGTCAGATCGGCGAGTGGATCCTCGGGCTGCTCCACCGTTCCGCTGACCACGCCTCCGCGCGAGCTCACCACGATGTTCAGCGCCTGACTCGTGTCCGGACCGATCGCCATTTCCTCGGTCAGTACGTCCTGATCACCCAGCATCATGGATTTGACAAACCCGCCCTTCGGGATCGGGCTGACTCCGATGTCCCAGACCCCGGGAAACACGTTCGGGAACTGGAACGAGCCGTCCGCCTTCACCGCCTCCGTCAACGGAGCCATCATCTTCTCTGCCGGAAACAGCGAGACCTGTTCTCTGGCGAGATCTCCTGCGTTCGGTCCTTCGAGCACCAGCCGACCGGAAATCGCCACGCCCCTCGAGACAGCGACTGTTATTTCCTGCGGTCCCGGCTGTAGTTCGACGTCCTGCACGCCGCGGTACCCGATCTCGCCGCTGGCTTGTGCGTTAACGCGATAGGAGCCGGGGATGAGGTTGATCGGGCCGAACGTTCCGTCCGCCCCGACACCCTGTCCGATCAGGTTTTCGGGCGAAACGAGACCGGTCGGCTGGAACTGCACCATCAGGCCGCCTGCCGCGGTTACGCCTTCGGGCAGCTGCACCCGCCCATGCACGGTTGCTGTCTGCCGCGCCTCCATGTGCACTACGATGTCGCGAACCTCGACGGCCGCGCGCACATCGATCGCCGTCGCGTCCTCGATACGCGTGACGCCAGGATAATAAGCCGGCGCGTAGACCATTTGCGGCGCCGATTCGTTCACAGCCACCACGGGCCGCACCGTCGTCGCCTGAATACGCTCCCCGTTCGCCATGAGATAGTACCGCCCGGGCAATAGCTGGTGGATCCGAAATTCACCCCGCGCGTTTGTCCCTGCGCCGTTCCGCACCTGGTAGGTGTGTTTACCGCGCTCGATCGTGGGGACCACGGCAGAAACATGGACGTACGGTATGGGGTCATTGTCCTGATCCACCACCACCCCGGAAATCGCCGCGAATGGCCGCAGCCGCAGTTGAATGCCCTGCCTCGTCTCGCCGGCGTGCAGCCGCATTACAGCGGCGGCGCGGTCCGGCGTGGGCGCGCCGAAGAACGTGTGCTCGTATCCGTTCTCGTCCGCGGCAAGGTAGTAGCTGCCGGGCGGGGCCTGGAACGTGAACGCGCCGTGGCTGTCGGTGTACACCGAAGCTTCCATCGGTTTGGGCCCGGTGGTGGTCATTGTCACCAGCGCCATATGCAGCGGCGCGCCGGTAGCATCGTTCACCACGGTTCCACTGACGGATGCGGTCTGCGCGGGTAAGAGCACGGCCGCGGACATCGCCGCGAGCAGCCGTAACAGGGCTGCGCGGCGCCATACTGCGTGCACCACAGAATTGAACGATACCATGGGCATCGTGGAATCAGCTCCTCGAATGCCTGACGATATCCGCAGCCAGCCGGATTCACTGGCGCGCGTGATCGACTACCAGTTCGGCGCCGGGCGCAAGGCCCTCGTCGATGCCGCCGCTGCACTGCGGGGCGCCCCGCGCGTGATCGTCAGCGGCATGGGAGCTTCGCTCTACGCGGCCATCCCATTGGCGTATCGGCTGGGGGCCAGTGGATTGCCGGTCACCGTGGTTGAAACCTCGGAACTGCTGCACTACCAGTCGGCGCTGTGCCGCGGCGCGGCCGTGGTCCTCGTTTCTCGATCCGGCAATACGGTCGAGGTGGCGAAGCTCCTGCCCGCGCTGCGCGACCTCGGCGCCACGACCATCGGCGTGACCAACGAAAGCGACAGCGCTCTCGCGCGCGAGGCCGACCACGTGCTGCTCGTCAGCAGCGGGCGCGACGAGATGGTTGCGGTCCAGACGTACACCGGCGCGGTGATGGCCATGCTCCTGCTCGGGGCCGAAACCCTGTCCGAGCCGATGGACGACTGGCGCGCCGCCGCCGGACAAACCGTAGCCGCGGTCTCCGCCGCGATCGCGCACTTCGTGCCCGCGAGCTCGGAATGGCGCGCGTTCCTTGCCGGCGGCCAGACCATGTACGTCATCGGCCGCGGCCCTTCTTTGGCCTCGGTTCACGAAGGCGCGCTGCTGTTCAATGAAACGGCCAAGCTGCCGTCGGTCGCGGCGCCCGCGGGCACATTCCGGCACGGTCCCGTCGAGGTGGCGGGCGAGGCGTTTCACGGCATCGTTTTCGCCACCCAGGAGCCCACCCGAAACCTCGATCTCGCGCTGGCCGTGGACGTCAGCGAAATGGGCGCCGAGGTGGTGACCATCGCGCCCGAAGGCTCCTGGCCCCTGCCTCATACGCCGCATGCGTTTCTGCCCGTGGTAGAGATCGTCCCCGTGCAGCTGGCCGCGCTGCGCGCCGCCGAATGGCGCGGCATCCGCCCCGGCGACTTCCGCTACGTCTCCCAGGTCACCACCAGCGAGACCGGCTTCAAACCGCGCGTAAGTTGACTTTGACTTACGCGACTGGAATGCCTTTGTTGGCCTGTGCTTCGGCCATGGGGCCGACCACCGGCAGCACCAGCCGATCGTTGTTGTAAGCCTTCCACATCAACAGCAGCCAGCAGATGAAGCCGCCAAGCCAGATCACCAGGCTCAAGAGAGTGACGATGATATGCAGACCCCAGGGCAGCACAACCGTGACGATGCTCAGGCCGATCCAGAAGATGATCCACGCGACGTTGAAGAAGATCGACTGGAAGGCGTGGAAACGGATGCGCGGGTTTCTGTTGTATGGCGCGAGCACGAGGAACAGGATGCCGGTAACGAGTCCCGCCAGGTAGCACAGCGCTGCGGCGACGTTCTCCTGCATGCCCGCGGCGGCTGGCTGCGGCGCGTAACCGGGCTGGGGCGCATAGCCGGGCTGCGCAGTGTAACCGCTCGGAGGAGGCGGGTAGCTCGCGCCTGGAGGTGGCGGCGTTGCTGCGGGTCCAGTGGCGGGGGGCGGTCCGGCGGCAGCCGCCGGCGCTCCACACTTCGGGCAAAAGCGCCCCTCTACCGGCGCTCCGCAATTCGCGCAATATGTCATGTTGATTATCGTCCTCCGTTCAAGACTGTATCCGATGCCGCACGCTGCTGGCAAGCGACTTTACAACGACCGCCGGATGTGCGCGTACTATCGTACACTCGGATCGGTATACGATGGCGCTGCGCAAACCCCGGCTGCTCGACGAGACGGAGTTGATGGACTACGCTGTGCGCCTGCTCGGAGGCGCAGCGCACTCCTCGGGAGAAGTCCGGGAGCGGCTCCGGCGGCGAGCGGCGCAGGCGAAAGACGTGGACGCGGTACTCGGCCGTCTTAAAGATCTGGGGTACCTCAACGACCGCCGCTTCGCGGAAACGTGGGCGGCATCGAGGCTGGAGAACGAAGGCCACGGGCGCGCGCGCGTGCTGCGCGATCTGCGGCAGCGCCGCGTCGCGCCCAAAGTCGCCGAGGACGCCGTGCGGCGCACGTTCGCCGGCAGCGATGAGACAGCGCTGGTCGAGCAGTTCCTCGCGAGGAAGTTTCGAGGCCGCGATCTGGGCGAGTACCTCGGCGAGGAGAAGAACCTGGCGAACGCCTTTCGGCGGCTCCGTTACGCCGGCTTCAGTGCAGGCACATCCATCCGCGTGCTCAAGCGCTACGCGCGCAATGACGAGGTGCTGGACACGCTGGAGTCAGACGAGAGCGCGCCTAGCGACTCGTGAATGCCGGGTCGATCGCGGCCTCGACTGTTTGCCGGAACTTGTCCCAGTCGCAAGGGTAACCCTGTGCCGCAGTGCTGCACCCGGGGATGAAGAGATCGGCGCGCTCGGGTGGGCCGGTGATTGCGCCGCGAAGCTGGTCGGGTGTCTGCGCCATGTAATGGACGCGGACGCTGTTCGCAGCGCCATTGCGCCAGAGCTCAAGTACGAGTGCGCCGCCCGGCGGCGTGTCGTTGGGCGGGTAACCGGCGATGATCCAGCCAAGGCCGAGCATGCCGGACATGTTCTCGATGTTCGTGTCGTGGCCGCAGATGACCAGCGCTTTGTCCTTCGGCGCGCCGAGCGCACCCTGCACGGAGCTGCCGGACACGGCCTGCTCCATGGACCACAGCAGGTGCTGCATCAGGTTCGACGCGCGCGCCCGCGCGATGTACGGCGTGCGCCGCATCAGGTCCGCGTAGACGGTGTGCAGCGTAAGGATCTGGCGGAGGTCGGTCACGTTCATGCGACCCCAGCCGAGCTGGTCGCCGCTCATGCCCTCGGCGTATTCGAGCGCGAGATTCTCGGACAGTGTCGCAGCCGGGGTGAGCGGACCGAGCCTCTTCATCAGGTCGTATTGCGATGCGGGGTCCACGTTCGCTCCGGCCCGTCCGAGTGATTTCTTCCCAAGCACTCGCTCGAGTGTGTCGAGCTGAGTCTCGTATGCTTCCTCCAGCGCCTGCTGGTTCGGGCCGATACGGCCGAGGACGGCCGCAGCCACGACGTTGCTGTCGGGCTGGCCGGCGCCGTAATACAGCGGATCCTGGCCGTCGGCATGCGACCACTGAACCTGAGGCTTGCAGTCCGGGAGCATGCCCTCGGCCAGAGCGCGCGCGCTCTCGACGGTGCGTGGATCTTTGTCCGCCTCGAAGTGCACAAGTTTGGCATCCGCGCAGCCGTCCCCGAGCAGTTGCTCACCGCGTAAGTATTCGCCGTACCATGCGCCGAACAGCTTCATGGCGGCGCGGCCGTGCGGGGTGAGGGAGCCCGCCGGAATGTGCCAGTCGGGCCAGGGCTGGGCCGAGTATTGGTTCAGGCGCTCGGAGGTCCAGGTAGGCGATCGCACGCCGTGGCGGGTGAAGATGATGACGTAGCGGAGCTGGTCGGCGGCGCTAAGCGATACCGCGAAGGCGAGGAGAGTGAACAAAGCCAGAGGCGGGCTGAGAGCCCGCCGCAGGGCGAGGCCCTGTTCCCCACGGGCATTCATTTGACGGTGGCGGCGGGGTTGGAGAGCTCGCCGATATCGGGCACATTGATGGTAACGACATCGCCGGGGGCGAGGGCGGCCTCGCGCGGGACGATGATGCCGGTGCCAGTGAGCAGCACCGAAGCGGTCGGCACCGGGTTAGCGCGCAGCAGGAACTCGATCAGCGTGTCGATCTTCCGCCGCAGCGCGCCCGTCGAGGTCTCGCCGGAGAACGTGGTCTGCTCGCCGCGGCGGACGGTGCAGGTCATGTGCAGCTTGTAAGGGTCCGCGATATCCGCGGCTGTGACGATAACCGGACCGAGGGCGCAGCAGGCGGTGTAGGACTTCGACTGCGGCAGATAGAGCGGGTTCTCGCGCTCGATGTCCCAGGCAGACACGTCGTTGCCGATGGTGTAGCCGATGACCTTGCCCCGGGCGCCGAGCACTACTGCTAATTCGGGCTCGGGCGCAGTGAACCGGGAATCGACGCGAATGCCGATGTCCTGGCCCGGGCCGACGCACATCCGGCCCGTGCCTTTGAAGAACAGCTCGGGCCGCTCGTCGCGATGGGCGTGCGCGTAGAAGCCTTCCCGCGTACCGTGCTCGGCATCGCGGAACGTGGCGCTCGATTCGTAAGTGCAGCCGGCGCCCCACACCTCCCGCGGTGTAAGCGGAATCAGCGGCTGGGGGTTTTCGAGACGGCTGGGAGCGGCGAGACGCTGGGCGAGCTCGGTCAGCGGAAGCCCCTGCTGCTCAGAGCGGCAGATCAACTCGTAGAGATTGTAGTCGGGGATGGGGCGAGCGTGCCCGTTCTCAAAGATCGCCGCTACGACGGCGTTATTCCATTTCACCTGGCCGAGTCGCATTAGTACCTCAGATAGACGGTCTTGTAATCGGAGTAGAAATCGAGAGCCGCCGGTCCCTGCTCTTTCGGCCCGAAGCTGGACTCTTTTGTGCCGCCAAAAGGGAGCTGATACTCGACCCCGGCGCTGGGCAGGTTGACGGTCAGCAGGCCGGCCTGCATGCCGTGCAGGAACTCGAAAACACGGCTGACGTTCGTTGTTTGAATGGACGCGCACAGGCCGAGGCGCGTTGCGTTAGCGAGCCGCATGGCGTCCTCGAAGTCCCGCGCGCGCATCACCGCGAGCACCGGGCCGAAGATCTCCTCCTGGGCGATGGTCATGTTCTCGGTTACGCCGGCAAAGATGGTGGGCTCGACAAAGTAGCCCTTGTCGTAGGCGCCGCCGGTAAGACGCCGGCCGCCAACGCGCGGCTCGCCAGCCTCCTTCCGGCCAATGTCGATGTATTTGAGGTCGGTCTTCAGCTGCGATTCGTCCACCGCGGGACCGATCTCAACGCCCGGCTCCATGCCGTTCCCGACTTTCAGCCGCTTCGTGCGCTCAATGAGAGCGTCGAGGAAACGGTCGTAGATGCTGTCTTCGATGATGGCCCGGCTGGTGGCGGTGCATTTCTGGCCGGTGGAGAAGAAGGCCGCGTTGGCGACGTTTTCAACGGCTGCGTTCATATCGGCGTCGGCGAGGACGATGGTCGGATTCTTACCGCCCATCTCGAGCTGGATGCGCAGGCGGCGCTTCGAGGCGCGCTCGTGCAGCCACTGGCCGACCGAGTTCGAGCCGGTGAAGGAGACGGCGCGGATCGGCTCGGCGTTAACCAGCGCTTCGCCGAGCTCGCCGCCCGAGCCGGCGACGAAGTTGACCACGCCTTTCGGGATGCCCGCTTTGTGGCAGGCTTCCACGATGCGCCAGGCGCTGAGCGGCGCCAGGGACGCCGGCTTGAGCACCACGGTGTTGCCGCAGATCAGCGCCGGCGCGAGCTTCCATGCCGGGATGGCGCTGGGAAAGTTCCAGGGCGTGATCAGTCCGACGACGCCGAGCGGGCGGCGGAACGCGTACGTGTGGACGCGCTCTCGTTCGGAGGGCGACTGCACGCCATTCAGGCGCGCGCCTTCGGCGGCGAAGTACCGGAAGATGTTCACCGAGCGGCGGACTTCGCCTTTCGATTCGGGGAGCGTCTTGCCTTCCTCCCGGGTCATTTCCGCGGCGTACTGATCGAGGTTTTGCTCGATGATGTCGGCCACGCGGAACAGCAGCGCGCCACGCGCGGGCGCAGGCATGGAGGACCATGCGGGCAGGGCCGCCGCGGCTGCTTCCGCCGCGGAGGTTATATCGGAGGCGCTGCCTTTCGTGAAGAGTCCGACCAGTTCGCCGGTGTCTGCCGGATTGCGATTCTCAAAGGTGGGACCGTTGACCCACTCGCCGTTGATGTAATTGCCGTAAGTATTGGTCATGAATGTCCTTTGCGCGGGCTGAGAGCCCGCCGGAGGGCGAGGCCCGGCCCTCCACAAACCACAGATGCTGCTGTAAGAAGCACAAACTAAAACGCGACTTTGGGGGCGGTTCGCGCGCCGGGCTCGGTGGTGAAGTAGGCGTTGTCGATCTGGAAGCCGAACATACCGGCCACGATGTTTTTCGGGAAGAGCTGGATATCGGTGTTGTACTTTGCGACCGCCTCGTTGTATTTGCGGCGCTCGACAGCGATGCGGTTTTCGGTGCCGGCCAGCTCGTCCTGGAGGCGCTGGAAGTTTTCGTTGGACTTAAGCTGGGGATAATTCTCCACGATGACCAGCAGGCGGCTGAGTGCGCCGTCGAGTTGGTTGTTGGCCTGGATCTTCTCCTGCGGGGTGCGGGCTCCGCCCAGGGCGGCGCGGGCGTCGGCCACGGACTTGATGACCGTCTGCTCCTGTTTGGCGTAGCCCTTCACTGTTTCGACCAGATTGGGGATGAGGTCGGCGCGACGCTGGAGCACCACATCGACGTTGGCCCACTGCTGTTTGATCGCCGTCTGTTCGGTGACGATCTGGTTCTTGGCGCCCATGGCCCAGCCGAAGAATCCGAGGACGATAACAATAATGATGACGATGACCGCTAAGGCTGCTTTCATCTGATCCTCTCTGTCATTTTGCCAGGCCGTCGGTGAACTGCACGAGACGGCCGACCTGTTCAAGATATCGCGCGAACAACTCGGGAGCGTCGATCCCGCGGGGGCCGAGCTTTCGCTCGCGCACTTGCAGCAGGGTATCGAAGGGCTGCGGGTCGACGCCGATGTCCGGCAGACGCGAAACCACGTCGTGCTTCGCCGCGCTCGCGGGAAGGCCGGCCAGCAGCATGGCATGGCGGGCGAGCACGCAGAAGTTGGAGACGGAATCGAGCATGAGCCGGAGCAGGGCTTCGCGGTCGGTGAGGACGGCGGCGGCCTTCTGCCGGAGCCGGATCTGTTTGGCGCGGAGGTCGTGCTCCACCTGAGCGCGGTAGAAGGAACTATCGACGGTGAGCCCTTCGATCACATCGCTGCCCCAGAGCACCTGGCGGCGCTCGAGCATGTCGTGGAACTCGATGGCGAACACGTCGGTGGAGGTGCGCACCTCATTCTCGGTCAGGAGCAGGGGCGAGGGGTGGCCGATTTCGCGCCACCAGCGCACGACGGGTTCGGCGTCGGCGAGCTCGCGCGAGTCCAGGGCGGAGAGGACGCACATGACGTTTAGGTCGGAGAAGGTTTCGTGATGGTCGTGTTCGGAGGCGCCGGAGCCGTAGAGGATAACGGAGAGGAGGCGGTCTCCGAGCGCGGCGCGCATCTTCTCCGTCAATTCCGCCAGTCGCTTGTCCATGCTCGCTCGCTGACTACTCTACTACCAGTCGCTGGAGGCGCCGCCTCCACCGAAGTCTCCGCCGCCGAAGCCACCGAATCCACCGCCACCGCCGCCGCTGCCGGAGCTGAAGCCGCCGAAGCCACCGCCGCCCCATCCGCCGCGCCGTGCACTCATGAGGTTCCCGAGCAGCATGCCGGTGAGGAAACCGGTGCCACCGCCGCCGCCTCCCCACCCGCCGCGCCTTCCGAAGAGCGCGAGCAGGAAGATGATGCCGACGATCAGCAGCGGCCAGGGGATGCCACCTCCGTGGGACTGCGGAGGCGGACGCTGCGGCTCGGGGCGCTCGAGGCCGAAATCGAGCGAGACGTTTTTCGCGGCGGCCATGCGGGCGGCCATCGACTCGACGCCGGAGAGGATCGCATCGCCGTAATCGCCGGCGCGAAGCTGCGGGCGCATGTCGCGCAGGATGCTGCCGACGAAGCCGTCGGGGAGGATGGGCTCGAGGCCATAGCCGACCTCGATGCGGTCCTTGTGGTCCTTCGTGGCCAGGAGCAGGAGCAGGCCTTCGTTGCTGCCCTTGTGACCGACGCCCCACTTGCGGGCGAGGGTGTTGGTGAAATCCTCGATGGGCTGGCCGTCGAGAGACTCGATGGTGACCACGGCGATTTGCACGCCGGTGGCCTGTTCGACGCGGCCGAGGTAGGTTTCGAGCGCGTCTTTGGAGCGGTCGTCGAGGACATGGGCGAAATCGCTGACATAGCCCTGGGGCTTCAGGGAGTTGGGGTCAAGGGCGAAGAGAGTGGTGGCGAGGAGAAATGGAACAACGCGGGCTACGAGCCCGCCGCAGGCTGGGAGCCTGCCCCACATTAGCAATCCAGATCTTCGCGGCGTATGCGGAACTCGCCCAGGTTGCCGAGCATGGCGAGGGTCACGTTGCGGGCATCGAAGAAACCGCCGGCGAGGCGCTGTACGTCTTCGGCAGAGACCCGCTCGATGCTGTCCAGCATCTCGTCCAGGCTCATGAATCGTTTGTAGTATAGCTCCTGGCGGGCGAGGTTGCCCATGCGGCTGGAAGTTGATTCGAGGCCGAGGACAAAGGAGCCCTTGAGGTGATCCTTGGCGCGCCGCAGCTCATCGTCGGGCACGCGCTCCTGCTTCAGGCTGCGGAACTCGCGGGTGATGAGGTCGACCACCTGGCGCGCGGTCTCGACGGAGGTGCCGGCGTAGATGGCGAGGCAGCCGGTATCGGAGTACATGCTCAGCTCGGAATAGACCGCGTAAGCGAGGCCGAGTTTCTCGCGGATGTTCTGGAAAAGACGAGAGCTCATGCCGCCGCCAAGGATGGTGTTCAGCACGTAGCAGGTGAAGCGGTCGGGGTGGGACATGGGGTAGCAGGGCACGCCGAGATAGAGGTGCGTCTGCTCGAGGGAGCTCTTGTTGCGGAAGACGAGGCGCGCGTGCTCGGAGGGTTTCCGGTCCTCGGGAAGCGGGCCGGTTTCTTCGAGCGAAGCGAAGCGTTCACGGGCCTGGTCGACGACGTCGTCGTGACGGAGGTTGCCGGCGGCGGTGATGAGGATGTTCGATGGCGTGTAGATGCGGCGGTAATACTCGCGCAGCATGTCACGGTTGAAGCGCTGGACGGTGTCTTTGGTGCCGAGGATGGGGCGGCCGATGGGGTGGTCCTTCCAGAAGTTGCTGGAGAAGACCTCGTGGAGCAGGTACTCGGGGTTGTCCACCTCCATCTTGAGCTCTTCGAGGATGACGCCCTTTTCCTTTTCGATGTCCTCGTCGCGGAAGAGCGGATTGAGGACGAGGTCGGCGATGACGTCGAAGGCGAGAGGGAGGTGCTCATCGAGGACCTTGGTATTGAAGCTGACCATCTCCTTGGCGGTGAAGGCATCGAGTCCGCCGCCGATGGAGTCGATGGAGCGGGCGATGTCCTCGGCGGAGCGGTTGACGGTCCCTTTGAAGACCATGTGCTCGATGAAATGGGAGATGCCGTTTTCTTCCTGCGTTTCGCGGCGAGAGCCGGTACCGATCCAGACGCCCAGGGAGACGGAGCGGACGTGGTCCATGCGCTCGGTGATGATGCGGACGCCGTTGGGGAGCGTGGTGGTTTGGATCTCGCGTGTCTTCAGCAACGCGGGGGAGATAGCCATAGGAGCAACTACGATCATTTTAGCCCGCCTCGTGGCCCTCGAATTGCTGAGCGTCGGCAGGGATACACGGTAGAATAGGACAAGTGGCGCAACCCCTTACAGGACTGGAACTTGCCGACCTGCAGCAGCTTCTCGGCGGCGAGTATCCCGGCTATCGAGCTCGGCAACTTTACGACGCAATTTACCGGCAGAAGGCACCGGATTTCGGGAGCATTACAACGCTGCCGAAGGGGCTGAGGGCGGAGCTGGCCCAGCGATTCGCGATCGGCCAGCCGGAGGCAGAGGCGCGATACGAGTCGGTGGACGGGACGTGCCGATATCTGCTGAAGCTCGAAGACGGCCGCAGCGTGGAGACGGTGCTCATGCCGGAGGAGCGGCGGGACACAATCTGCATTTCGAGCCAGGTGGGGTGTCCGGTGAACTGCGGGTTTTGTCTGACGGCGCTGATGGGGCTGGAGCGGAACCTGACGGCCGGGGAGATTGCCGGGCAGGTGCTGTTCGTAATGCGGCAGCACGGGCTGGCGGCGGACAGCGACCGCATGAATGTGGTGATGATGGGCATGGGCGAGCCGCTGCTGAACCTGGCGAACGTGGTGAAGGCCACACGGCTGCTGACCGATCGCGAGGGAATCGGGATTTCGCCGCGGCGGATTACGCTGTCGACCTCGGGCATCGTTCCGAAGATCGCCGAGCTGGGACGTGAAGCAGTGCGGCCCAAGCTGGCGATCTCGCTGAACGCGTCGACCGAGGAGCAGCGGCGCGAGCTGATGCCCATCACGCGCAAGTATCACCTGCGGGACCTGATGGAGGCCTGCCGGGCGTACCCGCTGCGGCCGTGGGAGCGGCTGACGTTCGAGTACGTGCTGCTGCGGGACGTGAACGATTCGGACGCGGACGCGCGGCGCGTGGTGCGGCTGCTGGGAGCGCTGCGGGCGAAAGTCAACCTGATCGCGCTGAATCCGGGGCCGGGGATTCCGTATCGGGAGCCGGCGGCGGAGCGGGTGCACGCCTTCCAGGAGATCGTGCGCCGGGCGATGCCGTGTTTCGTACGCAAGCCGCGGGGGCGGGACATTTTCGCCGCGTGCGGGCAGCTGAAGCGGATGGAGGCGGGCGCCAGGGATCAGGGGCGAGGGGTCAACCGTGAGGGGTTGACCGTGATCGGGGCGTAGTTCGGGCTCGGGCATTGTCTTTGCAAATTCGTCGGGCGGCGGATTCGGACTTACATAGGGTGGTTCAGGCTCTTTTCCAGGTCCATTTCGACGCCGCTATCGGCGATGATGCCGTTGAAGGCGGGTTTGTTTGGCAGATCGTCGAACTCCTGCCGATAGTACATGCTGCTGTAGCTGCCCTTCGGGTACAGACCCCATTTTGCAAAGAAATCATCCTTGTTCATGACGGGCGCGTCGAGGGCCATTTCCTCGCGGCGGCGGTCGACGGTCTTGTGGTAGGTCTCGAGGGCGTGCTCGAAGTCGCGGCGGGCCCGGGCGGCGTAGCGGTTGAGGAGGTCGAGGCCGCGGCCGCTGTTGGCAAGGCCGTCGAAAGCGCGGCCGAGGGCTTCGGGTTCGTCGCCGTGTTTGGCCATCTCATTGGCGAGCATGGAAGCCTCAATGCGCTCGCAGCGCTGCATGCGCCAGGCGGCGGCGGCGACGTTGAGGGCGAGCTCGCGTTCGGCCTGAGACTCGGGCCAGAGATGGCGAAGCCAGTACACTTCGAGCTCGCGAAGCTTTTCAGGGGACTCATCGGGCAGCAGCATGCGCCGCGAACAGAGTCCGTGTTTAACAGCGTTCTGGGATGAGTGGTTCTTGCCTTCGGGGGTAACGGGGCCGTTCGATTTGGCGCCGTTCTTCCGGGAAGCTTCGATTTGTTTGTCGGACATAGCTTTTCTCCTGGCCGCATCTTCCCGCGTGAGGGCGCGGCGGAGGGGGGTGGGGGCGCCGGGAAGTTATTGAAGGCGGGGGAAATCGGGTTTTTGAATTGTTGTGATTGGCGTCCGGCAGCGCCAGCGGACGAGGCGCGTGCCGGGCTACACTGGCACTGTTCACACGATTGAACCGGAGAACGCCCGTGAAAAGCTGCTTGCTTCCGATCCTGCTCCTGCTCGCGCCCGCCGCCTGGGCGGACAACGCCTCTTCCACGGCGAAGATCACTTTCACTCGTGATGTCGCGCCGGTGCTGCAGAAGAATTGCCAGACCTGCCATCGTCCGGGTGAAGCGGCGCCGTTTTCGATGATGAGTTACAAAGAGACGCGGCCGTGGGCGAAGGCGATTCGCGAGGCGGTGCTCACGCGGCGGATGCCGCCGTGGTTTGCCGATCCGCATTACGGCAGGTTCTCGAACGACCGGTCGCTGTCGCAGAAAGATATCGCCACGATTGTGGGCTGGGTGGACGCGGGCGCGCCGGAAGGAGATCCGGCGGACATGCCGGTGGCGGCGGCGTTCACCGAGGGGTGGGCGATCCCGAAGCCGGACGTCGTATTCGAACTGCCGCGCGCCTTCGACGTACCGGCGAGCGGGGTCATTGAATACCAGCATGTGATCGTGCCGACGGGCTTCACAGAAGACAAGTGGGTACAGATCGCCGAGGCGCGGCCGACAAATCGGGCGGTGGTGCATCACGTGATCGCGTACGTGCGCGAGCCCGGGTCGAATTACTTCAAAGGACAGAAGCCTGGTGAGTTCTTCGTCGCGCCACAGCCGAAGGCGGACGGCAAAGTGGACAGCAGCGCGCTGCCTTCCGATTTTCTGGTGGGCTACGCTCCCGGGCAGCCGCCGGAGGTTCTGGCGGAGGATCAGGCCAAGCTGATCAAGGCGGGATCAGACCTGGTGCTGGAGGTCCACTACACCCCGAACGGCAAGCCCACGACGGACCGGACGCGCATCGGGCTGATCTTCGCGAAGGCTCCGCCGAAGCAGCGGGTCATGACGCTGTCGGCGACCAACGGGACTTTTCTGATTCCGCCGGGCGATCCGAATTATCGGGTGAATGCGTCGTTCACGGTGGGCACGGACGTATATCTCGCGTCGCTGCACCCGCATATGCACACGCGCGGGAAGGATTTCGAATATCGGGTAGTGTATCCGAGCGGCGAAACGAAGACGCTGCTGCGGGTGCCGCAGTACAGCTGGGTATGGCAGCTTTGGTATACGCTGGAGACGCCGCTTCGGCTGCCGCGCGGCACGAAAATCGAATGCACGGCGCACTTCGACAACTCGGCGAACAATCCGTGGAATCCGGATCCGGCGAAGGCGGTGCGCTGGGGCGAGCAGAGCTTCGACGAGATGATGGTGGGGTTCTTCGATCTGGTGTTCGACGCGGGGATGCCGGTGAAGGAGTTGTTTCAGGACACGGGCACAGCCGGCTCCTCATCGCTCTGACCGGTTTTCTGATTCTGGCGGTGGGTCTGGCGCCCGCCGCGCCGGGGCGCAAGAGACTGCTGGTAATCGGCGAGGAGAAGGGCTACCGGCACGAAGCGGTGTCGCACGCCATGGCGACGATCGAGCGGCTCGGGCTGGAGAACAACCTGTGGGAGACCACGATCCGCACCGATACCGAGGCGCTGACGAAGGACAAGCTGGAATACAACGCGAAGAACCTCAACGATTTTGACGCAGTCCTGTTTTATACCGGGGGCGACCTGGAGATGGACGCGCGTAAGAAGGCCGATTTCCTGTCGTTCATTCACGACGACGGGAAGGGGTTTATCGGCGTGCACAGCGCGGCAATCACGTTCACGCACTGGCCGGAGTTCGTGGACATGGTGGGCGGGAGCTTCGACGAGCACCCGTGGGGCACGTTCGAGGCTCCCATCGTGGTGGAAGATCCCGCGTTTCCGGGTATGCAGAGGTGGCCCCACGAATTCCTGTTCACGGACGAAATTTACCAGGTTAAAGACTTTTCGCGGGAGAACACGAGGGTGCTGATGCGGCTGGACGCGTCGCGGCTCGATTTGAAGAACCCGCGCGTGCATCGGAGCGATCGCGATTTTGCGGTGACGTGGGCGAAGATGTACGGCAAGGGGCGGGTGTTTTATTCGACTCTGGGTCATCGGGTGGAGAGCTGGGACCGGCCCGAGGTGCAGGCCATGTACATCGGCGCGATTCAATGGGCCATGGGCCTGGTGGATGCAGACGTGGCTCCGCGGCCGGCGCCGAAGCCCGAATGACGATGACGCGCCGGGAGTTTGCGCAGGCGATGGCGGTTCCTTGCGCCATGCAGTTGCGGGGCGCGGTTCCACTGCGTATAGGAATTGGCGCGTTCACTTATCACAGCCTCTCGCTGGAGGCCATGATTCGCGAGCTGAAGGCGCTGAACATCGACGAGATCGAGATGTCGCGTGGAGAGTACATGCTGCTCTCGCATCCAAAGCCGGAGCTGTTTGAATGGACGCGCGGCAAACTCGACGCGGCGGGGATCCGCTGCGTGTCTTATTACTCCGGCGACCATTGTGGATGAGAGCGATCTGGGCAATGCCTTACGATTCGCGCAGATGCTGGGATGCGGTAATGTATCGGGCGACGCAACCGGGCCCATTCTGAAGGCGATCGACCAACGGTTCGCCGAGGCGGGCATCTCGTTCGGCATTCACAATCACTGGTTCCCGAAGAAGTTCGCGTACGAGAGCGTGGAGGATGTGCTGGACGCGCTGAAGGGCCTGTCGCGGAATACAGGGGCGACGCTTGATGTCGGGCAGATGGCGGCGTGCGGCCACGATCCCGTGGATGCGGTGCGGCGACTGGGGCCGCATTTGAAGATGGTCCATCTCAAGGACGTGAAGGGGGCGGGCGCGGAGGTGAATGTGCCGCTGGGTTCCGGGGTGGTGGATATTCCGGCAGTCATGGCGGAGCTGAAGCGGCAGGGCTACGGGGGGCTGCTGGCGATCGAGTACGAGCACGAGGGCGATGTTAGCGAGGATGTGCGGCGTCAGGTGGCGTATGCGCGGTCGCTGGCGTAGGCGGGCCGTCGTGTAGAAAGTATCGGGCTCGCGCCCGGCATCGTGCAAGCCAAAGGCTCCTACCACAATCGGCATTTCAGGACAATGTCCAAGTCCAGGCGCCAGCCAGGGCTTGCGCTGCGTTATTTGTCGCCGGGCTTGTCGGTTAGCGTGTTCTTGACTATGTCGGCGGCGAAGCCGATGCTGAGCAGGGCCACGGCGCCCTGGAGAATGCCGAGTTGCTCGACCTTGCTCCGGGCGCTGACGAACAGGCCGGCGAGGGTAATGATGAGGACGAAAGCGACGCGGGAACCCTCGATTTTCGCCTCGGAACTCCAGGCAGCGGGCCGCCACCATGTCGCCTTCTGTAGTGATTTCGGCCACCACGATTTGAGCCGGCCGGGTATTTCTGTATCGGATTTCATGTCGATGCGCAGAGAGAGCGGTTTCGAGGTGGGTATTTCGGCGCCGTCGTAACCGACGAGGCGCACCGATACCGTGTGAACGCCGGGCCCGGGGAAGCGGTGGTAGATGTCCCAGCCGGTGTCGGTTTCCGAGCCCTGCACGCTGCTTTCTACGGTTGCTTCCGACGATGCCCCGCTTTCTTCCTGAAACTTCCATACGAGGGACCACTCCTGCACTGCCGCGACATGGTTCAGGGCAGCGCGGGTAAAGCGCAGCGAATAATGCACCGGAACGCCGGGCTCGACGGGGCTGGGCGCGGCACGAATTTCGATGGCAGGTGGATTTTTCGCGAGCTCGTCGATGAGAGCCGGGGGATAGAAATCCTGTTCCATCTCGGCCATGAGCACGCCGGCGGTATTCAGCGACTCATAAGACTCGGTATCGACGAAGGAGAGGAAGGTGTCGTAACGCGCGGCCATCCGATCGAGGGCGGTAGCGGGAGCGCGGAAGGAGGAGCCGGAGGCGCTGGAATCGCCGGCCGCGGCAGCGGCGGCGGCGCGAGCGGGAGGAAACGCGGTGGCCCCAACGCGGTATGCGAGGTCGCGGTACTTCAGCAAGAGGTCGATCTTCAATGACAGCGTGTCGCGCACGCGATATAAGTCCGGGACCAGGGGCGGCTTCATCTGCGCCGCGGCCTGGGAAAACAGACCGGCGTAGCGCGGATAATCTTTGGTCAATTGATCAAGCGCGGGGCCGATGCGCCCTTCGCGATCCCGGATGATGTTTTCGAGGTCGGGAACCGGGGTCTTTTCAAGAGCGGCGTCGAGCCAGGTCTGAGCCTGCTTCAGGGCGTCGTTCATGGCCTGCAACTCCTCCGTTCTGGTGAAGCCGGAAAGGAAGGGCCGAAGGGCGTGATCGCAGCGGTCTTCGATGAGGGCCATCAGGGTTGGCGGAAACCCGCACTGGAGCTGACGGTGCGCCTCCCCGAGCACCTGAGCAACGGAGTAGGCGCAATCGACCCACGCAGCGCACATGGAGGCATTGGCCTGGACCTCGGAAAGGATGGAGGAGAACCCGGGGAGGAATTTCGGCATGGCGCGGAGGCGGTGGCGGCAGGCGGCAATCGTGGATTCGAGCACGGTCCGGGGCTGCGAAGGGAGGTCATCGCCGACGCCTTTGAGGCGGCGCTCGGCCTGGTCCAGTTGCCGGCGCACCCTGACGACCGCGGAGGCGTTCGGAATGAAATAGCGGAAGTAGAGCGAGAGAAGCATGCCGCTCAGGACGAGCGCCGCAGTGAGAAGGATGTTCCACAACTGCTGGACGTATGTCGACCAGAAGCTCAGGCGGAGTGTGAGCGGCAATTGCTTCGAGGGCTGAGGGGCCATGCCGGGTTCGGTGACAGGGTCAAGCCGCAGGGCGCCCTGGATGATTTCATCGCGAAGAGTGCCGGCGCTGAGAAATGACGGTTTGATCTTCGCGGAGGCAAGGTCCAGCACCGTGATTCCGTTCGGCGCGATGCTCGCTTTGACTGGCGCGGTGGGGTCATGGCCGGGGAGGAGCAGGGACCATGTGAAACGGTAGCTGGCGTGGTCGGCGTTGGTGAGTGTAATTGTGGGAGCCTGATCCGGTGCAAAGACGACGACCGGGTTCTGACTCTGGATTTGGATCCCAAAGGGGACAGGCTCGCGGCGCGCGGTAAGGGTGCAGATTTCACCGTCCTGGTTCATCAGCTGCGCGGTGGACTCACCTGTTTCCCAGACCTGTGCGACGGCGATTTTCAGGGTGAATGGTGGGTCCGTTGGTTTGATATCGCCGGCCGGCGCTCCGGAAATTGTGGACTGGCTGTTCAGCAGGTATGCGGAGCTGCCGGTTCCGTGCCGGAAGTCAGTCAGGTAGAATCGCGCGGGCGCGGGGTCTTTCGAAGTGTTTCGGAGCAGCAGTGAAATCGTGCCGTTTCCGTCCTTATTGATGAGGATCGGCGGGGGTTCGGGGCCGGCGGGGCGGATGCCGGACGGCGCTGACGCCGCCACGGGGGCTGGGGTTGGAGTGGGAGCCGGAGCCGGTGTTGGTGCGGGAGCGGCCACGGTTTGGGCGCTAACGGAAAGAGCGGCGAGAAGCGAGGCGAAGGCGATTGCAGGCGCTCGAAACATGGATTAAACGGTAAATCCGATCGATTTATTTGTCAAGAACTGTCGTGGCCTGCGCGATCGCAGAGGCGAAGTCAGAAGGTCAGAGGACCAGCATTCCGATGGTTCGATGGCGATCCGCACGACACGATGGGCCGCCGGTTAAGAACGAAGGCGCGGGTTCAGCCGTGCAGGCCGGCGAGGACGCCGCGCTCGTAACCGATCGATTTCATCATGGGCTCCAGCGGGGCGTTTTCGTCGGCTTCGTATTCCAGCATGACGCCGCGCGTGTAGCCCATGCGCTGGAGCTGTTTGAAGATGCCGGTGATGGGCATGATGCCGTCGCCGACGGGGCACTGGGCGTCGCTGGTCTTCGCTTTCAGGTCCTTCATGTGCATGTCGAAGAGGCGCGAGCCGGCCTCCTGCGCTGATTCGACCGGATCGGAGCCGGCGCGCATGGTGTGGCCTACATCGATGCAGAGGCCGATGCGCGGATCAAGGTCCTTCACTGCCGCGAGCACGGACTGGGGCGAGGGGAACTGCTTGTCTTCGGGCCCGTGGTTGTGGATGGCGAGGCGGATATCGTACTCGCGGACGTAAGGAACGAGCAGAGGAAGCGTTTCGTGGGTTGGGGCGCAGACCAGCATGGGCATGCCGGCCAGCTTCGCGTATTCGAACTTGCGGCGGATATCGGCCTGATCGGGCTTGTCGAAGGGAACGTTGCCACCGCTGAGGATGGTGAGGCCGGCGTTCTCGAACTCGGCGCGGGCGGCGCGGATTTCGTCGGGCGTGCTCTCGTAGGGCAGGTGGAAGGATTTGATGCTGACGTACTTCACCCCCAGGCGCTGGATCATGGCGATGGCCTGGGCGCGCGGAAATTTGCGGAGGGAGTAGGAAGCGACTCCGATCTTCGGGGCGCCGGATTCGGGATACGCGGAATCAGCGCGAACCTGAGTGGCGGCGAGCGCGGCGGCGGCCGTGCCGGAGAAGAAGGTGCGTCGTGTGGATGGCATGCGGTTGACCTCAGTATTGCAGGAAAGGATTGAGTTCTTTTTCACGGCCGATGGTGGTTTGGGGGCCATGGCCGGGAATGACGACGGCGTCCTCGGGCAGGGGCATGAGCTTTTCGTGGATGGAGCGGATGATCTGGCGGCCGTCGCCACCCGGCAGATCTGTCCGGCCGATGCTGTCGCGGAACAGGGTATCGCCGGCGACAAGCTTGTTCTCCGCCGGGATCCACAGGCTCAGGCTGCCCTGGGTGTGGCCGGGCGTATGCAGGATGTGGAACACGCGATCACCGAGGGGGAGCGTGTCGCCGTCGCGCGCGGCGATGTCTACGCTGGTTTTTTCGGGCGTTTCCATACCGAGCCAGGCGGCCTGCATATCGAGGTGCTGGTACAGTTCGAGGTCAGACGCGTTCATCCAGACCGGAGCGCCGGTTACCGCCTTGAGTTTGGCGGCGCCGCCGATGTGATCGATGTGAGCGTGCGTGATCACGATGGCGGTGACACGGAGTCCATGGCGTTCGAGGATGGACTGAATGCGCTCGATGTCGTCACCCGGATCCACGACGACGGCTTCCCGTGTCTGCTCATCGCCGAAGATGGAGCAGTTGCACTGGAGCAGGCCGACGGGCAGGATCTCGTGGATCATGCTTTGATTTTAGCCGCGCTGCACATTTTTTATCGGCGCGGTGTTCACGGCGCGCCGATGCGTGGCACACTATATTCAATGAGGGCGGTCGGCAGACCGGCCTTACGGCATCGCAAGAGACGTCGAGGGTATCAAAACACAAATGGCTTGGAATCGTACACGCGAGGATGAGATGCGGCAAACAGGCGGATCGGAACCGTTGTCTTATGGAGGAGCCGCGGGAGCCGCGCCGGCGGCTGCACCCCGCATGAGCTACTCGGGGGCGAACGGCACGGCCGTGCTTGGCCGGAGCGTTACGGTAAAAGGGCAGATCGTCAGCGAGGAAGATCTGGTCATCGATGGCGATGTGGAAGGCACGGTAGAGGTGCGCGATCATCGGCTCACACTGGGCCCGAACGGGAAGCTGCGGGCGAGCATGGTGAAGGCCAAGGAGATCGTTATCCAGGGTTCGCTGAACGGGAACGTCGAGGCGAAAGACAAGGTTTACATCCGCAAGGACGCCACGCTGGTGGGCGACATTCAGACTGCCGGTATCGTCATTGAAGATGGCGCCTACTTCAAGGGCGGCATCGATATCACGAGGAACAGCGGCCGGGACAACGGGTAAATAAGCTCGGCGCGCCTTCGAGTTTACCGGCCGGCCAACACCGGCCCGTACACTGGAGGCATGGACCCGACCCTCCACGCTGTGCTTGCGGTAGCGATGCGGTGGATCCACATCGCTTCCGTTATTGTCCTGCTCGGCGGTTTCGTCTTTGCGCGCTTCGTGCTGGCGGGGGCTGAGCCCGCCGGTATGCTGCAGCGGTTTCGGCCCCTCCTGATCACGGTTGTCGTGACGGTTGTCGGGTCCGGGCTGTACAACTACCTGACGAAAGAGAATTACCCGCCGCAGTACCACATGTGGATGGGGATCAAGCTGCTGCTGGTGCTGGACGTACTGGCTGCTACAGTGCTGTACGCCACGACTTCAGGCGACGCGGGGAAGCGGCGGCGGCGCGCGATGCACATCGTGATCGTGGGCGCGGTAATCGTGCTGATCTCGGGATGGCTACGCTATCTGTCGCTGAGTCCGGTGGTGAAGCTGCCATGACCGGGTACGACGCGCTGCACGATGGCGCCGCGTGGGTCCAGCTTGCCGGCCGGGGGAAGATTCGCGTCAGCGGAGAAGATCGGGCCCGTTTGCTGCACGCCATGACCACCAATCACATCCAGCAGCTCGCGCCAGGGCAGGGCTGCTATGCGTTTTTCCTGAACGCGCAGGGGCGGATTCTGGCGGATGCGAACATCTTCTGCCGCGAGGAGGACTTCCTGCTGGATACCGAGCCGGAGACAGCGGTGAAGATCTACGAGCATATCGACCATTACGTCATCGCGGACGATGTCGCGCTGGAGAACCTGCCGCTGACGACCATCGCGCTGGAAGGCCCGCGCGCGGAGGAAGTGCTTAGGGCGGCGGGCGGCCCCGTGCCCAAAGCGGAGTACGAGCACGAGCCGTGGGGCGTGCGAACGGTGGCGCGGGTCAGCAGCACGGGCGCGCCTGGCTTCTTCGTTTTTCTGGCGTCGGTGGAGTGCGATGAGCTGCTCCCGGGGCTCGAAGCCGCCGGCGCTGTCGCGGCCACGGCTGAGGAGTTCCGAACGGTGCGGATCGAGAACGGGCGGCCGCGGTATGGCGAGGACATCTCCGAGCGCTACATCGCGCAGGAGGCCAACCAACCGCGCGCGCTTCACTTTTCCAAGGGCTGCTATCTGGGGCAGGAGATTGTGGAGCGGGTGCGGTCGCGGGCGCAGATTCACCGCGTACTGATGCCACTGGTGATCGACACGACGGAGCCGCCGGAGCCCGGCACGAAGTTACAGGCCGGGGGAGCGGACCGGGCGGAGATCACGTCGGCGGCGCTTTCGCGGCGGTCAGGCAAGGTGGTCGCGCTGGCGTATGTCCGGACCGAGCTGGCGAAGCCGGGGTCGCAGCTGGATCTGGGCGGCGCGCGCGCCGAAGTGGTCCAGGCGGCCGCCGCCGCGTAGATGCCGGCGCTATACGTTTGTTTCTTCCTGTTAGTGGCGCTGGCGATCCTGCCAGCGTTTGGCGTCGGCGTGAACCGCTGGGCGATTCCCGTCCTGTGGGTGCTCCCGTACCTGATTTACGCCTTCGGCACGCACGATTTCCGCTGGCCTGCTTTCGCGCGGCTGCTTGCGATATGCCTGCCGCCGCTGGCCGTTTATCTCGCTTTTCCGGTTGAGAGGCTGGCCGAGCTGACGTGGCAGGATGTGGCCGCGTGGCTCTGGCTGTCGCTCGCGATCCTGTTTCATCAGACCGCCGGGATATGGATGGCGCCGAAGAACCTCGACTTCATGGCGCGCCTGTTCATGATCGTGGTTTGCGCCTGGCTGTGGGTCTTCGTGCGGCCTGTTCCGCAGCTGGGGTACGGGTTGACGTTCTCATGGCGGGCTCTTCGGGCGGCGCTGATGAATTTCCTGCTCTTCGCGGCCATCGCGATTCCGCTGAGCCTGGGGCTGCGATTCTCGCGCTGGAATCCGGAGTGGCCGGGCATCGGCCGGTTCTGTCTGGAGTACGTCGAGATCTTCGTGTTTATCGCCTGGCTGGAGGAGTTGTTGTTCCGTGGGTTCCTGCAGACGCTGTTGTCCGAGCGCATGAAGTCGGAGCGGTGGGGGCAGGGGGTCACGTCGTGCATTTTCGGCCTGAGCCACATCCTTCATGCGCCGGTTCCCAACTGGCGCTACGTCCTGCTGGCGTCCATCGCGGGCTGGTTCTACGGGCGGGCGTTCCGGCAGGGTGGGTGGCTAACGGCATCAGCGATGAAGCACGCGCTGGTGGACACAGTCTGGCGGACATTCTTTTGGCGGGGGTAAGTCGGGCGATCTGCGTGGCCTGCCGCATGCGGGGGTTGTGCTGTTAGGAATTGCCGTTTGCCTTACGAAAGATCGTACGGGTGGACCGCGTGCAACCCCTGGAATCGCAATTCCAGCGGGATGCGGTGACCGAAGTCACAGACCACGGCTGGATCGTGCTGCATACTGCTCGTGTGCGGGGCAATGGAGTCGCACCAAAACCGCACTGTGGAGTTTCGCGGCATGAGTAACACTCGATCATTCGTCCGATTCGGAGCATTGTGGTGCGCGGCCCTGGTTTGTCTCTTCTCGGCCGGGCAAGCGGGCGCGCAGCAGGGCACAGGCAGAGGGCATCGCCGAGGTGGTAGGGCGGAGATGGCTCGGACTCTGGCCGGCGGCTGGCAACTGGTCTCGAGAGCGGTCACTTCAGAGAACGGCGCACCCGTGGTTGATCGCAGTCTCGGCGCGACGCCTACCGGCTATTTGACCTATGATCCTGGGGGCCGTATGGCGGTGCAAATCATGCGAAACGATCGCAGCGCCGCAATCGATTGCGGGGTGTCCGACAGCACAGTGGTAGCAAACAACACGCAATCGATTAGCGGATACGACGCCTATTTTGGGACGTACACCGTCGACGAATCGAAGCGCACTGTAACACATCACGCGGAGGGCGCTCTCGTGGCATCCGATGTTGGCAAGAATCTCGTCCGCACATTCGAGTTATCCGGCGATAGGCTGCGAATTCTGGTGGACAATCAATCTCTGCGGGGACGACTGACGATCGCACTCACCTGGAAAAGAGTACATTGATTCAGATTGCTGCTCAGCGCCCGCGCGTGGATCGGGCAGCCGTTTACGGAGCAGACGTCCAGTCCGGCATTGTGTGCTCGTGATGCGCGAGTCTCGGGAGGTCCGAACGGATTTCCGGTGCTCGTCTCTTTAGGCCAAAGGCCCGCAGCACAATACCAGGGCAGGAACCAACTTGGCACTTCAGACCTTGGCAGGGGAACCATTCCGGGGAGGCGGATTTTGACCTGCTTAACAGCTCCCCTGCTCGGCCCGAACCCGCTGGCCGCCGCGCCTGTGCGGAGGGGACAAGGCGGCGGCTGCGGGTCCGGCGCCGGGAGACTCGCGGATAGCCTCCCGGCGCGACACGACTACTGGTACATCCTCCTGCGGACGAACGCCGGAACGTCGAGGTTTTCCATGCTGCCGGTGGCCAGCGCCGGCTCCGGCTCCTCTTCGGCGGTGGGTTTCGTGTCCACAGGCGCGGCCGCGGCTGGGATCGGCTCGAACTCGACCGGCGCTTCCTCAGTCGCGCTCACTCCGGCGCGGTGGATCTTGGGCAGATTGGCGCGCTGGAACCCGGTGGCGATGACGGTGATCTTGACCTCGTCTTCCATGTCCTCGGACATGACCACGCCGAAGTTGATCTGCACGTCATCGTTCTCGGTGGCGACGCGGATGAGCGAGCAGGCCTCGTTGACGTCGTGCAGGCTGAGGTGGCTGGAAGCGGTGATGTTGATAAGCACGCCGCGGGCGCCCTTGACGCCGCCGTCGTCCAGCAGCGGGGAGCTGATAGCCTGGCGGGCGGCCTCGATGGAAGCGCCTTCGCCGCGGCAGGTGGCCGTGCCCATCATGGCGTAGCCCATGCCCAGCATGATAGAGCGGATATCGGAGAAGTCGCGGTTGATAAGGCCGGGCGTGGTGATGATGTCGGAGATGCCCTGCACGGCCTGGCGCAGGATGTCGTCCGCGGTGCGGAACGCTTCAAAGAAGCTGGTTCCTTTGGGGACGAGATTGATGAGCTTGTCGTTGGGAATGGAGATGACCGTGTCCACGGTTGCGGCCAGCTCCGCCAGACCCTTTTCGGCCTGCTTCATGCGCCGCGGACCTTCGAACCCGAACGGCCGGGTCACGACGGCGACGGTGAGGGCGCCGAGTTCCTTGGCGAGCGACGCGACTACCGGAGCAGCGCCGGTGCCGGTGCCGCCGCCGAGGCCGGCGGTGACGAAGACCATGTCCGAACCCTGCAGGACTTCAATGATGCGCTCGGTGTCTTCGAGCGCGGCCTGGCGGCCGACGTTGGAGTCCGACCCGGCGCCCAGCCCGCCCGTGATCTTGTTGCCGATGGGCAACTTGTTCGGCACCGTGGAGGCGTTGAGCGCCTGCGCGTCGGTGTTGAGAATGTGGAATTCGACGCCGGTGAGCCCTTCGCTCATCATCCGCATGACAGCGTTGGAACCGCCGCCACCGACGCCGATAACCTTGATTCGCGTGCCAAGAGGATTTTCATCCTTGATGGCAAACTTGAGTTTTTCCATTGTTACGCCTCCCGGTCAATTCATTTGCTTCGACTATCGAAGCACCAGCCCAATGAGTCCTGGCGCCTTACGTTTCCACTCGCGCTTCAGCTTCATTCGCGCGGAGTACATACACAGACCGGCACAGACCGTCCAGTCCGCGCTTTCCAGATCTTCCGGCCAGTCCGCGATACCGACCGCAAGTCCGTTGCGTGCCGGCGCGTTCAGCACGCGCTCGGCCATGTCACACATCCCGTTGAGCAGCGCTCCGCCGCCGGTGAGAACCACGCCTTCCAGCAGGTTCTGCTCCATCCCGACCGCGGCCAGCGACTGGCGAATAAAGTAGAACATCTCCTCCGCCCGGCATTCGAGGATTTCATTCAGAGCGCGGCGCGGAGTCTCGCGCGCCATGCGGCCCTCGGCGCAGGGGATCTCGATGATGCTGTTGTCCGGAGTCAGCCCGAGCACCGCGCAGCCATATTCCTTCTTCAGCATCTCGGCGTCTTCGTAGGACACCTTGAGCCCGAAGGCTACGTCGCGGGTGAAGTGGTCGGCGCAGAGCGGGAAGCTGCGGGCGAGCACGAGGGCGTCGCCGTCATACACCACCATGTCACTCGATTCGGCGCCGATATCGATGAGGCACACGCCGCGCACGCGATCCTCGGCGAGGATTGCGGCATAAGCGGCGGCCATGGCCTCGTAAGCGGTTTCTTCGACGGCGTAGTGCGCCTGATGCACCGCGTTGACCAGCGCCTCATGCTCCTGGGAGGAGGCGGTAACCACGTGAACATTGGCCTCCAGCCGCGAGCAGGTGGCGCCGCGCGGGTTGCGATAGCCGGCGCGGCCGTCGAGGGTGAAATCCTGGGGGAAGACCTGCAGCAGACAACGCTCGTCTTCCAGGCGAATGCGCGCGGCCCGCTCCACTGCGTAGGAGAGATCCTCCTGCTGCACCTGGCGGGGGCGGCCGAATTCGTAGATGCCGCGGTTGTCGAAGCCCTGAACGCTGGCGCCGCCGACGCCGACCACCATGCCCTCCACCGAAACGCCGGCCACGGACTCGGCTTCCTGCACCGCGGCCCGAATGCAGACAGTAAGGGCCTGCTGATCGGTGACGCGTCCCTTGTTCCAACCGATGGAATCGACTTCGGCGTGCCCGAGATACCGGAGGTGGGCATCCTCGACGATGCCGATGACGCAGCGGGTTCGCGAGCTGCCTGTGTCCAGGCCAACAGCCAATTGCGGCTTAACTGACATTCGAGCCTCCTTCGGTTACGGCGGTGATGCGATCGTCGATGCGGAGATCGAAGGTAGTCGCGCTGGGCGCCCGTTTGTGGATCGCCGGATATTCATCGAAGAATGTTTGCATTCGCGAAGCGAAGTTTTCGTCGCCGAGCATAAGCAGGACGGAGTGATCATCCATCTTCTGGCGCACCTTTACGTCGTCGTGGTCGGCAACATCGATTTCGGAGACGCCGGTGGACAACCGGCCGAGTTGCGCCAGCACGGACTGCATCTCGCGCACCTGCGCGGCGCGGGCCGCCACCGAATCGCCCGCGCGTACCCCGAGCAGCAGAGGCAAATCGAATTTGGCCTTTGCAGGAGGCTCCAGGATTACACCGTCGGCATCGATCAAAGCGAAGCGGGACATAGGGCCGAAGGGAATCTGTATGAACGCGACGGGCTGCCGCTCGCTGACGGTGACGGTGATGCGATCGGGCCAGGTCCGCACGATAGAGCTGTCTTTGATCCAGCTCACGCGGGCGATTTCGCGGCGCCGTTCCGCCAGCGGGAAGAGGAACACGCTGCGGCCGAAATCGCGGTCGAAAACACGCTGCACCTGCCAGCGGGAAGCATGCACGACACCTTCGATCTTCAGACCAGGGCTGGGCTGCCCGTAATCGGAAGGACCGGCGAGGATGAAGCGCGAATCACGAATCAGGAACTGCTCCAGGCGCTGCGAGGCATAAATGGCCGCGCCGAGGACGACCAGGCTGACCGCGGTAATGGCGGCGAGGCGCATGAGGCGCATCACGCGGCGGCCGCGCGCGCGCCGGTCCTCGCTTGCCCTGGATGCCATGTCAGTTCCTCTCGCGAAGGCGTTCCAGCAGTTTGTCGCCGGCCTGCCAGACATTGCCCGCGCCCAGCGTGATCACCACGTCATCGGCCTGCACGACATTCAGCGCGGCGTTCACGGCGTTGTCCAGGCCGCCGACATATTCAGCAGCGCGATGCCCGAAGGCGCGAATTCGTTCCGCCACCTTTTCCGCCGTCACATCCTCGATGGGCTTCTCCGAGGCGGCGTAGATATCGAGCACGAAAACGTAGTCCGCCTGATGGAAGGCTCGTCCAAAGTCGTCCAGAAGCGCCTGGGTGCGCGTGTATCGATGTGGCTGAAACAGGGCGATGATGCGCGCGAAGTGACACTGCCGGGCGGCCGCGAGCGTCGCCCGGATCTCGGTTGGGTGATGGCCGTAGTCGTCGATGACGGTGATGCCGCCGGCCTCGCCGCGCTTTTGAAATCGCCGATCGACGCCGGTGTAGTTCTCCAGCGCTTCGCGAACGGTTTCGACGCCGATCTCCAGCCAGCGCGCTACAGCCAAAGCCGCGGTGGCGTTCAGAACATTGTGGAAACCAGGGACATTCAGCCGGAAATGACCGAGTTCCTCGCCGCGAAACCGGACCGCGAATTCACTGGCGAAATGGCCACAGCTGTAATCGCCCACGCCGTATGCAGCCTGGGGGTTCTGGCCGTAAGTTATGGCTCGACGGTTAATGAACGGGAGCACCTGTTGCACGTTCTCGTCATCGAGGCACAGAATGGCAGCGCCGTAAAAAGGAACCTTATTAATGAACTCGCTGAAGGCGAGCCGGATGTCCTCGATGCCGGCGTAATGGTCCAGATGCTCGCGATCGATGTTGGTGACCACGGCCAGTATCGGCGCCAGCTTCAGGAACGAGCCATCGCTCTCGTCCGACTCGACCACCAGAAATTCGCTCCTGCCCACGCGCGCGTTGCTGCCGCCCATGGCGGCGACTCGGCCTCCGACGACAACAGTGGGATCCATGCCGGCGTGGCTGAGGATGGCGGCGATCATCGACGTAGTCGTGGTTTTGCCGTGGCTGCCGGCGACGGCGATGCCGTATTTGAGACGCATCAGCTCGGCCAGCAACTCGCCCCGGGCAATGATCGGAATGCCGAGCCGCTTCGCCTCGAGAACCTCGGGGTTATGGGCATCGATGGCGGAACTGACCACCAGCGCGCGGGCGTCGCCGACGTTTTCCGCCGCGTGTCCTTCGTACACGCGGGCGCCAAGTTTCTGAAGGCGCTCGGTAATGGGGGTCAGCTTCGCGTCGGAGCCGCTGATCTGATATCCGAGGTCGAGCAGCACTTCGGCGATACCGCTCATGCCGATCCCGCCGATGCCGGTGAAGTGGAGGTGCTGCCGCCGGAAAAACACTTTACGTCAGTATTGTTTCGGATTCCTGGGCCTGGGTCAATGGAAAACTGAACTTTTTTTCCGGAACATTATTATTTGCGTTTGTCACTGTCGCCCGCGGCCTGAGGCGGCCTCCTCCAGCACGTCCGCCGCGCGTCGCGCGGCCTCGGGGTGTGCGAACCTGCGCGCATTCGCGCTCATGTCTTCCAGAGCGCCGGGCTGCGCGACAAGCGAGCGAACCTCCTCGAACAGACGACGGCCGTTCATCTCCGAGTCGGGAACCAGGCGTGCGGCGCCCGCGCGCGCCAGGGCTTCGGCGTTTTTTCGCTGATGGTCGTCGGCGGCGAACGGAAACGGGACGAGAATCGAAGGCATGGCAGCCGCGGCGAGCTCGGAAACGGCGCCGGCGCCGGAGCGGCTCACTACCAGATCGGCCTCGGCAAAGGCGGCCGGCATGTCCTGTATAAAAGGACACACCTCGCCATCAACCCCGGCGTGCGCGAACTCCTCCGCGACTGAGGCATACGCTTCAGCGCCGGTCTGATGCACGATGCGAATGGGAAGCAGCGATTCGCGGAAGAAGGGCCAGCTCTGGCGCGCGGCATTGTTCAGAGTCCGCGAACCGCGTGAGCCGCCGGTAATCAGGAGGTGAAGCTTCTCGCCCCTGGCGCGCCGGTGCACGCGGAAGAACTCCGGCCGAACGGGCAGACCGGTCATTTCCGTGCGGCCGGCGGGGAACCAGCGTGCAGTCTCTTCAAAGCTGAGCAGCGCCCGGGAAACGAAACGGGCGATCCGGCGATTGGTGAGACCGGGGATCGCATTTGGCTCCATGACGATGACAGGCAGGCGCCGCAGCAGGGCGGCGATCACCACCGGCCCCGCGGCGTATCCGCCCATACTGAACACGGCGGCGGGTCTTATGCGCCGTAGCAGGCGCGACACACGCCCGAGGCTTACGGGCATCTGCGCCAGGGTGCGGACGGTGCGCGCGAAACCGACGTTTTTCAGCCCGCCAATTTCTATCCACTCGATGTCGAAACCGGCGGCGGGCACGAGCTTCGCCTCGAATCCGGTGCGCGTGCCGATGAAGACCGGGCGGTGGCCGCGCGCGTGCAGCTCACGGGCGACGGCTATGGCGGGAATCACATGTCCACCCGTTCCTCCGCCCGCCATTACAAAAATGGAGCCTTTCATCCGGAGTGCTCGCCCACGCTGAGCAGCAGCCCGCAGGCGATAAGCGTGCTCAGCAGCGAGCTGCCGCCGGAACTGATCATGGGAAGAGGGATGCCCTTGGTGGGCACCATGTCGAGGACCACGCTCATGTTGATAAACGCCTGGAAGACGATGGAAGCGGTGAGCCCAAGCGCGAGGAAGCGCCCGAATTCATCCGGCGCGGTCCAGTAGAGCCGCAGTCCGCGCCACATCAGGACCAGAAATCCGGCCAGCACCGCGGTACAACCGAACAGGCCCACCTCTTCGCCAACGACCGCGTAAATGAAATCTGTATGCGCTTCGGGCAGGTACAGCAGCTTCTGGCGGCTCTGCATCAGACCCATGCCAAGGACTCCTCCAGTGCCCACGGCAATCTTCGACTGCATCGCCTGGTAGCCCGTGTCGCGCGTTTTTGTCTCGTTCATGTACGTGAGCAGCCGGCCGGTCTTGTCGAACCTGGAGATGATCGTGAACTGCGGATCTATAAAGTGCACCACGCGGGCGATGCGGTACGGCTTGGACACAATGGCCAGGATCGCGAAGAGGGCGAGGGCTCCGATGGCGGCGACGAAATAGCGCTTGTCGAGTCCTGCCACGAAAAAGACGACGGCCGCAGTCAGCATCAGCACGACCGCGGTGCCGAGGTCGGCGATCACGACGGCGACCCCCAGCATCATGAGCACCAGGCACGCGGGCAGAATGGTGTGCTTCGCATTGATGCGCCGGGAGCGAATGGTCACGAACCAGGCAAGGAATATGGCCAGCGCGGGCTTGGCGAATTCGGAGGGCTGGATGCTGCCCGGCCCCATGCGGAACCAGCGGTGTGTTTTGGGGTCCATGAAATAGACCAGCACCAGAAGCGCGAGCACGGCGCCCAGCGGTCCGAAGGCCCATTTGGGACTCATCAGAAAGCGGTAATCGCGGCTTTTGAGCCACATCATGGCGAAGAATGAGGCGACCGCCCAGCCCGCCTGACGCAGGAGGAAATAGGTTGTGGATTGATAGCGCCACTCCGCCATCACGGAGGAGGCGCTGTAGACCATCACGAGGCCGAAGGAGACCATGAGGACCACGGTCGCGAACAGCACCCAGTCGGTTCTGAGCCGCTGCGCCATTTACTGTGAGTCCTCCCTGGCCCATCGCAAGACATGAATGTGATTGGACGATGTCGGTCCAGCGCCAGGCAGGCTGAAGGCCTGCCCCACAAGGCAACGAGGCATCAGTGGTCCTCCGCGGCAAGCTCATTCACAAGCTGCTTGAACACTTGCCCCCGATGTTCGTAGCTGCGGAACTGGTCGAAGCTGGCGCACGCCGGCGCGAGAAGCACGGTATCGCCGCGCGTCGCATGCTGATGCGCATACTGGACAGCAGTTTCGAGCGTGTCGCAGCGGATGACGGGTACGAATCCGGCGAGTTCGTTGGAAATTTTTCCGGCAGCGGCGCCGATGAGCAGGGCGGCGTGCGCTTTGGAACGCAGCGGCTCACCGAGCGGGGCGTATGAGGCGCCTTTATCCTTGCCGCCGAGAATGATCCATAGCCCGCCGGGGAAGCTGTCCACGGCTTTGAGCGCCGCATCGACGCTGGTCGCTTTCGAATCGTTGTAGTAGTCGACGCCGTTCACCTGACCGACAGGCTCGATCCGATGCTCCACGCCGGGGAAGGTCTGAACGGCGCGACGGATCTGGTCGAACGATGCTCCGGCGCGGCGCGCAGTCGCGGCCGCAGCCATTACGTTCTGAAGATTATGCCGGCCACGCAGACGGA
Source organism: Bryobacteraceae bacterium (assembly GCA_035653295.1). Lineage (GTDB taxonomy): Bacteria > Acidobacteriota > Terriglobia > Bryobacterales > Bryobacteraceae > DASRCB01. Next base: position 36,203 of record DASRCB010000010.1, read on the forward strand.
CTTCAGTCACCTTCATGAGCACGCCACCGTCGGCGCGCACAGTATCGCCGTCGAGCCAGAAGCCGTGCTCCACCGGCCGCTCCAGGCTGAACCAAACCACCGACGCGCGGGTCTGGGATGCGTAGGCCCGGCAAACATGATCGTCGGCATTCAGGATCGCCGTGTCCCCGGGCTGCTGGTTACGAAAGATGCGGCCCTTCGCGGCAGCGTAGTTTTCGAAGCTGTGGTGGCGATCGAGGTGGTTGGGGGTGACGTTCAGCGCGACGGCAACGTGGGCGCGGAATGTGTCGGTCATCTCCAGCTGAAAGCTGGACAGCTCGAGCACGGTCCACTGGTCCGGCCGGGAGGATGCCACCATATCAGTGGGCGGCCGTCCGATGTTGCCGCCGACCTGCGATGGAATCCCGGCCTGGCGGAGAATTTCGCCGACCAGCGCCGTAGTCGTCGTTTTTCCATTGGAGCCGGTGATGCCAATCACCGGACCCTGAAGCCACCAACCGGCGAGTTCCAGCTCACCGATGACCGGAATGCCGCCGGCGCGCAGCGGCTCGAACAGGTCGAGGTCGGCGGGCACGCCGGGCGAGATCACCACTGCATCGACGCCGGCGAACGCGGCGGCCTGCTGCGGCAGAATTTCGAGCCCTTCGGCCGAGGCCTGCCGGAACAGCTCGGGCGCGTTGCTCGAATCGACGGCGCGGACCGTGGCGCCATGCTCGCGCAGCAGCGCGGCCGCGGCAAATCCCGACTTCGCCATACCGACGACGGCCACCGTTGCGCCCCGAATTCTGTCTTGCAGTTCGGCCATCGTCGTCATCGGAGCTTCAGCGTAGTCAGTGCGAACAGCGCCATCACCAGGCCGGCGATCCAGAAGCGCGTGATGATTTTCGACTCCTGCCAGCCTTTGGCCTCGAAATGATGATGCAGCGGCGCCATTTTGAATATGCGTTTGCCGCGGAGCTTGTAGCTGCCCACCTGAAGAATCACCGACAGCGCCTCGATCACGTAGACGCCGCCAATGAATGGCAGCAGCAGTTCCTGCTTGATCAGCACGGTAACCATGCCGAGGCTGCCGCCGAGCGCCAGCGACCCGACGTCGCCCATGAACACTTCGGCGGGGTGGGCGTTGTACCACAGGAAACCGATGGACGCACCGGTCAGGGCGCCGCAGAAGATGGCCAGTTCGGACGCGCCGGGGACGCGATCGAGGCCGAGGTATTCGGCGAAACGCGCGTGCCCGGTTACGTAGGTGAGGACCGTCATAGCCCCGGCAGCGATGATCATCAGGCCGATGGCCAGGCCATCCAGCCCATCCGTGAGGTTGACGGCGTTGCTGGAGCCGACCAGCACCAGGATCGTAAATGCATAGAACCCGACGAAGGCCAGGGGGTAAGTCCAGTAGCTGTGCAGCCAGTTGTTGATCAGCAGGTCGGGCTTGAATGTCTTGAAAAAGGGAACGTTCAGCGCGGTGGAGTACGCGCCGCGGCCATGCAGCATCAGCAGGAACAGGCAGCTGATCACGGCCACGATTACCTGGTACAGGATCTTCTGCCGTGCGGTCATTCCCAGATTGCGCATGCGCTTGATCTTGGTGTAGTCGTCCCAGAAGCCGATGCCGCCGAAGGCAACCAGCGCGAACAGTGCGATCCAGACGTACGGATTCCGCAGGTTGGCCCAGAGCAGGGTAGGGAAGACAACCGAAACCACAATCAGCACCCCGCCCATGGTGGGCGTGCCGGCCTTTTTCATGTGCGAGCGCGGTCCGTCCTCGCGGATGTGCTGGCCGAAGTTCAGCCGGCGGAGCCTTTCGATCAGCCACGGCCCGAGCGCGATACACAGGAACAGCGCGGTCAGACTGGCGAACGCCGTACGAAAGGTCGCGTACTGGAATACGCGGAACGGCGTAAAGATTTTCAGCCGGAAGAGCTTCTCGAAGAAGAGCCAGTAGAGCATGCGCGCTAGCCTCGAAACCTTTCGAGCGCTTTTTCGACGTGCGTGCCGCGCGAGCCTTTAAAGAGGATGGCATCGCCCTGGCGGCCGATGCCGCGCAGGCGCTCGCCGGCCGATTCGGGATCATCGAAGAACTCCGCCGCAGCCAGGCCGCCGCGGCGAGCTTCGTCCACCATAGCCCGGGCGTCGCCGTGAATGCCGATGAGCACGTCGACGCCGTTGTTCGCCGCGTATTCGCCGAGCTGCCGGTGCAGCCGTTCCGACCAATTCCCCAGCTCACGCATCTCGCCGAGCACGGCGACATGGCGCTGGGCCGGCTCCGCGCGAAGAACGTCGATCATCGCCCGGGCGGCTTCCGGATTGGAGTTATAGCAATCGTCAATGATGAGAATCCCGTTGTGAATGCTGCGCTGCCCGCGCATCTTCCCGGGCTGCAGACGGCGAACGGCATCTACGAGGGTGTGCGTCTTCAGGCCGTATATCTGGGCGACTGCGATTCCGGCCAGCGCCGTCAAAACACCATGCCGGCCAGCGAGTGAGGTCTCGAAATCCGTGCCGCAGGCGCGAAAGCGGGTGGCTCCGTTTTCGTGGCGCACATTATCGGCGCGCACGTTCGCCCCTTCGCTCAGTCCGTAGGTGATGACGCGGACGTCGCGGCCATCGCCGAAACGGGCCACTCGCGGGTCGTCGGCATTGAGAACCGCCGTGCCCCCGGGAGGCAGCGCTTCCACCAGCTCGCGTTTCGCGGCCGCAACGCCTTCGATCGACTCGAAATTCTCGACATGCGCGTAGCCGACGTTCGTCACCACGGCGACCTCGGGGCGCGCGATTTTCGCCAGCTCGGCGATCTCCCCGGCGTGGTTCATGCCCAGCTCGAGCACCGCCACACGCGCATCGGCCGGGAGGCGCAGAATCGACAGGGGCAGGCCGACATTATTATTGAAGTTCCCGACGGTGCGGCCGACGGGCATGCCCACCGAGAGCAGCTCGGCGATGGCATCCTTGGTGGTCGTTTTGCCTGCGCTGCCCGTCACCCCAACCACGTCGCCTCCCCAGTGCTGGCGCGCCCACGAGGCCAGGTCCCCGAGCGCGCGGAGCGCGTCGGAAACCACCAGCACCGTTCCGCTCGCCGGCCGTTCCGCGATCGCCGCCACCGCTCCCCGGCGCAGCGCATCCTCTATATAGACATTGCCGTCGTGGTTCGGCCCGCGTAGCGCGAAGAACAACTCGCCGGGGCCGATCGTCCGGGAGTCGATGCTCCAGCCAGTGACCTCGGCATCGAAAGCTGTTTCGACGCCGAGCGCGCGGGCGACCTCTTTTAAGCTGAAGTTCACTTCTGGCCTTCGTACCCCATTTCCTGCAGGATGGCGCGCGCGGTCTCGCGGTCGTCGAAGTGGACGGTGCGGTCCCCGAGCACCTGGTATGTTTCGTGTCCCTTGCCCGCAAGAATGACAATGTCGCCCGGCGCCGCCTCGCGCAGCGCGATACGAATGCCTTTCTCGCGGTCCGGCTCCACGCTGTGCGGCGTATCGAAGCGGCGCAGGCCGACCAGCGCGTCATTAATGATGGAAAGCGGGTCCTCGGATCGCGGGTTGTCGGAAGTCAGCACGACATAGTCGCTCAGCTCGGCGGCAGCCATGCCCATGAGAGGGCGCTTGGAGCGGTCGCGATCGCCGCCGCAGCCGAACAACGTGATCACGCGTTTCGGTGCAAGGCCGCGGGCGACGGAGATGACGTTTCGCAGCGCGTCGTCGGTGTGCGCATAATCGACCACCACCAGGAACGGCTGGCCGGCCTCGACGCGCTCGAAACGGCCAGGAACCGCAGTCATGTCGTCCAGGCCGTGCTGGATGGTTTCGAAATCGAGGCCATGCGTCAGCGACGCCGAAGCCGCGGCGAGGATGTTGTACACGTTGATGCGGCCCACCAGCGGCGAGTGCAGCGTAACGGCGCGGCCCTCATGCTCCAGACGGAACCGGACGCCCGAAAAATCGCTCTTCACGGACGTGGCGCGGACGTCGGCGCCCGATTCGAACCCATAGGTGATGCGGCGCGTTTCGGCGGAAGTGCGAATACGCCGGGCCCATTCGTCGTCGAAATTGATCACCGCGCACCTGGGCGCCGGACCTTCCGCGGGCGTGAAGAGGAGCTGCTTCGCTTCGAAGTAGTTCTCCATCGTCTGGTGGAAATCCAGATGGTCGCGCGTCAGATTAGTGAACACAGCGGTGTGAAAACGGATGCCGCTCACGCGTCCCAGAGCCAGCGCGTGTGAGGACACCTCCATGGTGACATGGGTTCCACCGGCTTCCTCGAGGTCGTGAAAAATCCGGTACAGATCCAGCGATTCCGGGGTGGTGTTCACCGCGCCCATTTTCTTCCCGGCCAGACGATATTCGACGGTGCCGATCATGGCCGTGGCCCTGCCCGTGGCGCGCAGCATGGCATCAATCAGGAACGCGGTGGTGGTCTTGCCGTTCGTGCCGGTGATCCCGGTCAGCGCCAGACGTTCATCGGGCGCGTTATAGAAGGTCCGGGCGGCGCGCGCGAGCGCATCGCGTCCGTGCGCGACCTGAATCCATGGATGCGCAGCATGGCCCGGCGGGGGAGGCAGATCGCTGGCCACAGCTACCGCCCCGCGCTGCATGGCGGCTTCGGCGAACAGCCGCCCGTCGACCTTAGCGCCTGAAAAAGCGAAAAACAGAAAACCGGGCTGCACCCGCCGCGAATCGTAATCGAGGCCGGTAATCAAGAGTGCGGCCACATCATCGGGCAACCTGGATTTCAGGGCGATGCCGGACAGCAGTTCGCGGCAGGTCATCCGGGCTCCGCTGCCGGCAGGACAATATCAGCCACGGAGGAACGCGGATGAACGCAGATGACAAGTGCGGCCGTCTCTCCTGTCATCGCGCGAACCGCAGCCTCACTCTCTCGCCCGCCGGAAGTACCGCCCCAGGCAGAGGATACTGCTGGCGCACCAAACCAGTACCGATGCTCTCCACGGGAATCCCCGTCTGCGCTGACAGTTCCGCAACAGCCCGCGCCGTCATGCCGATGAAATTCGGCGCCTGCGGGCCGCTGACCTGGTTCGCCGCCGGAACAAAAATACCCTGCTGGTCCCCATCGGAGTCCCCAGCGGCTTCTTCAGGGGGTACCAGCAGGGTCGGATCAGACAGATCCGCAATGGCCAGGTCGTTAGTCTCGTTCTTTCCGTCGTCCGGGACCGGAAGAGCATCATCCGGGAGATCGCGGGGGACCTCCAGGAAGCGGAGCGAGGCGGTCATGACCTCCTTGAATACCGGCGCGGACACTTCCGCGCCGAAGCCGGAAGTCCCCGCCGCTCCGTTGGCGGTCACCGCCACAACCAGCGAGGGATTGGCGACCGGCGAAAAACCCATGAACGACGCGTTATAGAAATGCGTGTAGTGGTGGGTCTGCAGGTCAACGATCTGCGCCGTCCCGGTCTTCCCGGCCGCGGAGTATCCGATCAGGCGCGCGTTCCGGCCGGTGCCGCGTAGCACGACCTGCTCCATCATGTGGCGCATGGTCATAACTGTCTGCGGGCGCAGAATCTGTTTGGACTGCACCGGGGCATCCTCCAGCAGCTGCGGCTTTACGAGATAGCCGCCGTTGGCAATGACCGCGCAGGCGCGAGCCAGTTGCAGCGTGGTCACCAGGAGCTCATGGCCCATCGGCACGGAGGCGATGGAACTCGGCCGCCAGTGCTCCGGCTTGAAAACTAATCCGGGCGATTCGCCAGGCAGCGAAATACCGGTCCGCTGGCCGAATCCAAAGCGGTGAATGTACTCGTACAGGTGCTCCTTGCCGACCCTGATCCCGATATTGATCGCCCCGATATTGCTGGAATGCACCAGCACGTCTTCCATCGACATCGCGGCCGGGCCGTTGTGCGAATCGTGCACCACGCGTCCGAAGAACGTCATGGCTCCGTGGCCGGTCGGAATGATCGACTCCGGCCTGAGATTCGTCGTCTCCAGCGCCGCGCTGAGTGTCACCACTTTGAAAACCGAACCGGGCTCGAACGGAACTGAAACGGCCTGGTTGAACCGCGCCTTGCGTTCAAATTCATTGCGCACCGGCTGGTTTGGATCGTACGGAGGATAGCTGGCCAGCGCCAGAATTTTCCCCGTGCGCGGATCCATTACGACCGCGCTCCCGGTGTGGCAGTGATGCGCCACCACCGTATCGCGCAGCATCTCCTCGGCGATGTACTGAATTCGCGCGTCGATGGTCAGGTGCACGTCATGGCCGGGCTGCGCGGGCGCTCCATATTGCTCCGACTCGAAGCCGCGCTGCCTGACGTCCTCGGTGACCAGCAGCTTGCCCGGTTTGCCGCCCAGAACGTCGTTGAGCTTGCGCTCGACGCCGCCGAGCCCTTTGCCGTCGGAATCGACGCTGCCGACCACATGCGCGGCGAGTGTGCCATAGGGATAGAAGCGGCGGCTTTCGGTGACGAACTGGATCCAGTCGACGTGCAGATTCCGCAGGCGGTCCGCTTCTTCTTCGGGCGCCTTGCGCTTGATCCACAGGAATCCGCGATGCTTCTGCACACACTCGTGCAGGTCGGCGTCGAGCCTGGACCTGTCCAGGTTGAGAATAGGAGCCATCAGGTCGGCCGCGACATCGATGTTGGGGATCAGCAGGGGGTTGACGTAGATGGACTCGACCGGCAGGCTCATCGCCAGGCGCTGGCCGTTCCGGTCGAGGATGGCGCCGCGCGGCGGACGCACTTCGATGATGTGTTCCTGCTGTTGCTGGGCGAGGTGACGGAAGTCGTTATGCCGGACTACCTGAAGCTGAACAAGGCGGAACAGAATGAGCGTGGCCCAAAGCAGGACAATTCGCGCCAGCCAGCGCACACGGGGCGCGGATTGCTCGATTGCCTTGATCTCCTCATCGCCCACGCGCCACTCCTCGACTCGGACAGACGTGTTCTCCTGGGAACGCCGGCGCCGGCCGGCGCACCGTTAAGGGTTGACGTGCGGCCTTCCCGCGCGCGCCACCTGGTGGCCGGGCTTTCCCTCCAGATACACGACCGAGCCGGGGGCCGGATCGACATAGCGCTGCATCTTCGCCAGCGCCTGGAGACGCGCCGGGCTGAGCAGCCTCGCTTCCTGAAGTTCGAGCGCGGAGCGCATCGTCTCGAGCCGCTGTTCCTCCTGCTTCAGAGCTTCCAGCCGGTAACCGGCCAGCAGCCCGTAGAGGCTGGGCGCGAGCAGCCCCACCACGACGGCCACCGCCGCCGCACTGCTGGCGATCATTCTCCAGCAGGCGCTGCGCGCCGCGGGGTCGGACTCCCGCACCACAAGGGTGTTGTCAATCGCCTTGGTAAATAAGAAAACATCTTCGTTCGGGACGGCCCGAACGAGAAATTCGTCCATCTGCTCGCGCAGCCGGGCGGGAGCTTCCGCCACGCTGCGCGAAACCATGAATCTGTCAAAAAGGGGCGCCAGTGTTGCCATTCTTCAGCCGTTCGCTTTCGTCATCTCCACCGCGCGCAGCTTCGCGCTGCGCGAAGCCGGGTTCGCCTCAGTCTCCGCGCCACCAGGCCGGACCACGTGCTTTGTCAGGACGATCGCTCGCCCCGCACGGGCCAGTTCCTGGAACTTCTGCTTGACTCGCCGATCTTCGAGCGACATGAACGTGATCACCACCATCCGGCCGCCGCTCCGGACCAGATTGGGCGCTGTGGCGAGCAGTCGATCCAGCTCGCCCATTTCGTCGTTGACGGCTAATCGAAGGGCCATGAAGGTCTGCGTCGCCGGATGCAATCGCCCCGTCCGGGGTACGGCTTCCTCCACCACACGAGCCAGCTGGCCCGTGGTGCGGATTGGCCGCGCCCGAACGATTGCTCTGGCTATTCTCCGCGACCTCCTCTCTTCGCCGAGCTGAAAAATCAGATCGGCGAGCTCCTTCTCCGCAGCAAAATTCACGATATCCGCGGCAGTGGCCGCCTGGCTGCGATCCTGCCGCATGTCCAGCGGCCCCTCGGCCATGAGCGAAAACCCACGCTCGGCATCGGTCAGCTGATAGCGGCTGACGCCAAGATCCGCCAACAGCCCATCGACACGTTCCACGCCGGCCTCGGCCAGCGCCGCCGGCAATGTCGAAAACGCGCCGCGATGAAACCGAACCCGCCGAGCCAGCTGCTCGCCTACGTTCCGTCGCGCGATCGCCAGCGATTCCGCATCCCGGTCGTTGGCAATCACAAACCCGTCCGTCAGCCGCTCGGCGATGGCTCGCGTATGACCACCCAGCCCCGCGGTAGCATCCAGATACACTCCGGCCGGCTGCGGCGCCAGATAATCCAGCGTCTCCGCGAGCATGACCGGATGGTGCTCCATAAACCACCGCGAACATTACCTGAGCCCTTTCTGCTCGAGCCGCCGAAGCTTGTCGGCCAGATTCTGGCGCGCGCGCTCCTGACGGCGTTCGTAAATCTCTTTCGGGTACACGTTCACGCGGCCCTTGTAGCAATCGAGGAATACCGGCTCGCCTTCCATCCTCAGTAAATCCCGGAGCCGCGCCGGAACCAGCACCCGGCCCTGACCATCCAGTTCGCCGGCTCCGCCAAGGTCCCGCGCCATGAAGGCCAGGTCCTCGGCGGCATCCGGGTTGTCTGTCTCCCCCTCCAGAACTTCCTGGTTCCGTTTCCAGATCGAAATCGGGTATATTCGAGCTGTCTCCAGATCGAGGCTCGTGATAAACAGCGAACCACCGTCCGTTTCGCGGAAGGATGCCAGGAAACTCTGAATGTCAACCGGAAGCTTCAGCCGTCCCTTTTCATCTACACGTCCGGGGTAGATGCCCAATGGGGGTTCTGATCCCGCGGTCGTGGGTTTGACGTCCACTCTCGGCCACCGGAGGTCCACTTTTTAACCACTTTGGACCACCTGTCGAATTGTGGCATGTGCACGACCGATATTGCAATATCTTTTTTGACTCTTTTTGGGGCGTCGACTACCCGCATATGGGGAGGTACATTGGGCTTTCCCCCTAGTCACTTCCGGGCGGTGGTCGAAATCGTGCAAGACTGGGAGATATGCGGCTTGCCACGGTAGCCCTGATCGCCTGCCTTGCGCTGGCCGGGTGCGCTCGAAACGACAATCGTCGTAGTGACGACCGCTCCCCTGCCCGGACTGCGGGCCGTGCCGCGTACGAGCTCAGCCAGGAAACGAAGAAGGCGGCGAAGGCGGCCGGCCGGGAGCTCAGCCACGCTGCAAAAGAGGCCCACGAGGGCTGGAAAGATGCCCAGCGCGAGCATAAGCAGGATCATAAATAGGCTCCACGGATCCATTTGGAGCGGAGCTTTGGCCCGCACGAACACCTGATAACCTGAACCGCGATGCCGACCTACTACGAGTTCTTCGCCGGTGGCGGCATGGTGCGTGCCGGTCTCGGCGAACGCTGGTCCTGCCTCTTCGCCAACGACATCGATGCGAAGAAAGCCGCGGTCTACACGGCGAACTGGGGCGGCGAGCACCTCAGCGTCGCGGATATCCGCGCCCTGACCACAGCAGAACTGCCCGGCGTCGCGGATCTGGCGTGGGCTTCGTTCCCCTGCCAGGACCTGTCGCTTGCCGGATCGCAGCGCGGACTGGAGGGCGAACGATCCGGAACCTTCTGGCAGTTCTGGCGCCTGATCAAGAGCCTGATCGGCGAGCAGCGCGCCCCGTCCATGGTGGTTCTCGAAAACGTCTGCGGCGCCTTGACGTCCCATGGCGGCAAGGATTTCACGGCCATCGCCGACGCACTCGCTGACGCCGGTTACCGCTTTGGCGCGCTGGTGATTGACGCCGTTCATTTCGTGCCTCAATCGCGTCCGAGGCTTTTCATCATCGCAGTGCGCACCACCGTCCCCGAATTCCTGGAAGCGCGCTCGGTTTGGCATCCCCCGAATCTCATCCATGCCTGGGGCAAGCTTCCCCGCCGGCTGAAGCCATCGTGGGTTTGGTGGCATCTGCCCGCGCCGCCACCGCGCACCACTACATTCGCCGATGTCATTGAACACAATTCCCCTGAAGTCCGCTGGCACACGGAGGCCGAAACGCAGCGTTTGCTCGAAATGATGAGCCCGGTCAACCGCGCCAAGCTGCAGCGGGCGCGGAGAAGCGGCGCGATCACCATCGGCTCTCTGTACCGGCGCACGCGAGGAAACCAGCAGCGCGCGGAGGTTCGCTTCGATGACGTCGCGGGTTGCCTGCGCACTCCGGCCGGCGGATCGAGCCGCCAGACGATCCTGCTCGTCGAGGGTAATGACATTCGTTCACGGCTGCTCTCGGCGCGCGAAGCTGCGCGTCTCATGGGCCTGCCCGACACCTACAGACTGCCCGCCAACTATAACGAGGCGTATCATCTGGCCGGCGACGGCGTAGTGGTTCCGGTAGTCCGTTTTCTCGCCGCGCATCTGCTCGAGCCCCTGCTTGCGGGCGCGCGACCGGCGCAGGCGGCGTGATGAAGGAAACACCCGAGCAACGCAGCCGCACGATGCGCGCTGTGAAAAGCGTAGATACAACCCCCGAGATGGCCGTGCGCCGTCTGGTGCACGCGATGGGCTATCGCTTCCGCCTGCATCGCAGCGATCTGCCCGGCAAACCCGACCTCGTCTTGCCTCGGCTGCGCAGGGTGATCTTCGTCCACGGCTGCTTCTGGCACGGGCACGATTGCGCGCGCGGCGCTCGCATTCCGAAAGCGAATCGGGATTACTGGCAAAGCAAGATCGGCCGCAACGTGACCCGCGATGCCGCCCACCTCACCGCCTTGCAAGCCGCCGGATGGCGAGCCGCCGTGATTTGGGAATGCGAGCTCAGGCAGCCGGGCCTGGTGCGGAGGCGATTGGCCGTGTTCCTGCGCGTCAGGGCCGGCGCACAACGCGGCCGTCCTTCGTAACGAAGTCGATGCCGTGGAGCGCCCCGGTATCCGCCAGCGGATTCGCGGGCATGCCGACGATGTCGGCGGCAAGGCCGGGGACAATGGCGCCACGCTGCTTCTGAACGCGCAGCAGCGCGGCTGCATTCGTGGTCATGGCCTTCAGAACCTCCGTGTTCGGCACGCCGGCGGCCTTCCAGACCAGGAGATAATCCAGCATGATGTCGCCGCGCGTCTTTCCCGGAAGGCTGACAACCACGTCCGTGCCAAAGACAAGCGTTACGCCCAGTGCGTAGGCGCGCCGCAGCCGGTCGGTAATCAGCCGCTCCATCTCGTTCGGATCGGGAAGTTGATGCCGCGCCTGCAGTTCCACGAGAACTTCATGCGGCATGTCCGTGCCCACCAGCGCCGTGCCATGTTCCTTCATCAGTTTCAGGACGTCATCGGAAAGCCAGAATCCATGCTCAACGGAGTCGGCCCCGCCGAGAATCACGTTGCGCGCCGGAGCGTCGTGAAACACGTGCACGGCGACCGCGCGTCCGGCGAGATGCGCTTCGTTCACGGCTGCGCGAATCTCTTCCTCCGAGTAGTAGTAATCGGAGTTGTCCGCGACCAGCTTGATGACATCCGCACCGTAGAAGATGTTGCGGCGCACCGCCTTGCGGATTTCCTCCGGGCCGTCGGCATCGTCGTATTCGAAGCTCCACAGCGGTCCCTGCTCCGGTGGGAGGGTTACGGCCTGGCCGCCGAATGGCGCGATGATCTTTCCCGCCGTCAGAATTGTCGGTCCCACGAACCAGCCCTGGTCGATTGCGCGCTTCAGATCGATAACGGCATAATTGGCGCCATTGCCCACATCCCGAAGGGTCGTGAAACCCGCGCGCAGCATATCCTGCGCGTTCCGCAGACCGCGGAGTGCGCGGATGGGCGAGCCCTCGACTAACTGCGGCTCCTGCAGTGAAATGCCTGTGCCCAGGTCCATCGAAACGTGCGTGTGGGCGTCCATGAGCCCGGGCATCACCCACTCGCTCGACAGATCGATCACCTCGCCCGCGGCTCCGGCGCCAATGCTCGCGATTTTGCCGTCTTTGACGACAATGACCTGATTTCGACGGACCGCCCCGGTAGCCGGGTCGATCAGATTGCCCGCGCGGATGGTCAGCGTCTGTGCAACAGCGACAGGCGCGAGAAGAAGCAGGACGAGATTCGTCATGGCCGAAGGCGCGTCAGAGTCCGAGTGCGCTCATCCCAGCGATACACAAGCGCCGTTGGCGGGCCGCCGGAGCATGCAGCGCTACACGTCTGTACGGCGGC
>DASRCB010000011.1:0-40667 GCA_035653295.1 Bryobacteraceae bacterium
ATGATGATCCGGCGCAATGTACGGCGACGGCTGAGCGCGCTGGCGCCCTTTGTGGCGTGGGACAGCGATCCGTATATTGTCCTCACCAATGACGGCCGCCTTGTCTGGATCGTGGATGGGTACATGACCACCACGGCGCACCCGTATTCGCGGACCATCAGCATGGAGAGCCTCGGCGATTTCAACTACATTCGGAATTCGGTAAAGGCGACCATCGATGCGTACGACGGGACGACCACGCTGTACGTCTTCGATCCCGAGGATCCGCTGGTAAGCGCGTACCGGCGCTTGTTCCCGAAGCTTTTTACCCCCGAATCGGCAATGCCGGCCGATCTGCGGCGCCATGTGCGCTATCCGGAAATGATGTTTGCGGCGGAGGCGGAGACGTATCGCCTGTTCCACATGCGCGATCCGGAGACCTTCTACAACAAGTCCGACGCGTGGGATGTGGCGAAGTTCACGGGGACGCAGGGAGAGCAGCCGGCCCCGGTCGCGCCCACCTACGTGGTGGCGACCCTGCCCGGCGAGACGCAGCCGGAGTTCCTGCTGATGCTGCCGTTCACGCCGCGCAATCGCAACAACCTGATCGGCCTGATGATGGCGCGCTGCGATGGCGGGCATATAGGCGAGAAGATGGTGCTGCTGCTGGCCAAGCAGGAGATCATCTACGGTCCCATGCAGGTGGAGGCCCGGATCAACCAGGACCAGAACATCTCCAAAGACCTCACGTTGTGGAACCAGCAGGGCTCGCAGGTGTTGCGCGGGCAGATGCTGGTGCTCCCGGTGGAGAACACGTTTATCTACGTGGAGCCCATCTACATCACCTCCGCCGAAGCGCGCATGCCGCAGCTGAAGAAGATCGCGCTGGTTTGGGGCAATGCTCTGATCTATAGAGACACCTGGCAGGACGCGCTCGATGAGCTGGCTGCGGACATGCGCAATCCCGGGGCGGTAACTCCGTCGACCACGGGTGCCGCGGCTACTGGAACGGCGCCCTCCGTAGCTGCTGCGCCTGCCGGATCTGGCGGCGATCAGCGCATCGTGCAGATCCGGCAGCACCTGCAGCGCTACCGCGATCTCGCCGCTCAGGGGCGCTGGGCCGAAGCCGGGAAGGAACTGGAAGCGATTCAGGCCATCGTGGGAAAGTAGAGGAGAATGCGGTCCGTTCTCCCTGCGCTCGCAGCCGCGGCCATGCTGGCGTGCTGCATCTCCTGCTCACACGAAGACCACGCGCCGCCGGCTGTCGCGGAAGCGCCCGCTCACGGCGTGCAGGATCCGGTATGCGGGATGATTGTCGATCCGAAGACCGCTCCCGCGAAGGCCGACTACAAGGGGAAGACCTATTATTTCTGCAGCCGCGAGGACAAGGATCGCTTCGAGAAATCGCCGCAGCAATACATCGCCGCCGCGCATTGACGCGCTGATCCTTTTCCTATGTCCGGCGCCGGCCACGACATCTCTGTAAAGCGACCCCGCCGCCGCCCCGCGGCGATGAGCCTTCTTCGGTTCCGGCTGCTGGCGGTGTTGTCCATTCTGGGGCCGGGATTTGTGACGGCCAATGTGGACAACGATCCGGGTGGAATTCTCACCTACTCGCAGGCAGGGGCGAAGTTCGGCTACTCGCTGCTGTGGACGCTGGTTCCCACCACCGTCGCGCTGATCGTGGTGCAGGAGATGGCGGCGCGGATGGGCGCGGCAACCGGGAAAGGGCTGTCCGATCTGATCCGCGAAGAATTCGGGATGCGCATCACGTTTTTCACGATGTTCGTCCTGAGCGTCGCGGATCTGGGCAACATCTTCGCCGAATTCGCGGGCATCGCGTCGGGCATGGGCATTTTCGGGGTCTCGAAGTATATTGCCGTGCCGCTCGGCGCGCTGCTGGTCTGGGCGGTGATCGTCAAGGGGTCATACCGTCCCGTGGAGCGAATCCTGATCCTGTTTTCGATGATCTACTTCGCGTATCCGGTTTCCGCATTCCTGGCAAAGCCGGACTGGCATGCCGCGCTGATCAAAACGATCGTGCCGCAGTGGCGAGCCGATCCTTCGTACCTGACCATGATCGTGGGTCTGATCGGCACCACGGTGACACCGTGGATGCAGTTCTACCTTCAGGCTTCGATCGTGGAGAAAGGGGTCTCGCGGCGGGACTACCGCACGGCGAAATGGGACGTGATCATCGGCTGCATCGTAACTGACGTGATCGCGTTTTTCATCGTGGTGGCCTGCGCCGCCACCCTGTACGTTTCGGGCCACCGGGAACTCGGCGACGCATCCGAAGCAGCCGTCGCGCTGCGGCCTTTCGCCGGCCGCTTTGCGGCGGCATTGTTCGGCATCGGCCTGGTGAACGCGTCGCTGTTGTCGGCGGCGATCCTGCCGCTCGCCACCGCATACAACATTTGCGAGGGCCTGGGGTTCGATTCCGGTGTGGACAAGCGCTTCGGCGAGGCGCGCATCTTCTACTCGTTGTATACGGTGCTGATCATTCTGGGCGCGGGCAGCGTGCTGATCCCGGGTATACCGCTGTTTCAGATGATTCTCTGGTCGCAGGTGGCCAACGGCATACTGATCCCGTTCGTGCTGGTGTTCATGCTCCTGCTGGTGAATCGGAGCAAGCTGATGGGCGACATGCGGAACTCTTTGCTGGCCAATGCGATCGCCGGCGGCACGAGCGTGTTGATGATCGTCCTGACGGCGATGATGCTGTGGAATTCGATTCACGGCTAAAGTACTGGCCGCTTAGCGCCGATTACGTGCGGGGATGAGTGTGACCTGGCGCGGGCGTTCGGAGAGAGGCGTAGTGCTGATCGCATCAGCCCTGGCCATCGTCGCTTTGTGCCTGTTCGCGGGGCTGGTCATCGACGCCGGGATGCTCCAGCAGCAGCGCGGTCAGGCGCAGATTGCCGCGGACGCCGCTGCGGCGGCCGGGGCGATGCAGATGCTGTCCGGCCAAAACGAGTCATGGGCGGTGAATGCGGCGGTCGACGCTGCCCGCTGGAACGGTTTTCAGAATGACCGCAGGACGGCGGTCACGGCGACGCCGGATGCAGGGGAGAAGAGAGTCCGCGTGCAAATCGTGCGAAACGTCTCGACGGCATTTCTCAGTATTCTCGGCGTGCGGTCTATGCCCGTGGAGGTGGCGGCCACCGGCGCGGTCGCGAAAAACGGAAAAGCTGTGGTGCTGGCGCAATGAAACGCGGCGAGCGAGGTTCGGTGCTGGTGGAGGCTGGCTTCGCCATCCCTCTGCTGCTGCTGCTGTTTCTCGGCATCGCCGATTTTGGCCGCATCTTTCACCATACGAACGCGGCCATCGCGAGCGCGAGCCAGGCCGAGCATGTCCTGATCGGCTCTCACGATGTACAGGCGGGGACCGGCGGCGACTCATCGCGTTTCTACACCTGCCCAAACCCGAAGGGCGACGATTCCGGCAGCAGGCAATACGCATCGCCGCAGTCGTGCCCGGGCCAGCGCACGTACGTGAGGGTAGCGTTCCGTGTGCCATTCCAGGCGGTAACGCCGCATCCGGGCATTCCGTATCCGGCGAGCGCCCAGGCGGCGGCGGTAGTACGAATTCAATAAGGTGTCAGCGCGGACGCGCGGCTGGATGCAGCGCTGAGGCGCGCACAAATTCCAGGAACTCGTCCGCTTCGATCACCTCGGCTTCGATGCGCAGCCAGAGAATGCGGGCCGGCGCCACCAGTCTCGCGGCATCGGGGCGCAGGTTGGCCGCGTCCTTCTGGGTGGTCAGCAGCAGTCCCGATCCCAGCCGGCGGGCGCGAGCGCCGAGGCGGCGCAACTCGCTCGCCTTGTAGGAGTGATGGTCGTCGAAGGCCCACCGCCAGCGAACGTCCACTTCCATGGCGGCGAGGGTGCGCCAAAAGCTGCCCGGGTTTCCCAGACCGCAGAAGGCGACCGTTGGCCGGGAAGGCAACTGGACTGGTTGGCCCGTTTCCCAGTCCACCCATTCGCGCGGATTCACCCGCGACCGGAACACCGGGGCGGCAGGATTGAAGTGCGCGAGGACGGATCGAATCCCCGAATACTGGCGCGCCGGCTCGGCTCGCGTGATTACGAAAGCGCTGGCGCGAGCCAGCGCGGACAGCGGCTGGCGTAAACGTCCGGCGGGGAATACCTCACCACCGCAGAACGGGTCCATGGAATCGATGAGCACGATGTCGGCTTCGCGGCGCAGCTGCCGGTGCTGGAAGCCATCGTCCAGAATAAAAACGTCCGGGGCGCGGCGGGCCTCGAGCGCGCATCCTGTGCGGTAGCGATCGGCCCCGATTCCGACATCGGCCACTCCGCTCTGGATGAGGATCTGGGCTTCATCTCCGGTCATGTCCACGGAGGCTTGCGCACCCGCGGGCACGATCACGCTTCGGGCTACAGACCGGCGGCGGTATCCGCGGGTCAGAATGGCGGGCCGCAGCCCTTGTTTGCGCAGCATCGCCGCCGTGAAGACGGCGAAAGGAGTTTTGCCTGCGCCGCCCAGGCCGATTCCGCCGATGCTGATCACCGGAGCGTCCAGGGCTCGAGCGGCGGTGCTGCGTTGTCTCTGCACGACGGCGTTGCCGGCCAGCCATAGGCGGGCGAGGAGCGACATGACCGGCCAGGCGGGACCGCGACCGCGCCATTGCGGGATCGCTTCATCGCGCACTCGCAGAATTTCCCGGACCGCGCGCGCCGTGGCGCCGCGTTTCGCCAGCGCAAGCTCGCGCGCGATCGCACCCATGCGGCTTCGGCGGACACTATCGGACAGCAGTTCCGCCGCGGCGCCGGCAAGCTCGGCAGCGCCCTCAATAACCCGTACGGCGCCCGCCCGGCGAAACTCGTCCGCGATGGCGGCGAAGTTCTCCATGTGCGGGCCGATGATGGTCGCACAGCCTGCCGCCGCGGGCTCGAGGATGTTGTGCCCGCCGCGGTCGGCGAGCGTGCCGGCCATGAAGACGATGTCGGCGAAGCGGAAAAGGCTGGCCAGCTCGCCCATGGAATCGAGAAGCAGAACGCCGGGCGTTTTCAACTTCGCGCGGGGCGCAAGGCCGGAGCGGCGCAGCGTCGGGATGCCGGCAGCACGCAGTTTTTGGGCGGCGACATCGAAGCGTTCCGGTTTGCGCGGCGCAAGGATGAGCAGCAGATCGGGGAACCGGGCGGCCAGTTCGAGAAAGGCGGCGATGACCGCATCGTCTTCGTCGATATCGCCCGCTCGCGCCGGCCCCATCGTGCTCGCCGCGATCCAAACGGCCGACGACCTGGCGGCATCGAGGACCGCCGATACAGACTGAGGCGGATCGGGCGGCAACGGCGCGTCGTACTTCAGATTGCCGCCGACCTGCACCTTTTCCGGAGGGGCGCCGGCGTCGATGTAACGCTCCCGGTCGCGCTCGGTCTGGACGAATATGGCATCGGGACAGGCGAGGGCATGGCGAAAGAACCAGCTCCAGCGGCGGTAGCGCGGCAGGGCGCGATCAGAGATGCGGCCGCCGATGACCAAGAGTCCGCAGCCGGCAAGCTTCGCGCGCCGAAAGAGGAGCGGCCAGATCTCCGTCTCGAGAATGACCAGCGCGGCGGGCCGGATGCGGCGCAGCACGCGGCCGATCGCGAAATCGTAATCGAACGGCGCGTAGAACACACCCGTCGCAAGGCCGCGAAGTTTTTCATCGGCCACCGCCCGGCCGGCAAGGGTCGTGGTGGAAACGAAAACAGGGAGGGCCGGATCGGCGAGCCGGAGCTGATGGATGAGCTGCAACGCGGAGAGCACCTCGCCTACGGAGACGGCATGCAACCACACGCCTCCGGGAGCCGTCCTGGAAAAAGACTCAGGCAAGCGGCCAAAACGCTCGGCAAGGCGGTGAAAATATCGCCGGTCACGGAGACCGCGAACCAGCAGATATAGTATGAGCAGCGGAAATGCGAAACCTCGAAGCAGCCAGTACAGGAGAAATATGAGCTCAGTTGTCAATCGCCTCGCGGTCATGGCAGCCGTCGCGCTGGCCTGCGCCCAGGCGGGAGACAAGAAAAAGAATGACGAGCGGTTTTCGCCCGGTCCGGCTTCTTCATATCAGACGAAACAAACCATCGAAGGCGTCAGCGTCGCCGCTGTTCCTTACAATACCGAAGACCTGGCGCAAACGGCGTTCGGCAAGGTGAATCCGAACAAATACGGTATCCTTCCGGTTCTGGTCATCATTCAGAATGACACGGACAAGGCCCTGAATCTGAGCTCGATCCAGGCGAAGTACGAGCGTGGTGACGACCGGCAGATCGACGCCACGGCCGCATCCGACCTTCAGTACACCATCCAGAAACGGCCGAAGGAAGTGCCCATCAATGTCGGATCGCCGATTCCGCGCATTGGCGGCGGCCTGAAGAAGAACAAGAATCCGCTGGCGGAATGGGAGATCGAAGGCCGCGCGTTCAACGCACGCATGCTGCCGGCGCACCAGGCGGCGAACGGATTCTTCTACTTCGAAACCGAGCACATTGAAGGCTCGCGCCTGGTGCTCTCTGGAATGCGCGAAGCGGCGACCGGCAAAGAACTATTCTTCTTCGAAGTGCCGCTGGGCAAGTAATCATTCGGCGGTTCTTTGTCGAACCGCGCTCGCCTCGTGTGCCGCCGGCTGCTACTCCTGCCGCAGGGCGACGATCGGGTCCACCCTGGTCGCCCGCAGCGCGGGGATGAGGCTTGCAGGGACGGCAACCGCAATCAGGAACAGCGCTGCACCGAGGATGGTGAGCGGGTCCGCCGGACTGACC
This sequence comes from Bryobacteraceae bacterium, assembly GCA_035653295.1. Taxonomy (GTDB): domain Bacteria; phylum Acidobacteriota; class Terriglobia; order Bryobacterales; family Bryobacteraceae; genus DASRCB01. The sequence continues at coordinate 6,751 of DASRCB010000011.1, forward strand.
CTGTACAGCAAAGGCGCGATCCGCGGGGCCGCGGCGAGGGCCATAAGCAAGCCCGCGGAGATGCCCAACACCGCCAGCGACAAGCCTCCGCGCATGACCATGCGCAGCACAACCGCAGGCTCGGCGCCCAGCGCCAGGCGGATGCCGATTTCCCTTGTCCGCTGGCTCACCGAATACGCCATGACTCCGTAAAGTCCGACGCCCGCGAGCGACAGCGAAATGAAGCCCAGAACTCCGAGGAAGAGCGAGGCCAGCCGCGGTCCGAACCAGGCAGCCGAGATGTAATCGGACAGAGGCATGGCGGTGAGGCCGGCCGAGTTGGGATCGACGGCGGACATAGCGCGGCGCAGGATGGGCACGAAACCTCGCGCGTCGCCAGCGGTCCGGGCATACAGGGCCACGCCGGCCTCGCCGCTGCCGTAATGGACCTGATCGAAGGACATATAGAAGTACGGCTGCGGCGCTTCGGAAAGGGTCAAATACCTGCTGTCCTTCACCATGCCCACGATGGTGAATGGTTTGCCGTAAATGCGCACCGTGCCGCCGACCGGGTCGCGGCCGCTGAAAAAGCGGCGTGCAAACGACTCGTTCACGATCATGGCGCGCGGCGCTTTTTCGTTGTCCTCAGGACGGAAATCGCGTCCCGCGATCAGCGGAATCCGCAGCAGGTCGAAGTAGCCGGGCGATACCGAGGCGTGATGCACGTCGAGGTTCTCGCCGGGCCGGGGCGCGTATCCTTCCACCTGAACGTCGGTCCATTTCGCCAGGCCGAAGCCGAGCGGGATGGAGTCAGAATAAGCGGCGCCGGTCACGCCAGGGGCGGTGAGCAGGCGTTCGCGGAGCCGGCGCGAGAACTGCTGCTCCTGCTGCGGCGTGTAGTTGTTGGTCACGAGAAAGAGGCGGCACACGGTCACGTTGCGGTGATCGAAACCGGCCGGGGTGGCCTGCAATCCATAGAGGCTGCGGAGAAACAATCCGAGGGTGACCAGAGCGGCGAGCGCCAGGGCCACCTCGGCGACAACCAGTACGCCGGAGATGTGGCGCGTCTGCGCGCTCGGCGTGCCCCCTCTTCCTCCCCGCTTTACCGCATGCATGAGGCTGGATCGCGCCGATTGAAACGCGGGCGGCAGACCGGAGATGAGCGCCGAAGCCAGGCAGACCAGAGCAGCAAACAGGAACACACGGGTGCTCGGGTGCGCGTCGAGATAAACCGGCAGGCCGGTGGGCGGCACGAAATACGTGAGGATGTTCTGAACCCATAAGGCAATGGGCGCCGCCACCAGCGTGGCAAGCACGGCCAGAAGCAGGCTTTCGGAAATCAACTGCCTACCCAGGCGTCCGGGACCGGCTCCCAGGGCGGCGCGGATGCCGAACTCTGTCTGCCGCGCGGCGGCGCGCGCCAGCAGGAGATTGGCGACGTTAGCGCACGCAATCAGCAGCACGAGCCCGCAGGCTGCGCCAAGAATGGCCATCGGCCGCGCGAGGATGCCGGAGGCCCCGGCCAGAGCTTTCCAGACCGGTACGACGCGGGCTCCGACGCCCTGATTGGTTTTTGGATAAGCACGGGCGAGGCGCGAGGCAACGGCCGCCACTTCGGCATTTGCCTCGGAAACGCTGACGCCCGCTTTCAGCCTGACCAGAGCCTTGAAATGACGATCGTCGCGATCCCGTTCCTGGGCCAGCGGGGCCGGAGCCCAGCCATCGAAGGCAATTCCCGGGACCGAGCCGCGAAACTCCGGAGGCGCGACTCCGATGATGGTCACCGGAAAGCGATTGATGCGCACGGTGCGGCCGAGAACGGAGGGGTCGCCATGAAAATAGCTCTTCCACAGCCGATAACCGATCACCGCGGTGAAGGCTTTGGCCCGGTCGCCGTACTCCTCGCGAGCGAACTTCCTGCCCAGGATAGGCTTTACTCCCATGACGTCGAAGTAATCTCCGGAGACCAGCTCGAACCATGCGGAATAGGCCTTCTCACCCTCGCCGATTGCCGCCGGAGCGGTTTGGTGGAGCACCAGTCCGGAGATGGTTCGCAGGCTGGCCTGGAAGTCCCGGCAGTCGGCATACGAGACGTTATCGTCGTCGATGCCGCTGGAGCGCACCGCTTCGAGGACAGCAAGTCGTCCGTCGTTGGCGGCGCCATGGAAGGGATGCAGCACCATGCCGTCGATCCAGCCAAAAACGGTTGTGGCTACGGCAATACCGAGCGCGAGAGTAAGCACTGCGACCGCTGTCAGGGTCGGGGTCCGGCGGAGCACACGCGTCGCATACCGGACATCTTCAAGCACGCCTCGCATGAGTTTGCCTTGTTGAAGTGCAATTCAGGGTCGGCTGTAAATGCGTGATTCTGTTAAAGGCTGACGCCCTCAGTCTATCGCCATTGGAGCGAAGCGTCCGAATCCGGGACGCCGCCAGCGAGGACTAAATCGGTTCGCCTTCGAAAATGCACAGGCGCGGGCCGGCGGGAATCACGCGGGCCAGCTCGAAACCGGCTTTCCGGAACAGATCGCGGTACTCCTCGGTTGTCCTCTCCCGCCCACCGGGGATCACCAGCATCTCCAGATCGAGAAGCTTGGCGAAGCCGGGGTCATTCGCGGGAGGGACGGGCATTTCGACCACCAGCAGTTTCGCGGCAGGCGCGATGGCGCTGCGGACGTTCATTAGAATGGCGCGCGCGTGCTCGTCATCCCAATCGTGGATGATGTGCTTGAGCATGTAGTAGTCGGCGCCGGAGGGAATACTTTCGAAGAAATTGCCGCCCAGCAAATCGCAGCGGTCTTCGGGAAGCACGCCGGCGCTGCGGGCGTGATGAATGACGTGCGGCAGGTCGAAGAGCAAGCCCCGGACCTCGGTGTGACGGGCGAGGATACTTCGCAGCAGCAGTCCGTTGCCGCCGGCGATATCCATGAGGGTGGCGCCGGGCCGAAACTCGTATGCCGCGGCGACGGCCTCGGCATCCAGGGATGAGTGCGACGACATGGCGTTGTCGAACGCGTCGGAGGCCTCGGGATTCTCCGCGAGCCACTCCCACGGCTTCTTCCCGTACACGTGGTCGAAGGACGGCTTTCCCGTACGCAGCGAATACGGGAACTCCTTGTAGACGTTGCAGTGCATTTCGTCGGTGATGAACAGGGTCATGGCCCGCGCCGAATGCGGCGCGTCCGAGCGCAGGATGTCGGACAGTTCGGTGTTGGCGAAAGTGCGGGGACTGACCTCGACGAACACGCCGGCGCCGGCCAGCGCCCGAAGGGTCCGGTAGAGTGCTCCGGGATCGGTCTGAGTAGCGGCAGCAAGGTCCTCGGTGGTGCGCGGGCCGTCTTTGAGCAGGTCGGGGACTCCGAGCGCGGCTGTCGCGCCGATGGCCCGGGACAGGACGTAGCCAAAGGCCATTTCGAGGATGCGCGCCGTGGGCGGCATGGATGGCTGGAAGGTGGGCTGAGCACTCATGATCGTCAGATTATATACGGTGGGGAACCGGCGGCTGGATTGCGGACGGGCGCTACGATGTAAGTTCCATGGCCCTGCGCTTTTACAACACGCTGACCCAGCAGGTGGAGGACTTTACGCCCGCGGACGGCAGGACCGTCCGCATGTATACGTGCGGCCCTACGGTGTACAACTACATCCACATCGGAAACCTGCGGACCTTCACCTTTCAGGACGTGCTGCGGCGCTGGCTTCAGTATCGCGGCTACACCATGGACCACGTCATGAACATCACCGACGTGGAGGACAAGATCATCCGCAACGCCACGGCGCACGGCATGAGCATTTACGACTACACGGCGCAGTACACCGAAGCGTTTCTTGAAGACACAGCGGCTCTTCGGCTACAGCGGCCCGAGCGCCTGGCGAAGGCCACGGACAATATCGACGCCATGGTGCACGACATCGAGGAGCTCGAAAAGGGCGGCTACACGTATCGCAGCGAAGGCTCGGTTTACTACCGCATCTCGAAATTCCCGGACTACGGCAAGCTGTCGCACAACGATTTCGAGGGCATCAAAGCCGGCGCGCGGGTGGATGTGGACGAGTATGACAAGGCGGACGCGCGGGACTTCGTGCTGTGGAAGGCGCCGAAGGAAGGCGAGGTGTCGTGGGACACGCCGATCGGCCCAGGCCGTCCGGGCTGGCACATCGAATGCTCGGCCATGGCGATGAAGTATCTGGGCCAGACGCTGGATATTCACGCCGGCGGCGTGGATCTGATCTTTCCGCACCATGAGAACGAAATCGCCCAGGCGGAGGCGATCACGCACAAGCCCTTCGCGCGCTTCTGGCTGCACTCGGAACACCTGCTGATCGAATGGGAGAAGATGTCCAAGTCGGCGGGGAACTTCTACACCCTGCGCGATCTTCTGGCCCAGGGCTACGAACCGGAGGCGATCCGGTATTTGCTGGTTTCGGTGCCGTACCGGCGCAAGCTGAACTTCACCTTCGAGGGTCTGAAAGGGGCCCAGGCGGCGGTCCAGCGGCTGCGCGATTTCAAGCTGCGCGTCGATACCGGGAAGTTCGGCGAGGGCACGGACGAGCAGATCCGTGTTGCCGGAGAGCGGGCGCTGAAGCGGTTCGAGGACAGCCTCGATGACGATCTCAACACGGCCGAGGCTCTGGGCGCGATATTCGAGTTCGTGCGGGAGGCCAACAGCGCCATCGATTCGGGGGAGTTTCGAAGCGGCAATGTGGCGGCGGCAAACGATCTGCTGGCGCGCTTCGATTCGGTGGTGGACGTGCTGCGGCCGTCGAAGAAAGAGAGCGGGCTTTCGGAGGAAGAGATCGAAGCCCGGGTGCAGGAGCGCACGCAGGCGAAGAAAAAGCGCGATTTCAAGCGGGCGGACGAGATTCGCGAGGAACTGCTGCAGGCGGGCGTTATCCTGGAAGATACGCGCGAGGGAGTGCGCTGGAAACAGAAATGAAGATCGAAACCAAGGCCGTGCACGCCGGAGATCGCAAGGCCGATCCGGCGCGGCGAGGGTCATTTGTGCCGGTCACCACGCCGATTTTCACGGCATCGAGCTATGTCTACGAGAGCACGGACAAGCTGGACCGCGTCATGGGCCAGGAGGAGCCCGGATACTGCTATGGCCGCTACGACAACCCCACGCTGGCAGCTCTGGAGGAGCTGATCACGGAGCTGGAAGGCGGCGCCGGGTCGCTGGCGTGCGCCTCCGGAATGCTGGCCATTCAGACCGCTCTGCTGACTGCGCTGACCGACCGGCCGAAGCGTGTGCTGGCATCGAACGCGCTGTATGGGGCCACGGTCAGTATGCTGACGAAGGTGCTGGAGCCGCTTGGCGTGGACGCGGAGTTCGTGGACGTGTGCGATGTCGCGGCGGTGGAGCAGAAGCTGGCCGCCATGCGCCCCGGCTGCGTGATCATGGAGACCATCTCGAATCCGCTGCTTCGCGTGGGGCCTATTGACCGCATCGCCGCCCTGTGCCGGTCGGCGAAGGCTGCGCTGGTGGTGGATAACACTTTCGCGACGCCGCTGCTGGTTCGGCCGCTGCAGCTGGGCGCGAATCTGGTGGTGCACAGCGTGACGAAGTTCCTGGCCGGCCACGGCGACGTGCTCGGCGGCGTGGTGACCGCCGACGCCGATCATTTCCCGATTCTGCGAACCTTGAACCGCACCAGCGGCGTGGGCCTCGGTCCGTTCGAGGCGTATCTGACGATGCGCGGGATCAAGACTTTCGTGCTGCGTATGGAGCGCCAGTGCGCCAATGCCTGCCGCATCGCCAGCTGGCTGGGTGGGCATCCGGGGATCGCGCGAGTTTACTATCCCGCGGATCCGGGGCACCCCGACAGCGAAACCATCGGCCGCCTGCTACCGAAGGGACTGCATGGGGCCATTGTCACCTTCGACCTGAAGGATGCAGGTAAAGCCGAGGTCTTCGGCTTCATGGACCGGCTGAAGCTGATCGTCAAGGGGACGTCGCTCGGCGATGTGCACAGCCTGATGCTGTATCCGGCGATCGCGTCCCATCGCGATCTCGCGCCGAAGCAGCGCGAGCGGATGGGCATCACCGACGGCACGCTGCGGCTGTGCGCGGGCATCGAAGCGGTGGATGATTTGATCGCGGATCTCGATCAGGCGCTGCGGCCGGCGTAGGCTCCCGCTAACGCACGATCAGTTCGCCGTCGATCAACTCACGCTTGCCCGGCGCGTCGGGTAACTGCTCGAACTCGGCGAACGTATGTAGTGCCGTTGCACTCATGCCGCTCTCATTATCTCGCCTTCAGCGCCGCGATAATCTGCCGGTTGGCGGCGTTGCGCGCGGGCAGGAAGCCGCCGATTGCTCCGATCAGTGATGCGAAGACCACGCCTAAGGCCATGATTTGTGGGGTGACGTGGAAATTGAAAGAGAGCTGGCTCCAGGTGGTGAAGCTGCCGATTCCCGTTTCGATGTTGTTCAGCGGCAGTGTGAGGAGGCAGCCGATGGCGCCGCCGATGAGGCTGATGAGCACAGATTCCAGCAGAAAACTGGCCAGCACGGAGGAGCGGGAGAAGCCGAGGACGCGCAGGGTGCCGATCTCGGCCGAGCGCCGGGCGACGGCGGCGTACATGGTGTTCATGGCCGCGAAAGCGCTGCCTATGGCCATGATGATGGCTACGAAGGTGCCCATGAACTGGACCGGCTTCGCGTTGCCCATCTGCTCGGCGTAATACTCCTGTTCCGGCTTGACGAGCACGTTCAGCCGGCGGTCGTCCTCGATGTCGCGCGCCAGAGCGCTCATGCGGCCGGGCTGGGCGACAACCAGCGCGGAGCTGAGGAAATCGTGGCGCTGGTAATCGGAGCTGACCTGGTTCAGGTCGGCGAAGATCTCGCTGTTGAACGTCGATCGGCCGCCATCCATGATGCCCACCACCTCCCAGGCGCCACGGCCGAACTGGAGATGCCCGCCGAGGCGCGCGGCAGGACTCTTCTGCGCGACCGAGCGGCCCACCACAACTTCACGCCTGCCCGGCTGGAACATGCGGCCCATGTAGAGATGAACCTGGTCACGCATGCGCCAGCCAACAGGCTCGATGCCACGGAGGTTGACGTTCATGTCCTTGCCGCCGGGCAGTTCGAGGTTGACGACGGTGATCATTTCCAGCGAGGCCAGCGGATGGCCTTCGCGGTCCCGGGCGATGCCCTCGTGGGAGAGAATGTCCTGAAAATTTTCGCGGCTGATGACGCTCACCAGTTCCGACGTGGCGCCCTTGCGCAGCACCAGCAGATGGCTGGGGTTGCCGGTTACCTCGAACGAGGTCCGGAGGCCCTGCACGAGTGCGAGAACCGAGACCATCACGGCAACCGTCAGCGCGGCGCCCAGTGCGGTCATCACCGTGGTGACTCGCCGTACGCGAAGATTGCGCACGTTGTAGGTGATTGGAATCTTCATCGGCGGCCTCCTAATCCGCCAGGCGCAGGCATTCGATAATGCCGCGCCGCGAAGCGCCCCACGCCGGAAGCGCGGAACTGAGCAGGCCAACGAGGGCGGCCAGCAGAACGCCCATGAGCGCCACGCCGGGCGAAATCGAAAGATGCGTCAGATTAACGAACAGGACCGGCAGTCTGCGGAGAACGCCGATTACGGCCTGGGCGATGGCGAATCCGAACACGCCGCCGCACATGGCGATGAGCATCGACTCGCCGACGATCATCCCCAAGATGACGTCGGGAGTGAAGCCGAGAGTTTTCAAAATGCCCACCTCGGCAACCCGTTCGCGCACCGACATGGCCATGGTGTTGGCTGAGACCAGCAGCACCGTGCCGGTGAGCGATGCGCACACGGCGATCAGGAACAGCTGCACGTTTCCGATGTACGAGAGGAAGCTGAGCTGCATGCCCTTTTCGGTTTCCGTCTTCGTCTGCACCGGGGCGTTGCGGAACATGTCATCGATGGCGTGGGCGACCGGGCCGACTGAGGCGGCGTTGTCGGCCATCAGCATGAACATGATGGCCTGATCGAGCCGGCCGTGGAAGGACTCGTTCAGGTAGTCGTAGCTGAAGAACAGGGCCTGGTTATCGATCTCGCTGTCATAGATGCCAACCAGCAGCAGGTCCAGATCGGTGCGGAAGATATCGCCGATCAGCGCAACGCGATCGCCGATCTTCAGTCCCAGACGCTCCGCCAGAGGGCGGCCGATAATGCAGGCGTCGCGCCTTTTGATGAACTCCTCCTTCTGCGATTCGGGCAGGCTGTACTCGGGGTGAATGATGAACAGCTTTGAAGGTTCGACCGCGAAACGCGCGAATGTGTTTTTCGCGTCGCGGGAGTCTTTATAAGTCCCGCCGAAAAAGTCATAAACCATGACCTCTCGCACGCCGGGTATTCGGCGAATGCGCTGCTCATAGGCCATGGGCATCGTATTCGTGAACGAGATTCTGTTACGCGTGATCAGCCGCAGCGCCTGGTCGGGCGTCGCGGGAGTGAGAAAGAACAGGGTGTACATGGCCATCAGCACACCCAGCATGCAGAACGACGCTGCGATGCTGAGCACGGTCAAAATGCTGCGCCGGCGATTTCGGACCCCGTTGCGAAAGATCAACGGTAAGTAAGAGAACATTCTGCCTCTACGCACTATATGTTAAGGCTTATCCACCACTCAGCGCTTCAGGGGACCGACAAGACACGCGGTTTCGCCGACGAAAGCCGCGTTTGCACCGGTGAATCCGGCGGTTTCCGCGTGCGGCCCGAACCTTAGCCGTACCGGTACAGAAGTTAACTCGGGTTGTCGATAGCTGGTTGTAGGGATCATTTCCGCCGGAGGTTTAATTCATGAAATTCAGAAAAATCCTCACCGTCGCCGCGCTGGCTGCGCTGCCTTTGACTGTGCAGGCGGACAGCGCAGGCACATCCGGTCTGGTGCAGGCGGCGCCGCAGAAGCATCAGGATTACCTGCTCGGTTATCGCTGGGTGCGCCGGGCGACGCTTGCCGCTTCGTGCGTCGCGGGGACCGTAATCGACACGTGGGCGCTGCATCGCGTGGCAGCAAATCCGAACCTGCAGCTCAGTGGCATGTTCATCAGCAACGGCAAACCACAGTATGGCGAATTGATTGGGATTCTGGGAGGCTCGTGCGCGCTGTCCACGTTCCTTCAGGAAAAGCACGTATTTGCCCCTCGGGAAACGCGGGGTCTGGATCTGACGTACACCTTTGAAAATCTGGGCTCTCTCGGCTTCTCGATGTGGGAGACCTCGCACCTGCTGTCACTCGCCAATCAGGGACCACAGGCAGCGCGCGTGCAACCCGGAACGCTCAGCGTGAACCGCTGATCTTTTGGGGCGCGGAGGAGTTCGGCGCGAACTCCTCGATCACAACGTCACCGAAATCTCCGCGCTGCTGCATCGACCAGCCGGCGAGTTCCGGCCGGCTCCGGAACCAGCGGTCCCATACCTGCGCGTCATTGCTGTGCGCGTAAACATAAAATCGGCCCGATGGCGCGAGCGTGGCTCGGGTAGTCTCGGCCGCGAACTGCTCGGCAGCCGTGGAGAGGTCGCGCGGGAACGGCCACACCTTTCCACGCAGCGGGTAAACGGCAGCGGGCGCGTACAGCACCGATGGGAGCCGATACCCGGGATGCCAAGTCGGCCAGCGGCCTTCAATAAATGGACTGGGAAAGATGATCGGTGTGGCGGAGTCGGGCGCCAGTTGATTCAGCGTGTGCGCGGCGCCGCGCCAGTCCTGGTGCGTGTGTTCCGGCCAGATGCGTGTCCACTGGCCTGAAAGAGCCAGGGCGGCGATGCCGATGACCGCCGCCGCCGGCCGCCAGAGCCGTCGCGGAAGGCAGCGCGTGACCAGCGTTGCGGCCAGCATTGCGGCCCCGGGCAGCGCGAGGCTGTAGTAGCGAGGCACGAACAGGCTGACGCGAGTTAGGTGCGAGAACGCGAAGAGGCACACTGGCGTCCAGCACCACCAGAGAACAATGAGCAGCAGGGAAGACCTGGTCATCCGCGGTGCATCGGGAGTTGCGCGCCGCAGGATTCGCAGCAGCCAGGAACCTGCGAGGCAGGCCAGAATCAGAGCGGGGATCAACGAGTAGAACAGATCGCGCCAGCGCGGCGGCGCCGCGATCACATGCTTCAGCGCGTCCTGCCGCAGCGCCAGGACGCGCAGCGCCTCGGGAACGAGCACGGCGCCGAGCACGGCGAACACGGCCCCGGCGCGCATCCACGAAGCCGGCGTTTCGCGCCACGCCAGCCGGGCGCAGGCGTAAGCGGCGAACACTGCGTAGAATGGCCAGTACACCGGGTGCACGGGCCACAGCAGCGCGGCGAAAATGACGAATCCCACGGCATCTCGCCATCGGTTGTTGTCCAGCCAGCGGATCAGGAACCACATGGCCGCTGCCATCACCGCGGTTCCCAGCGCGTAAGGACGTGCGTCCGCGGCCTGGAAGTTGAAGCCTCCGATCGCCAGGCAGGCGAACGCCGCCAGCCAGGCTGAATCGGCATCGGTAAGGCGGGCCGCGATAAGCGCAGTCAGAGCCAGTGCCGCGCCCAGCAGAAGCACCGAAGGAAGCCGATAGGCCACCTCCGAAAAACCCGCTATGGAATCGACTGCATGCGCGACGGGGTAATAGATCGACTGCGCGAACTCCGGTGAAGCCGACACGGACGGATGAGCTGCGCCGTAGCGGGCGATGAACGCCGTTGCCGTTTCATCCACCCAGAAGCTCGACGGCAGCGGCATCAGCCACAGACGGCCGACGACCGCGAACAGGAGAATCCAGAGCAGAGCAGAGCCACGCTGCTCGTGCGCGCTCATGCAGGGAGCCAGGTGCGATAGCGCGAGCGTGCGTCCCAGGTGTTTCCGGCCGAGGCGTAGTCGCAGAAAACGGCGCCGCCGGTCGAAAACGACATCGCGATTCCGTCGGGCGGCCGGACCGGCGTCAGCTGGAGACGATTCGCCGCGTCGGGCTTCATTGCGACACGGGAGTCGATGTCCCCGCCGAGACGCACGTCCCGCGCCACAGCAATCGGCCCGCGCACGATGGCGGCTTGGTCCTGCTGCCGCAACACGCGGGCGCGAAGATCCAGCCGAATGCGGACTCGATCGCCGGGCGACCACTTCCGCTCGATACTCGCCCACGCGCCTGGCCGCACATCGCGCACCGCCGCGCCGTTGACGTTCACCGAGGTCTGCTCGCTCCACGCGGGTATGCGCAGGCGCAGGGGAAAGGCTTCAACGCGATCAGGCCGCACGAGAAGGTCCACGCTGTCGGCTGCCGGGTATGCGGTGGTCATCTCCAGGCGGCATTGATTGCCGGACGGCAGCTTCAGTTTCCACGCGCCTTCGGAATAAAGATTGACGTACGGCCCGTCGGATCCCGCCATAACCGCGATCTCCGGGATCAGCATGACGCCACGCGGCCCGTTCGCCACACAGCAGTTCAAGTCCATGCCGCACTGCCGTTCGCCGAGGGCGCGTACTCCCGCGAGAGCGCTGTACTGCGCGAACGACGACCCGTCGGGCAGCATTGCGCCGAGCAACGCGTTATAGGCGGTCCGCTCGATTTCGTCGGCATACAGCGGACTCGCCGTGGCCCGCAGCAGACTCGCGCAGAACTGCATCCAGGTCTCCGCGACGCAGGTCTCCATAGAGCGCTCGCGCGCCTCGGTCTGATGCTCTCTTCCTCCGTACCAACACTCCGCCGCGGACCCCGATCCCGCGACGTTGATCTCGGTGTCGCGAATGCTGCCGGCTGTTCGTTCCGCCGCGGTCAGGCCCTGAGCCCAGCCGGTGGCGCGATAAAGATCGATCAGCCCGGCGTAGCAGGACATCATCTCGTACGCCTTCTCGCCGTTTTCCCACGACCACCACTGGCGCGGGGGAGGGAACCGCTGCCCCACCGGCACGCCCTGCATGGCCTTCTCGATCAGCCGCGGCCCTTCCGGCGAAGACCATCGCGCCACGATGTAGGCGGCGAAGTCGCGATAGCGCTCGTCGCCGGTGCGGCGGTACAGCTCCACCATGGGCTGCAGTATCGAACTGGCGGCCATGCCCCGGTACAGACCCAGAGTCACGATGTCTGCCTTGTCCGGGCCGACCTCCGCGAGCACGCTGTCGGCAAGCCGCCTCGCGCCGGCCAGCGTCCTGGGCTGTGGATCGAGACCGTAGCTCGCCAGCAAGCCGAGCAGTGTGTACTTGCGGCCCCAAACGTCCCATCCCTTTAGCCGGTACCGGTCCGCGTAGTTGCCGATGTATCCGTCCGCGGATTGTGTCGAGAGCAGATCGGCGGTGGTGGCGCGCAGATGCTCGCGCCACGTCGCGTCGCCGGTGTATTCGCAGGCCGCCGCCGCGGACAGGAACCACTTGCCCCAGAACTCTGTTTGCCAGCAGCTTTTCTCATCGCGATGACGAAACGGCTCGACGAGCTTCGCCGGGTTCTGGGCGAAGATGCGATTTCGGATACACAGGTCCACGCCGCGGCCGAGGGAGCCGCCGAGCCGGACGTCGCGCAACGGGAGCGGAGTAAGCAGATCCGGCGCTGGATTGCGCGGCAGATCGAGCCGCGTCGGGCCGTGCGCGGAAACGCGGCGGCACGATTCGCCCGCAACCAAACCAATGGCGGCGAGCGCTTCACGGCGGGAAATCGGTCTCAAAACGCCACTTTATCAGGGGAGCCCAGCCGGTTCATGGGGAAAGCTGGTCGAGTACGGCGTGCTTTGCGGAAGCATCCACATCCAGCGCCACCGCGTATTTCCGTCCGGCGAGCGCGCCCCGCAACTGCAGCAGCGCGGTGTAGTAGTCGAAGTACGCGAACGGCGAAACACCGCCGCGGACCATCTGATATTCGCGAATGGCCTTCGTCCAGGTATCGAAAGCATCGCTCACATTGACGTAGATATACGGCTGAAAGCCCTCGGCGTCCTCCCAGTTCTCGGCGTAGTACACGCCACGAATGCCGCGCCACGGCGGATGCTCGGCCCTGACCGCTTCGAGCTCAGCCAGCAGCACCGCGTCGCCGACGATGGCCGAGGTGATGCGGTGGTCCTTGTGGATGCTGTTTTTCCAGTGCGTGATGACGTGTGTCGGCCGTACCTGGCGCATGACGTCAGCCACGTAGCGCCGGGCCTGCTCGTCATCGGGGATGAGGGCATCGCCCCAGGGGCCGACGATCAGCTCGGCGCCGAGATCGCGAGCCGCCGCTTCGGCCTCGTGGCGCTTCTGCGCGGCATACGCCTGCGGGGACAGCTTCGGGTTGCCGGCTTCGCCGAGCGTGAGGTCCAGCATCACGACACGATCGCCGGCCTTCTTCTGATGGGCGAGAAGCGCGCCGACGGTGAGGTCCATGTCCGCGGCATGCGCGCCAATGGCGAGAATCGTGCGCTGCTGCGCCGCCGTGAACGGCAGCAGCATGAAACCGAGGCACAGGGTCTTACGCATTGGCTCTCCTGAATTTTCGGGAGACCAGCAGCAGACCGAAAATGGCTGCCGCGTCGGCGACCGCGATTCCGAGTCCGGCGCGCAGGCCGGCGCTCGAGCCGATGCGCCCGGCGGTCCACGGAAGGACCATACCGCCGCTGAGCGCGAGGCCGATGAGAATCCCGAAAACAGTGCCGGAGTGACTGGGGTAGCGCGCGCCGGCGATGCCCAGCGTGGTGGGGAAGATGGCCGCGATGCTGAAGCCGAGCAGGACGGCGGCAACAGCAGCCAGCGGGACGGAGCGTGCAGCCAGCAACAAAATCACGCTTCCCGCGACGCCGACCGCGCTGGCGGCAATCAGCATATCGCCGCTGGCGCGCAGCAGCAGGCGGCTCAGGATCACCCGCGCCAGCATCAGCGCCGCCCAGTAACCGGCGAGCAAAAGCGATGCGGCGGCGATGGTGGCGTGAAGATCGCGGGTGACGTAGGAGCTGAGATAACCACCGATAATGAACTCGTTCCCGGATTCGAAAAAGAGCAGCAGCGAGAGCGCGATCACCAGCGGTTCGCGGGCCAGGCGGAGCACATCGGTCGCGGACACGCCGGCGTGCTGGCGCGGCGGTGGGAACTCGAGCGCCAGCCCGAGTGCGGCGGGAACAAGGCTGAGCGCGATCGCGACGCCAAGAATTCCGCCGAAACCCAGGGTCTCCAGCAGCGCCCCGATGGTGAATGGAACGAACAGCGCTCCGACGCCGAAAAAGACCCCGAGCAGATTGAGCGCCGCGCTCTTGCGCAGCGCATCCTCGTGCAGATCGGCAATGAGCGTGTTCGACGCCTGATTGAGAGCGCCGCCGCCGATGCCCAGCAGCAGCACAGCGCCGATCAGGGCGGGGTAGGCGCCGGTTCGCGCGATGATGGCCAGAGCGGCGCACACAAACAGAGGAGCGGCGACCAGCGGTGGGCGGAGGCCGAAGCGGTCCACTACAGGGCCCAGCGCGAGCGAGGTCACCAGCATGGCTCCGTTCATGCTCAGGAACAGGTTTCCCGCCTCGGCCAGATCGAAGTGCACGCGTACGGAGATCAGCGGCAGAATCGCACCCAGCAGCGCCATGACGATGCCGAAGCCGAACATAGCCGACCACGCGGTGACGGTCAGCCACGCGGGGCGAATCCGTACGCCGGCTACGCTCATTCGCGGCCGCGGGAGAAAAGCGCTTTGCTGTAGGCTTCGAACACGCGCGGGTTGTGGTCCTTTTCGATACCGGGCACGTTGGGCGAGACGAAGGTGACCAACTGATGCCCGCGGGCCGCCAGCCGCGCGCCTGTTTCCGCCACCAGCGACATGGCGATGAATACCGCGGCCATGGTGGAGCCGGCGGCGACCTTCTCCGGCCGGCCGACGTCCACCTGCGAGTCCTCCGGCGCCACGCAATTATCGATGGCGATATCGGCGGCATCGGGCAGTTTTTTCCCGGAGGAGTGCGTCGCCTCGGAGGCGCGTGCGTTAGCCAGCGAGGAGACGGTGATTACGGTGAGGCCTTTGTTTTTCGCGTAGAGCGCCGCCTCGATGGGCGCGGCATTCATTCCGCCGTGGGAAAAGACGATCATCACGTCGCCGGGCTCGAGCGGATAGCTTTGCAGGAACACTTCCGCGTAGCCCTCGCGCCGTTCCAGCCACAGGAGTTCGCGCGCGCCGCCGGGGCCGACGACGTTCCACCACATCAGCCGCGGATCGTACAGCGGGAAAAAACCCACGAAGCTGCCGTAACGCGGGAAGACGTCCATCACCGGAATGACGGAGTGGCCGCTGCCGTACAGATACACGCGTTTTCCGGCGGCGATGGCGTTGGCCATGGCTTCGGCGGCGCGTTCGATCTGCACCTGCTGCGTTTCATGAATTGCCGCGAGGACCGCGGAGATGTTTTCGTAGTATTTAGCTGCGGACATAGATTCCATCCAGGGCGAGTTTCGCGGCCCCAAGGAGGCCGGCGTTTTCGCCCAGTTGACTGACTTCGATACGCACCTGCGTCGCGGCGACGGGCTGCGCCCAGCGCGCTGTTCGCTGACGAATTCGCTCGAGGAACAAGCCGGAGGCCTGCATCAGGCCGCCGCCGAGCACGATCATTTGCGGGTTGAGAACACTGATCAGATTGGCGATGCCCATGGCCATGAAGGTCACTGCGCGGTCGACGGCGTCGCAGGCCCGTGGATCGCCGGCTCGAGCGGCGGCGACGACTTCCTCGGCATTTTTCATCCCCGCGCCGCGAGCCAGCGCAGGTCCGCCGGACTCGGCTTCCCAGCAGCCGGTTTGAGCATAATCGTCGCGCCACGCCGGATCCAGCGCAAACCAGCCGACGGCTCCGGCAATGTCACCCGCGCCGCGCAGCAGCCTTCCTCCGGAGATAATGCCGGCGCCAATACCGGTGCCCACGGCGAGAAAGACCACATCGCTGAGCCCACGCGCGGCCCCGAGCCACGCTTCGCCCATAACATAGCCGGCGCGGTCGCTGTCGATGATTACAGGCAGCGGCAGGACGCGCTCGAGTTCATCCCGCAGCGGCACGTGGTCGTGCCCCCAGAGATTCGGGGCCCAGGCCGTGCCGGTGCGCTCGGAGGAGATTCCCGGGATGATGAGCCCGGCCGCACGAGCCTGAAGGCCGCTGATAAGCTCGGCGATCTGTGCCGCCGACGCGCGGACATCGCCCCGCACGGCCGCGACCTTCCGCTGGCTGGAGATGGTTCCGTTCTCATCGACAACCGCGGCGGTCAGCTTGGTGCCGCCGAGGTCGATGGCAATGACCGAATCCATGACGGGGACGCCTCGATTGTCTCACCGCGCCTGCGATAGATTGGATGCGTCATGAAACATGTGGGGCAGGCTTCCCGCCGGTGGCGGGCTCTCAGCCGGCTCGCGACGGTGCTCCTCCTCGTCGCCGCTTGCTCAATCCACGCAGACTTCCTTACCAGCCGCTGGAAAGCGAAATGGATCGCATCCGCCGGCGCCCCGCCGTTCGCATACGGCGTTTACCATTTCCGCCGCACCATCGAGCTTCCGCAGAAGCCCGCCGCATTCGTGGTGCATGTCAGCGCCGATAACCGCTACGAGCTGTTCGTGAATGGCCATCGGGCGTCGAACGGGCCGGCGCGCGGCGATCTTTTCCACTGGCGCTACGATACCGTTGACCTCGCGCCCTGGCTTCACGCCGGCCGCAACGTGCTCGCAGCGGAAGTGTGGAATTTCGCCGAGGTAGCACCGGAAGCGCAGATCACCGACCGCACCGGCTTCCTGCTTCAGGGCGACGCCGACACCGAGCAGGCCGCCAACACGGGAACGGATTGGAAGGCAGTTCGCAACGAGGCGTATTCGCCCATCCCCGTCAGCATGGCCGAACTGCGAGGCTACTACGCGGCGGGCCCGGGCGATCGCGTGCGCGGCGATCTTTATCCCTGGGGCTGGCAGGAGCCCGATTATGACGACTCCGGCTGGAAGCCGGCGGAGGCGATCAATGAGGCGGCGGGCCGCGACTCCTCGGATTCGCCAAGCCGCTGGATGCTGATCCCGCGCACCATCCCGGCGATGGAAGAAACCCCGGAGCGCATCGCGCGCGTCCGCACCGCAAATGGGGTGGACGTGCCCGCGGGATGGCCCCAGGAAAAGGAGGCGGTGCGCATCCCCGCACACACGAAGGCGCGCCTCCTGCTCGATCAGGACCACCTCACCACCGCCTACCCCGAGCTCACCGTAAGCGGCGGCCGCGGCGCGGCCATCTCCATCGGCTACGCGGAAGCGCTCATGCGCGAAACCGAGAAGGGCCGCTGGATCAAGGGCAATCGCAACGAGATCGAAGGCAAGAGCTTCGTCGGGTACCATGACGAGTTTCTGCCGGACGGCGGCGCGAACCGGACCTTTCGATCGCTGTGGTGGCGGACATGGCGCTACATCGAGCTGAACATTGAGACCCAGGACGACCCGCTGACTATTGACGATTTCCACGGCAGCTTTACCGGCTACCCGTTCCAAAGGCGAGCCCGGTTCGACGCCGGCTCGCCGGAGATCGAGCGCATTCTCGATATCGGCTGGCGCACGGCGCGGCTTTGCGCGCACGAGACCTACATGGACTGTCCCTACTACGAGCAGCTCCAGTATGTCGGGGACACGCGCATCCAGGCTCTGGTGTCGCTGTACATGACCGGCGACGATCGCCTGATGCGCAACGCCATCTCTCAGATCAATGATTCGCGCACGCCCGAGGGAGCGACATTCAGCCGCTTCCCGACGCGCCTGCAGCAGTACATCCCGGGCTTCTCGCTGTGGTGGATCGGCATGGTGCACGACTACCGCATGTACCGCGACGATCCGGAGTTCGTGCGCGGGATGCTGCCGGGCGTGCGTGCTGTACTCTCATTTTTCCGCGCGCATCAGAGTGACCGCTCCGGACCTCTGAGCAGCGTGCCCTGGTGGAATTACTTCGACTGGACGAAGCAGTGGGAAGGCGGGACGCCGCCAATCGGCTCGGACGGGCACTCCGCGGCAGGCGATCTGCAATTACTGCTTGCATTCCACTGGGCCGCCGACCTCGAACGGGACCTGGGGAATGCCGCGCTGGCGCGCGAGGATAACGACTCCGCCGCGTCCCTCGCTTCCGCGATCCAGCGCCTGTACTGGGACGCGTCGCGGCGCATGTACGCCGATAGCAGCGATAAGCGCGAGTTCTCGCAGCAGGTGAATACGCTGGCGGTGCTGGCGCATCTGGTGGACGGCGAGAATGCGCGCGATTTGCTGCACCGGATCATGCGCGACGACTCTCTGGTGCAGGCCTCCATCTACTTCCGCTTCTACGTTCACGAAGCGTACAATCAGGCCGGGCTGGGTGACGAGTACCTGAGCATGCTGGGACCGTGGCGGCAGATGATGGCCAGCGGCCTGACTACATGGGCGGAAACCGAGGACCCAACGCGCTCCGATTGTCATGCCTGGAGCGCCAGCCCGAACTTTGAAATTTTCCGGACGATTCTTGGTGTGGACTCCGCGGCGCCCGGGTTCCGCCGGGTCAGCGTGCGCCCGTTCCTCGGTACGTTAACGCACGCCGAGGGCACGGTCCCGCACCCCAGGGGGGAAATCGATGTGAAGCTGACGCGCGAGGGCGAAGGCGTGCGGGCCACAGTCACGCTTCCCGCGCAGGTACCGGGTGAGTTCGTATGGAAAGGACAACGGCGCGAACTCAATCCGGGCATTAACAACCTGACTCTCTGAACGCCGTTGCCGTTTGGACTCGAACCGACAGACGTTTCGCATTGCCGGGCGCATCGCCGCCTCGCTGCTGCTGATCGCGGCGGTGACGTTTTGCCTGCGGCGGGTGTTGCCGGTTAATGCCACCACCGCGGGCTTCGCCTTCCTGCTCGCGATTCTTCTGATCGCCACATACTTCGGCGTTACCGAAGCGGTGCTTGCAGCCGTGCTCGCCATGTGCTGTTTCAACTTCTTCTTCCTGCCGCCGATCGGCGCGTTCACCATCGCCGACCCGCAGAACTGGGTCGCACTCTTCACCTTTCTCGCCACCGCGATTACCGCCAGCCAGCTCTCCATCCGGGCACGCCAGCGGGCGCAGGAGGCCATGGATCGCCGCCAGGATATGGAGAGGCTTTATGCGCTTAGCAGGGCCATTCTGCTGGCGGCGCCTGAAGACGTTCGGGCGGCCCGCATCGGCCAGCAGATCGCATTGATCTACGAACGGCGCGGAGTCGCGCTGTACGATGCCGCGACGCAGCAGCTGGTGCAGGCGGGCCCGGAGGACCTCACCGATGTCAGCACGCAACTGCGGGACGCGGCGGCGCATGGGGTCGACTACCGGGATGCCTCCGGCGAGACACTGGTGACCGCGGTTCGTCTGGGCGGAAAGCCCATCGGCAGCCTGGCGATTCGCGGCGCCCCGATTACCGACACAGCCCTGCAGTCGTTGTCGAACCTGGTGGCCATCGGCCTGGAGCGTGCGCGCGCGCAGGAGGCGTCCAGCAGGGCGGAGGCCGAGCGGCAGAGCGAGCAGTTCAAATCGACGCTCCTCGATGCAATCGCCCACGAGTTCAAAACGCCGCTGACGGCCATGCGCGCCGCGGCAACAGAATTGCTTGCCCACTCCGAAAGGCTGGACGCATCGCAGCGCGAGCTCGCCGCCGTCCTGAGCGAAGAAACGGACCGCCTGGCCAATATGGTTACCGAAGCGATCCGCATGGCCCGCATCGAAGCTGGAAATATCGAGGTGCGACGGTGGGGCGTCAGCGTAAGCGAGCTCATGCAGGCGAGCATACAGTCCGCGGGCGCGGGCCGGAGCAGCAGGATCCAGGTGGAGGACGCGGCGGGGGAAATGCTCGTCAATGTGGATCGCGAACTGATCGCGGTCGCGCTCGGCCAGTTAATCGGAAACGCACTGAAATTCTCTCCCGGCGCAACCGCGGTGACGTTGCGCTCATCTCGTGAAGGGGACTGTGTCGTCCTGAGCGTTCGCGACGAAGGCCCGGGGATTCCGGAGCATGAGCGCGGGCGTATTTTCGAGAAGTTTTATCGCGCGTCGACGGCCCGGCGTGTCGCCGGCACGGGCCTTGGTCTGGCCATCGCGCGCGAAATTGTGGAGGCGCACGGCGGTGAACTGCGCCTCGAGAGCGAAGCCGGCGGGGGCTCGGAGTTCAGCATCGTGCTTCCCGCCGCGGAGAAAGGACCATGAGCGCTGGCAGCGTGATGATTGTCGATGACGAGCCGCAGATCCGCCGAGTGCTGCGGGCAACGCTGCTGGCGCGCGACTACGAGGTGATGGAAGCGCGCACGGCGGAGGAGGCGCTCGACCTGCTGACAGATCATCGCTTCGACCTCATTCTGCTGGACATGAATATGCCGGGAATGGGCGGCCTCGAGGGCTGCCGGGAGATTCGCGCCCACTCGGACGCCGCTATCGTCATGCTCACGGTTCGCGACGCGGAGGCGGACAAGGTGGCGGCGCTCGACGCCGGCGCCGACGATTACGTGACCAAGCCTTTCAGCACGCCGGAGTTGCTGGCGCGGATTCGAGCGGCGCTGCGGCGCACCATGTCTGAGGCAGAGCCGGCGCAGCTTCGGCTGACGGATGTAACCATCGATTTCGCCGCTCGCGCGGTGCAGAGAGATGGCGTCAGCACGCGGCTGACGCCCACTGAATTCGATCTGCTGCGCTATCTGGTCGGGCATCCAAACAAGGCGCTTACGCATCGCGAATTGCTGAGCGCAGTCTGGGGTCCGGAGTATGGCGACGAGCATGAGTACCTGCGCGTCTTCGTGAATCAATTGCGACGCAAGATCGAGCCGGCGCCCTCGCAGCCGCGCTACATCATCACCGAACCCTGGGTGGGGTATCGCTTCGCGCTTCCGGATAAGGCTGCGGCCCAGAGCTGAGGGGGACCTCGGGTATTGAAATTGGCCGGACCGGGCGGGCAGAGTGCCCGCCGCAGGCTGAGAGCCTGCCCCACAAAGGGCAGACCTGGAGTCGAAACGGGGGCACGCGCTACGCGGCGGGGATTGAAATCGGCCGGGCCGGGCGGGCAGAGTGCCCGCCGCAGGCTGAGAGCCTGCCCCACAAAAGCAGATCGGGCGGCGAAACGGGGGCGCGCGCTACGCGTCGGGATTGAAATCGGCCGGGCCCCACAAAGCCAGATTGGGGTTCGTGTTCGGCCTTATACCTTTTTTATGCCTCGGCCCGGATCAGCGTGCGCGAAGCGATAATCTACCCGGAGAAGCGCCATGCGCGGCGAAACACGGCTTCGGCCCGATCCCGACCAGTTGCTCCGCAGTGTTGAAAACGAAGACTTCTATGAGAAACACGGGCGGCTGAAAGTCTTTCTGGGTTATGCCTCTGGCGTGGGTAAGTCATTCCGCATGTTCGACGAAGGCCGGCGCCGCTTCGAGCGTGGGCAGGACGTGGTGATTGCGGCCCTGCAGCCGAACCTCTCGCCCGACGTCACGGCCATCGTGGAACGGCTTCCGGCCATTCCGCCCCTGATAATCGATGGACGTCCGGTCATCGATGTGGAAGCCATCCTGCGCCGCCACCCACGTGTTTGTTTGATCGATGGTCTGGCATTCGACAATCCTTGCGGATCGCGAAACGAAAAGCGCTGGCAGGACGTGCAGCAGCTGATCGATGCCCGCATCTCGGTCATCACCTCGGTGAATCTCCAGTACATCGAAGAGGAGCGCGACCGCGTCGCCGCGATCACCGGTAAGCGGGCCCAGGAGACGGTCCCGGAGAGCTTCCTCGAAAACGCGGACGAGATCATGGTGGTGGACGCGCCGGCGGATTTCAACGCGGCCGGCGGTTCGCTCTCGCCCGAAAAGCTTTCCGCCCTTCGCGAACTCGCTCTGGTGGTCGCGGCGCACGTGGTGGAGCGGGAGCTGGAGCGCTACCTCGCCCGGCACGGGATCCAGCAGCAGTGGGGCACCCAGGAACGCATTCTGGTTTGCATCACGCCGCGCAGCAACGCCGAGAAGATCATCGAGAGCGCGCGGCGCAACGCCGAGCGATTCCATGGCGAGCTTTTCGTGGCGTGGGTGGGCCAGCCGGAGTTGGCCCCCGAGGATGAGGCGGCGCTGCAACGCAACCTGGAGATGGCGCGCCGGGCCGGCGCAAAGGTGCATTCGCTGGAGGGCGGCGATCCGGCGGATGTCATCATGCGCTTCGCGCGCGAGGAGCGCATCACGCAGATTTTTATCGGCCATACGCGGCGGACCGGCTTTTGGGCGCGCATGTTCGGCAGTCCGGTGGATGACCTGATCCGCGAGGCGGAAGGCATGGACGTGAGGATCTTCCCGCAGTGAGCGCGCCTTCCGGCGAGAGGCGCGGCCGGTTACGAGTGTTGCTGGGCTACGCCGCGGGCGTGGGCAAGACCTACGAAATGCTTTCCGAGGGCCAGCGGCTCAGGAGCGATGGCGTCGACGTGGTGATCGGCTATTTCGAGCCGCACGGCCGCCGGGACACGATTTCCCGTACCGAAGGCCTCGAGGCGGTCCCGCGGCGCAGGGTCGAATATCGCGGCGCGGTGTTCGAAGAAATGGACACCGATGCCGTGATTGCCCGCCATCCTCAGGTCTGCCTGGTTGACGAGTTCGCTCACACGAACGTGCCCGGATCGCCGCGCGGGAAGCGCTGGGAGGATGTGCTGGCGCTGCTTGACGCGGGCATCGATGTGTACACCACCATGAACGTTCAGCACCTCGAGAGCCTGAACGATCAGGTGTGGCAGATCTCCGGCGTTCGCGTGCGCGAGACCGTGCCCGACTGGGTGATGAAAGAGGCGGACGAGGTGGTCATGGTCGACGTGACCCCCCGGGCGCTGGTGCATCGCCTGGAGCGAGGCGTGGTCTATGCTCCCGATAAAGCGCAGCGGGCGCTGGCTAACTTTTTTCAGGAGAGCACGCTCGCCGCGCTGCGCGAGCTGGCCATGCGCCAGACCGCGCATGAGGTCGATATCCGGCATTCCGCCGAGGAGCGGCGGCCGGAAAGCGGTCCACAGGCGCGCGCGGCGGAGCGGATCCTGATTTGTGTGGGCCCGGAGGCCGCCAGCGCGGCTCTGATTCGCCGCGGACGCCGCGTCGCGGACTTTATCCACGCCGAATGCTTCGCGCTGTTCGTCCGGCCGACCCGCGGCGAGCCGGTTTCCGAAAGCGAGCGCGAGTCGGTGGACCGGCACCTGAACTTCGCCCGCAACCTGCACATCGAGACGCGTGTTCTGGAGAGCGACGACGTTCCCGCGGCGATTGTCGACTTCGCGCGGATGTATCAGATCACGCAGGTCTTTATGGGACGGCCGCGGCGCTTTCACCGGTTGCCGATGATGGGCCGTAACCTGGTTCAGCGCGTGGTCGAGCTGGCGCACGATATGCAGATCACCATCGTGGCGGAGCGTCGCCGAAGCGGCTGAGGCAATCCACAGGCCGCCACGCCCCCGTATAGGCTCATGTGAGCATCACGCGGGCATGAGCATCCTCCTGTTACCCATACTCACCGTGATCGTTCGCTCCGGCGACGACGGAGATCTGGTTCGGCGTCTGCAGGAGCGCGACGCCAGCGCCATGGGCGATCTGTACGACCGCTATGGGCGGATCGCCTACTCGGTGGTGCTGCGGGTGGTGCGAAACCAGGCCGTGGCCGAGGATCTGGTCCAGGAGGCGTTCCTGCGCATCTGGACGCGCATTCACGGCTTCGACGCGGAGAAGGGCTCGCTGGGGGGCTGGGTGCTGACGGTGGCCAGAAACCGGGCGGTCGACTATCTCAGATCGCTGGAGGGCAGGGAACGGGAGCGCACCACCGAGCTGGCGCGCGGCGACGAGCCCGCGGTTTTCGCGGATTTCGAAAAGGACCTGTTGAACACCGATCGGGTGCGGCTGCTGCGCGGAGCGTTTGAAAAACTGAACACGAACCAGCGCACCGTGATCGAGTTGGCGTACTTCGAAGGCCTCTCGCAGACGGAGATGGCCGACAAGCTGAAGCAGCCGCTGGGTACAGTGAAGACGTGGGTGCGTTCGGCGCTGCAGACGCTGCGGCAGGAGCTGGTGGGGGCGGCCGCCGTATGACCTGCGAACAACTGCGGGATTCGTACGAGCTGTACGCGCTCGGACTGGCGGATGAGCCGGAGCAAACTGCGATCCTCGAGCACCTCGGGGACCGATGTCCGGTGTGCAGCGACGGCGTGAATCATGCCCGCGCGCTGAACGCCTCGGTTCTGGCTCTGGCGCCCGATGCCGCGCCGCCGGCGCGCCTGCGCAGGCGGATCATGGCCGGCATCGGAGCGGAGCCGGAGCGGCAGTGGGGCTGGTCGTGGGTCTGGGCAGCAGCAGCCGCGGCCTTCGCTATTGTCGCTTTCGTCTACATGGGGCAGGTGCGCGAGACGAATCGCCAGCTGGCGTATGCGCGCTCGGAACTGGGGCGCACGGCCTCGGAGCTGACGAACACCGCGGCGGATCGATCGCGTCTGGAGCAGGCCATCCAGCTTCTGGAGCAGCCCGACACCGAGCAGGTGAGCTTTGGGGGCGCCGCGGCGCAGCCGCCGCGAGGGCGCGTCATCCTGAACCCGCGACGCGGCGTGCTGCTGATTGCCGCGAATCTCCCGCCTGTTGCTGCCGGACGGACCTACGAGATGTGGCTGCTGCCGAAAACGGGCGGCCCCAGGCCCGCCGGTCTGTTCCAGTCCGCCGCGACGGGAACCGCGATCCACTTCCTGCCGGGCGCTGTGGATCGCTCACAAATCGCCGGCGTAGCGGTGAGTGTCGAGCCTGCGACCGGGTCGCTGTCGCCAACGACAACGCCGATTATCGTGGCGAAGCTCTGATCAGCAATGCAGGCCGGCGGCTCGCATGAGTTACCGGGCCGTTGTTCCGGAACTGGCCAGTAGCTCCGGATTGACCGGGCTCTCCGGTTTGCCGCCCGTTAGAGCAGCCACCATGTTGCGCGCCGCTTTCATACACATCTCGCGGCGCGTGTCCACCGACGCGCTGCCGATATGCGGCGCCAGCACCACGTTGTCCAGTTCGAGCAGGAGCGGATGCACCTCCGGCTCGCGCTCGAACACATCCAGTCCCGCGCCCGCGATCCAGCGCTCCGCCAGCGCCTGCGCTACCGCGGCCTCATCCAACACCGGCCCCCGCGACGTGTTCACCAGGATTGCGGTCTTCTTCATGATCCGCAGCTCGGGTTCGCCGATCAGCTTTCGCGTCGCGTCGTTCAGCGGAACATGCACGCTGATGAAATCCGACTCGCGCAGGAGGTCCTCCTTCGAGACGAACTCCGCTCCCAGAGCGCGTTCCACGGCTTCCGGCGCGCGCTGCGTGTCGTGATACAGAATGCGCATGCTGAAGCCGGTTCCCCGCCTGGCCACCGCCTGCCCGATGCGGCCCATGCCGAAAATGCCGAGCGTGCGGTGGTGAATGTCGTAGCCCACCAGGAAATCGATGCTCCATTTGCTCCACTTGCCAGCGTGAATCAGGGCGTGCCCTTCCACAATGCGGCGCGCCGTAGCCATCAGTAAAGCGAAGGCCAGATCGGCGGTGGTGTCGGTCAGGACATCGGGCGTGTTGGTAACGAGGATGCCGCGCCCAGTGGCGTAGGGGATATCGATGTTGTCGTAGCCGACGGAGACATCCGAAATGACGCGAACACCTTCCAGGCGGTCGAGCACCTGGGGCGGGAACTTGTCGGTTAACTGCGCCACGATGCCATGCTTGCCCGAGGCTCGCTGGAGCAGTTCGGCGGGCGTCAGGCTTGCGTCCACGCCGTTATAGTCCACTTCAAAATGTTGCTTGAGCAGTTCGATGGCTTCCGGGTAAAGCCGGCGAGTGACGAGGACGCGGGGCTTCATTGCTACAATCTAACAGCCCGCGCCGTCCGGGCATCCTGATCGGGAGGATCCACTTGGCGAATCTGGCATTCCTTGGACTGGGGATCATGGGCTACCCCATGGCTCAGAATCTGTTGCGCGCCGGGCACAGGGTGGCGCTCTGGTCGCACACGGCCGACAAAGCCCGCAAGCTGGCGGGCGAGAAAGGCGGCGTGTTCTGCGCGACACCGCGAGAGGCTGCGGAGCAGGCCGACGGAGTGTTCCTGTGCGTGGGAACGCCGGACATGTCCGAATCCGTACTCACGGAGGACGATGGTGTAATTCAGAGCGCGCGGCCGGGAACGATCGTGGCCGATTGCAGCACGGTATCGCCTGTGCGGAGCCGGCGCATCGCGGAGCAGTTCGCCGGGCGCGGTGTTGAATTTCTCGACGCGCCCTGCACCGGTTCGAAGTCCGGCGCCGAGGGCGCCACGCTGACCTTCATGATCGGAGGCAAGCGCGAGACCTTCGAACGCGCCAAACCGTGGTTCGAAGCCATGGGTAAGCTCTTCTACTATTGCGGTGAATCGGGCCAGGGCCTGTGCGCCAAGCTGACGCAGAACCTTGTTCTTTCCAACATGATGGAAGCGTTCAACGAGGGGATTGTGCTGGCAACGCGCGCCGGTGTCGACCCCGGTTTGATGGTGGATATCCTAAATAACAGCGCGGCGAAATCCGGGCTGGTCAGCGGCAAGGCTCCGGCGATCCTGGCCCGCGACTTCACCACGAACTTTTCCACGAAATGGATGGCGAAGGACATTGGGCTGGCGCTGGACCTCGGCCGGGAAGTCGAGGTTCCGCTGCCCCTGACGGGTGTTACTCAGCAAATGTTTCGGGCTGCGATTTCAAAGGGTTACGCCGATGAAGACATGTGCTCCACGGTGAAGGTTCTGGAGGACCTCACGGGAGTCACGGTGAAGAAATCGAGCTGACCTACAAAAAACTGTTGCAATCCGCAAAATCATATACTAATATTGGAATCAAGCCGGGGAGGCAACTCCCACCAAAGCGAGACTAACCTCATAAGACCCCTGAAGCAACCTCCCCGGCGCCCGCAAGGGTCTTGTGTCCGGAACCGAGTTGAAAGCTTCAACGTCTGCCGGCTGCTGCACTGATCCAAACGAACCCAACAACAGGCTGACCTCGTACTCACTTCAGATGCAGACGTGTGCATCGGGAGCCTGCGACGGGTGAACGATATAATCGGCGCAGAGATGATGAAGAGGATAACGGTTCTCGGCTCAACGGGTTCGATTGGCGTGAGCACGCTCGACGTGGTCAGTCGCCGCCGAGACGAGTTCTCCATCTTTGCTCTGGTTGCCGGCCATAACGCAGAGTTGCTGGCCCGCCAAATCATCGAGTTCCGGCCGCGGATGGCGGCGCTGGAAGACGAGGCGGGCCGTGCGGAGCTGATGCGTCGGTTGGAAGACGCCGGTCTGCCACGCAACGAGTGGCCGCAAATCGAAACCGGACCCGCCGCGCGGGTGTCATGCGCTGTCGCGCCTGAGGCGGATATCGTTCTTTCCGCAATCGTCGGTGTCGCCGGGCTCGAGGCCACCTACGAAGCGACCTGCCGGGGCAAAAGAATCGCCCTGGCGAACAAGGAGACGCTGGTCGCAAGCGGCAAGCTGGTGCTGGACGCGGCTCGCAGGCACCGCGCCGAACTGCTGCCGGTGGACAGCGAACATAACGGAGCCCATCAGTGTTTCCGCGCCGGCCGGCGCGACGAGGTGGCGCGCCTCATCCTCACGGCATCCGGCGGACCTTTCCGTGAAACGCCGCGCGAGAGACTCCATAGCGTGACGCCGGAGCAGGCGCTCAATCATCCAACATGGAGGATGGGTCAGCGCATCACCATCGATTCCGCGACTCTCATGAACAAGGGATTCGAGGTGATCGAGGCCTGCTGGCTGTTCGGGCTGGAACCCGATCAGGTGGAAGTTGTAGTACATCCGCAGTCTTCCATACACGCGATGGTGGAGTACACTGACGGCAGCGTGATTGCTCAGATCTCCGCGACAGACATGCGGATGCCCATCCAGTATGCGCTCACGTGGCCTGCTCGGCAGGAAGCGCCGGTGCCGCGTCTGGACTGGAGCGAGCTTCGCAGCTGGACCTTTTTCCCGCCTGATTTCCAGAAGTTCCCGCTCCTGCAACTCGCGTACGAGGCGCAGCGCGAGGGAGGGTCGGCCACGTGCACGCTGAACGCCGCGGATGAAGTGGCGGTCAGCGCATTTTTGAACGAACATATCTCGTTTCCGCAGATAGGGGATGTCGTGCGCGAAACGCTGGAGCGGATGCCCTCACGGCAACCGGCTTCAATCGTCGAAGTGATGGAGACAGACCGCCGCTCTCGCGAAATCGCGCAGCAGGTGGTGACGGGGATGGCGGAACGCCGGCACACAACGGCTCCCGCCGTGAGAACTTAATCCATGATTCCTGTAATTCAGAGCGTCTGGTGGCTCATTGTCCTCATCGGAGGCATGATCCTGCTCCATGAGCTGGGCCACTTTTGGGCGGCGCGCTTTTTCGATGTGCGCGTTGACGTGTTCAGCTTCGGGTTCGGCCCGCGCCTGTTCGGATTCCGCCGCGGCGAAACCGATTTCCGGTTTTCCGCTATTCTGTTCGGCGGTTACGTGAAAATGGCGGGCGACACGCCCGGCGATGAGAACATCAACGATCCGCGGGCGTTCCTCGCGAAGCCGCGCTGGCAGCGGCTGATCGTCGTGGCCGCGGGTCCGTTTATGAATCTGGTGCTCGCGGTTGCGGTTCTCACGGGTGTGTTCATGTGGCATTACCCGAAACCGCTCGATAAGACCGCGGTAATCGGTTACGTCGCGCCGAACAGCATTGCCGCAAAGGCCGGGCTGCAGCCCGGCGACGAGATTGTGCAGATCGACGGCGAGAACAACCCGAGCTGGATGGATGTGCAGATGCGCGAAGCCTCGAGCCCCAACCATCCGATCACGGTTTGGATCCGGCGCGGCACGGAGAGGAACAAGGTTGAGGTCACGCCGGAGGCGGACAAGAAGACCGGTCTCGGACTGCCGATTGGCTGGGACATGGAAACCGACCAGGTCGGCTCCATCGTGGCCGGCCTGCCGGCGCAGCGGGCAGGTTTGAAGCGCGGCGATCTCCTGCTTCGCGTCAATGGCCAACAGGTTTGGTCAATCCGGCGGCTTCAGGAACTCATTGCGGCCAGCAATGGGCAGCCTCTCGCGGTCACCTACATGCGGGACGGGAAAGAATACAACGCGAGCATCACGCCGCAGCGCGGCAAGCTGGATGGTGGTCCGGAGCGGTGGGTCATTGGCGTCGGCCTCGAACCGCGGTTCGTCATGACGCAGCTCTCGCTGCCGGACGCCCTGGCGGCCTCGGTCAAGCAGAACCGCAAGTTCGCCACCTGGGTGTTCGACACCATCGGCGATATCATCCAGCGGCGGCTCTCCCCGAAATCGCTGAGCGGGCCCATCGGCATCGCCCAGGCTTCCCGCGAGGCCGCGCAGGAAGGCCCGGAGGCGTTTCTCGGCCTGATGGCCATGATCAGCGTCAATCTCGCGATTTTCAATCTGCTTCCGATTCCGATTCTTGACGGCGGCACCATTGTGTTGCTGCTGCTCGAAATGGTGATGCGCCGTGATCTCAGCCTGCAGGTCAAGGAAACGGTTTTCAAGCTTGGCTTTGTGTTCCTGATGGCGGTGGTGGTGTTCGCCATCTACAACGACATCGCGAAGATCATTCCGGGCTAAGGACGTTCAGGACATCCAACGGTACGACCGCTGGGCTCTTCGTGTGCTCGGCTTCGACTCGTCCCAGCGACTCTGATCACGGGTTGATGCGGTAATACGAGCGAAATGCTCCCATGTTGGGATAGAAGGCCGCTGAGCGGTACAACTCGGCGATCTGGCGGATGTGCCCGAGGTCGTGAAAAGCGAGCTCGTGCAGCAACTCACCGAAGGAAATGCGCGAGCGGAGTTCCTCATGGCGCCCGCGGCGGTCCATGGCGCTCGTGGGCAGCGCGCGCAGCACTTCGAGCGTCTGCTCGCGGGCGCGCTGGAACGCAACCAGATCGCGCCGCGCGTCAAAATCGTGAACGGCGCCGAAGAGCGCGTGCTGGTCGTAGATGGGCAGCAATGGATCGTCCTCGCCGGTGAGCGCATGGAAACGGCTGAGGAAGCCGTTGATCTCGACGTCCGCAAGATGCGCCAGCACCATCTCGATGGACCAGCGATCGCCATCGGGCCGCCAGGCGAGTTGTTCGGGCGTGGCGCCGGCGATCATGTTGCCGATTACCGCCGGCGTGGTCTCCAGAATCGTGCGGCCTGAGAACGACGCGAGCACCGACTCTTCCATGCGTACAAGAATAGAGCATGCGCGTTTTGATTTCGGCAGTTCTTCTAGTCCCTGCGCTGTTGCTATCACAGGCGCCGGACAAGCTTCCCGGCGAAGATTGGCAGCCGCTTTTTAACGGCCGCGACCTCACCGGGTGGGTGAACGTGGGCAAAGAGAGCTGGACCGTGGACAACGGCGTTATCCACGGCCAGACGCGGACGAAGGGTTACGGTTATCTGAAAACCGAGAAGAAGTTCCGCGATTTCGACCTGTTCCTTCGCTTTAGGTGCGAGGAGAGCGGCAACAGCGGCGTGTTCTTTCGGGCGGAGTTCAAACCCGGAACGGCTGACGTGACGCAGGGGCCTCAGTTCGAAATCGACTGCAACGTGGGCCATCACACCGGTGGCATCTACGACGTGGGCCGGCAGTGGCTGGTCTGGCCGGCGCCGGAGAACGAAACCGTGATTCGGCCGCGCGACTGGAACGAGTACCTCGTTCAGGTACATGGCAACCGCTACATTTCGCGTCTGAATGGCGTGCAACTGGTGGATTACACGGACCCAAAACCTCAGGTATGGACCGGCAGCATCGCCCTGCAACTGCACATGGGCGGGGGTGGGGACATGCTGTTCCGGGACATCATGATTCGCGACCTGTCGCCGCGAAATGCGCCGTGAAACGCGTCTGGTACTGCGATCATCACCCGCTGCCCCTGCCGCCGGGGCACAGGTTCCCGGCCGAAAAATATGAGCTGGTGCGCAGGATGCTCGCTCCCAGCGACGCGTTCGAGTTCACGCCCGCGGCGGCCGCGGACCCGGAACTGATCGCGTCCATCCACGAACGGTCGTACGTCCTGCAGGTGCTGGAGGGGGCTGTGCCGGCCGCAGTCATGCGGCGGATCGGGTTTCCCTGGTCGGAAGGTCTGGTCCGCCGTACGATGGCGTCGGTGGGCGGCACACTGCAGGCGACCGCCGAGGCTCTGGAAACAGGCTGGGGCGGCAATCTTGCGGGTGGGACCCATCACGCATTCCGCGACGCCGGCGCGGGCTTTTGCGTTTTCAATGACATCGCGATTGCCTTCGAGGTGAACCGCGCCGCCGGACGAATTCGGCGCGCCGCCATTCTCGACCTGGATGTCCATCAGGGCGATGGGACCGCGGCCATCTTCGGTGGCGACCCGGATGTGCTCACGATTTCGATCCACAGCCAAAACAACTTTCCTTTCCACAAACAACGCAGCTCCATCGACATCGGGTTGCCGGACGAGGTGGGGGATGAGGCGTTCCTGAATGCGCTCGCGTCGGTGCTGCCGCTGATCCGGGATTTCCGTCCGGATATCGTTTTTTATCAGTCGGGAGTGGACGGGCTGGCGGAGGATCGGCTGGGCCGCCTGGCCCTGACTCATAATGGGCTCGCAGAACGTGACCGGACGGTATTCGAGTTCGCGCGACGAATCGGGGCGCCAATCGTGGTTACGATGGGCGGTGGCTACGGGGAGCCGATCGAGAGCACGGCGCAGGCGCACGCTAACACGTTTCGAACGGCTTCGGAAGTTTTTTCCGGCAGCATCGCCGGGGAACGGCCGAGCTTGTAAAAAGTACAGGCTGGATGGTGCGGTTGCTGCGCGTGGGCGTCGTACTGTTTAGCGTATTCAACCGTTTAGCCTGTTGATATTTAACGGATGCATCATGGAAGCGAAGTTGCACTCTAGTTTGCTTCACCGAGCTCAGGCCCTTTGTGATGTCTCTTGTTCACAGCAACTTAGGCGAAATGTCCCAGGCTACCCCACAACCGCCCACCATGAAAAAAATTCCCGTCCCTGTCCCCTTCACTGACAAGATCACCCTCCTCGCAGTCAGCCCCGATCAGGGGGACTGCGTCTCTCTCGAACGTATTCTGGACAGATCCCGCTGGACCATCCACAGGGCTTCGTCGTATCGGGAAGCCACCCGGCTTATCCGCGAAAGCAATCCCAGTCTGATCCTGTGCGAGAGAGATCTTCCCGACGGAAGTTGGAAAGATGTCTTTCGCACAGCAGCAGGACTAGGTGCGCCTCCCACGGTCGTGGTGGTTTCCCGACAAGCCGACGAGCGGCTTTGGGCCGAGGTTCTCAATCTGGGCGGCTACGATGTTCTGCTGAAGCCGTTCGATCACGTGGAAGTGCGCCGGGTCATGAACATGGCCTCGCGACATCGCAACCGGGCGCCACGGACACACTTCGAGCCGGCCGTCGCCTGAATTCCTGCCCTGCTTCCCTTGTTCTATTCAATCGGTTGTTAAAATTGCGGGCGTGCGCGTCAGCGGCGTAGTTGTGACCTTAGCGATCGCGGCGGGCGCACTCGCAGCCGCACAGCAGCCGACAGTTCCGACTCCCGGGGCGCCCCCCTCGCAGGAGCAGCAGCCCAGCAATCCGCCGCCAGGCGCGGCCGGCAAGACGCCGCCGGGAGCAGCAGGTCAGACACCCGGCGCGGCCGGTCCCAATGAGCCGAGCGTGCCGGGAAACCCGGCCGCGGCGCCAGGCCAGGGGACGCCGGTGACGCTGGATCTGAACGCGGCCCTGCAGCACGCTCGGGATTATAACCAGCAGTTCATGGCGGCATCGTACGCGGCTCAAAGCGCGCGCGAAGACCGCATCCAGGCGAAGGCCGCCCTCTATCCAACGCTGAACTGGTTGAATCAATACATTTACACGCAGGGCAACGGGACGCCGTCGGGCGTGTTCGTGGCCAACGACGGTGTTCATGTGTACAACGAGCAGGCGGCGGTTCACGCCGAGCTCTTCTCGCTGACGAAGCAGGCGGATTATCGCCGCGCGGTTGCGGCCGAGGCTGCGGCGCGGGCCCGAGTGGAGATCGCCCGCCGTGGGCTCACGGCGGTAGTCGTGCAAACCTATTATGGCCTCGCCGCGGCGGAGCAGCATTTGAAGAATGCGCAACAGAGCCTGGCCGAAGCGCAGCGGTTTCTGGACATCACGCGGAAGCAGGAGGCCGGCGGCGAGGTGGCGCATGCGGACGTGATCAAAGCCGAACTCCAGGTCCAGCAGCGCGAGCGGGATCTGGCCGACGCTCAAGTGGGCATTGAGAAGGCGCGGCTCGCTTTAGGGGTGATTGCCTTTCCGGACCCGCTGCAGAGATACGAGATTGCGGGTGCGCTGAGCCCGGACACACCGCTTCCGCCGCTGGAGGAGATTCGCTCGGAGGCCATGGCCAGCAGTCCGGACGTGCGCGCCGCAGAGGCAGCGGCGCGGCAGGCGCACTTCGGCGTGGCATCCGCGCGCGGCGCTTATTACCCTGCTTTGGTTCTCGATTACTGGTACGGTATTGACGCAAACGTGTTCGGCATCTACGGACCCGATAACCGCCGCAACCTGGGCTCGGTGGTGCAGGGGACGGTTACGGTTCCGGTCTGGAACTGGGGCGCGACGCGCAGCAAGGTTCGGCAGGCTGAACTCCAGGAAAAGCAGGCTCAGACGGAGCTGACGCTGGCGCAGCGGCAACTGGTGGCCGACATTAATGGCTTCTATGTGGAGGCGCAGGCGGCAAAGAACCAGCTTGCATCCCTGCGTTCGTCGGCGGAGCTTTCGGCGGAGAGCCTGCGCCTGACGGTGCTTCGGTATGAGGCGGGCGAGGCCACGGCGCTGGAGGTTTCCGATGCGCAGACGACGCTGGCCCAGGCGCGCAACGCCTACAGCGATGGCGTGACGCGTTACGCCGTCGCGCTCGCGAACCTGCAAACGCTGACGGGGAAACTGTGATGATGATTCGTGCGGGTGTTCCGGTCGCGCTCATGGCGATGGTGCTGGCCGGCTGCTCGAAAAAAGACACGGAGAAAGAAG
>DASRCB010000012.1:0-19954 GCA_035653295.1 Bryobacteraceae bacterium
TTGCTCGACCGGCCCCTTATGGCCAAAGTCCTCCACGGACCGTATCGCGCGGTCCATGGCCACCCAGGTCATGACCTTCGAGTGCGTGAATTGCCGCCGTCCACCGCGAACTTCCCAAATTCCGTCGATTTCGGCTCCGACACTCTGGACGCAAGTTTGCTGCTCATGCCCCAGGTTGGTTTCCTGCCGGCCTGCGACGAACGGGTTCAGAGCACGGTGGCCGCGATCGAGAAGCGGCTGATGGATGGCGGTCTGGTGCGGCGGTACGATCCGAAGACTTCGGTGGACGGGTTGAAGGGAAGCGAAGGCAGCTTTCTGCCCTGCAGTTTCTGGCTTGCGGACGTTTACGTCCTGCAGGGGCGGCGCGACGAGGCCCGGGCTCTTTTTGAACGGCTGCTCGAGCTGCGGAACGATGTCGGCTTACTTTCTGAGGAGTACGACGCGAATGCACGAAGGCAGGTCGGCAATTTCCCGCAGGCGTTCTCGCACGTGGCGCTGATCAATACGGCGCTGAACCTCGACGCCGAGCGTAAGCCGGCGGTGGACCGATCGAGCCGGTAGCTACGCGCGCCCAATCACCAGCTCGTCCAGAGTGCCATCGAAGGGTGTCAGCAGCTCGCACCCGGTGGTGGTCACTGCCACCATGTTGCATTGCCGTACTCCGAACTCATCCGGGAAGTATGCGGCGGGCTCAACGTTGAAGACCATGCCGGTCTCGAGCGTGTCCGGCGACTTCGGGTGAATGCGCGGGAAAGCATTGTGATCGATCGCGGCGAAGCCCACGCCGTGCCCGGTAGCGTGCCGGAACTCCTTCCCCCAGCCGGCCTTCTCGAGTACGTATCGCGCGGCGTGGTCCACGGCGGCGGCGCTCACGCCGGGGCGGATGGCGTCGAGAGCGGCGCGAGTTGCCTCGAGCACCGCGGCCTGAACACCCTTGGCCTGCGGCGATGGATGGCCAATGCGATACGTGCGGCTGATATCGGTCCAGAAGCCATCGACGGTCGAGTTGACGTGCAGCAGAACAACATCGTTCTCCTCCAGCGCGCGCGTACCGGGCAGCTGGTACGCACGATATGCCTTGGCCGAGTTCGGCCCGGACATGCAAAAGCCGAAGGCCCCTGCTCGTATTCGGTTAAAGGCGGCGCCAACGGCTGAGGACAGCGTGCGCGCCACGTCGCGCTCGGTCACGCCTGCCGCGATTTGCTCAGCCGTCTTCCGGAACCCGCTGCGGGCGGCATCGCACGCCGTTCGCACGACCGAGAGCTCGTCGTCCGTGAGCACAGCCCGTAACCGGGCAAAGTGCGTTGAAATGTCCTGCAGCCCGGTTGCGCTCAGTCCATGTTCGAGGATGTGTGGCAGACCCGCACCAAACTGGTACGTCGCGACATAAGTTGCCGGCACGACGGATGGCCCGGCATCGTGTCCACAGGATGCGTTGACGCAGCCCAGCCGGCGGAGGGCCTCGCGCAGCGCGTCCGTGATGAGGTGGTTAACGGGCTCGAGGGCATCGAGCGAGGCGGCCTCATATATAAGGATCTCGTCCGCGGCGGCGGATCCGGCCAACTCTTTCTCGTCCTCAGGCACAATCAAAGCGCGGCCGCCTTCCACCGAAACCACCGCCAGTGAATTGCCGACGACCGGCCAGAAGCCGGTGCAGGCCAGCAGATTCTCCGGCCGGCAACAGACGGCAGCGGCCAGGTTGGCGTGGTGCAGCGTGCTTTGCAGTGCCGAAACACGGTTGCGCATGGGATTAGAACCGAGTTGCCCTGAGGAACGCCCCTATCGTGACAAGGAACGCGATAAGCTCCCGCGGCAGCCAACTCGAAGATTGCCCGAATACCACACACACCCCTCCGTTCGCATGATGAATGATGACGCCCTGAGTCACTGTTTGCCTCGCTTCGAAGCCTGTTGGCCGGATTTCTCAACCGCGCGATGTGCGTCCTCTGCTGATTTCAGGTGCTCACGAACGATGGGAGTCTTCTTCAGGTTCGTTGGCGCCGGCGCGATGGACCGGCGATTGTTCCTGATTTCGTCGATCGTAATGACTTTATGCCGAGGCGGCGGCCTCTTTGGGGAAGTCAAGGTAGTTATCTCGTAAACATTTCCCACAGCTGTATGACGTGCGTACGGGTCGAAACGGATCTACATCGCCGGAAACGAGCGATAACTCGTGCCGGTGCGCCAACGGCGGCCGTAACACGCCCGGTGGCGCTGAAGAAGTCATTGCATGCTGCTCAACCTGAGATAAGCGGCCGCTGCACGAAACCGGACGTGCGAACTGTCGTCGTGCATCAGCGGCACGAGGTGATCCCTCAGCCCGGGGTCATTCCTCATTCCAATCGCCTGCACCGCGGCCGCCCGAACGGACCAGTCACCATCAGATAACGCGTCGATGAGTGCAGCCTGGACCTCCGGACCCCTGTCCTGAGCCAGGCGAATCGCCACGGAAGCACGAGGTGAGAAGCCGGATTCGAAAAACAGCGCCTGGAGGGCCGACAAGCCCTCACCGGCTCCAGGGACCGGCACGAACGCGACTCCCTGCGTCAGCGCAAACAGGATTGCGCCCCTGGGGGAGCTGAATGTGCGCATCATGCGCCTGTACTTCCGGCGAAAGTAATTGGATCGAGCTTTGCGGTCGCCTTCGAGGACCGCCAGGAGCACCTGTTTCCCGATCGGTTGGCCGAGAGACCACAGAGACTTCGCGGCAGCGAATGCCACTTCCGGCACGTTATCGTCGAGAGCGCGGTTCAGCTCTGGTATGAAGTTCGTGCCGTGGAGGTCTGCAATACTGGCGATGGCCGCGACCCGGACCTGAACGTCATGGTCAGATACGAGTTTTCGCAGCAGGTCCGTGCTCGGGTCACCTTGACGAAGCAGCCCTAATGCCAGGGCGACCTCTCGCCGATGGTGCGGATTTGAATCGGCAGCGCCATCGTTCAGAACAGTGCGGGCCTTATCGGCCGCTGATGATTGTGCAGCTGTAACACCAAGGATCATCGAGAAGGCGAGCGCACAGCGAAACAAGTCGTTCATAGTTGTTGGACGCCGGCGAGTGAACGGGAGCGCAATCGTCCAGATGATCGGCTTACACGTGTGCACCGAACGAACTCGAAATCACAGTTAACGCCTTGCCCGCCGCGCGCTTTCCCGATAACCGGCGCGAAGAAATCGCTCGATCATCTGCGCGCACATGTTGACGAGGAAACATGGATTCGGAAGCTCTTCGAAAAGGCGGGCCGCAGCACGCGTCATACGCGGGAGGAAGATCCCAGACGTGGCCTGCGTTCGTGAAGGAGCGGCTCTGCTGAACAAGACGCGTCCTTTCGGTCTCGATGCGCCGGAGATCCATCCGTCCGGCGGAGTGCAGCGAAACGTATAAAAGCGACCGACCACACGGAGGAGAGCATAGATGTGTGACTATTCTTTGCATAATACGCCGAATCGCCTCGCAAATGAGGGGGAGCGGCTTGTTGTCTATCGTTTCCAGACCGGAACTATTGGGCTGACAGCTGAGACGGAACTACAGAAGCACAAGGCAGGACGTTCCGGGAGCACCTTCTGGCAGAAGTTGCTGAACCCCGGAAGTCCTTCCCCGAGTGCGCTGTCTGCGTTCCACCGGGAGCGCAACTGCTGGTTCGCGATATGCCCTCCTCACTTTGCGAAAGATTCGGTGTTCACGCGATTGAGGTCGTGACGTTCACGCAGGTGACCGCGGAGGCTCGCAGACATCGCGATGCGATTCGGTTCAGCAACGGCAACTGTGTGCTGCTGCAGGATCTCAAGCCGGGACAACTGGTTCACGTTCTCCGGCTGTCGAGTGACGAAGACTGTGACCGGAGTGTCCCTCTTGAAACGCTCGTCGGGTAATCTTCGCGGATGCCTGCGGTGGCCAGGTGCGGTACCTGCTGTGCGAAGGGGAATCTGGAGGTTCACGGTTAACTCTTCCTTAAGGCGTTCACCAGACGTCCAGTGATCTGGAGGTTGTAAGTGATAACAACTCTAACCACAGGAACTCTGGCGCTTGTGGCTGGATGCGCCGCGACAGCGCGCGCCGACGTAGTTGCGCCAGGAACGGAAGTCGCTGTGCGCACCGACGCGAGCATTGATGTCGCACACTGGGATCGCGGCCGCATCTATCCGGCCCACGTCGCGCGCGATTGGTACAGGTGAGAGGTCACGTGTACTGCTTAGGCGGGCTCTTTTTCATCGCGCAGCGCCGTGCTCACAACGGTCAGCGCAGCAGCCGCGAGTGGGGTAGCCAATGCAGCACCGAGTACACCTGCGATGCTCCACATCAGAAGCTGCGCGAGTACAGTCACAACCGGCGGGAGGCGGACAGCGCGACGCTGCACCAGCGGTGTGAGTGCGTACCCTTCCGCCACATGTACACAGATGTACAGAAGCAGCACCCACACCATCTTCATGGGGCTCTGCAGCAATGCGATCAGCGCCGTTGGTATCGCCGCAATCAGCGAACCGACGTACGGGATGAAGATCATGAGCCCCGTAAACAGGCCCAGCGTGAACGCCAGCGGAATGTCCATAAGCCAAAGGCCGAGCATCGTTGCCAGGGCGAGTACGACCATGGGCACCATTTGGCCGAACATCCACCAGCGCAGTGTGTAGGTGACCCTATCGAGGTACTTAGCGGCATGAGCGCGTCCAGGCTGTGGGATGATCCGGAGCAACCCGGCTCGGTAGAGGTCAGGGTCGGCTGCTCCGTAAAGTCCGACCACCAGGGCTACAATGGCGCCGCCGAGAGTGTCAAGTGCGCTGCTTCCCATGGACGCCAGCCGGACGCGGTGAGCGGATTCCGCCGCGCGTTGTTGCAGGAGGTGGAGAATGGACGCCCCGAGCGACGTATTTCCGATGCTCTCGCGCAGGCGCGCCAGGCCGGCTGGAAGTTGAGTGATCAGATCAGCTCCTTCCGACTCGACCCGGGGCGCAATGAGCCAGACCACAGCAGCGGCGATGCCGGCGACGCCAATCAGTACGCACCAGTACGAGACGCGCGGCCCGAGGTGGGCCTTTTCGGAAACCCAGTGTGCGCACGTCTGCAGCACGACGGCAACCAGGATACCGGCAAAGGCATACAGCAGAACGGCCCCGGCGTACCAGATGACGGCCGCCGCCACGGCGAGCGCGGCGCCGAGCAGCAGAGTGCGCCGCAGCGCTGCAGGGAGGGCTTCGGAGAGTGATGGGCAACCGGTGTCGGGCATCTCTCTTTTCAGACGCGGCCGGTACATCGCGCGAGCAGCATCACCGTTATCAGGCTCAACCCGGCCTGTTTTCTGTGCAGCGCGCAAGCGAAGGTGGCGGCGACTTATGCGGACCGGTGCGCGCACGAGTACGGTATCCGGCTCCGTCGTGAGTCGCGCAGCATCGGCGACTTACCCAGCGCGTCACCCCACGCTCGTTTCCCTGGCGTGAAACGGAAACGACCTGCGCCTCGCGGCACACGCTGTTTGCGCGTCAACGTTTGACCCGGCAGATGCAGTCCGGAGTCCGCTGTTGCGCGTCACATAAACAGAGAAATTCAATCACATTGGAGGCCACAAAGTATGTATCGATTCACCTTATGCATGATGGCAGCCGCGGCATTGGCGGCCGCGGGCCTGAGTCAGACGACAAACGGGAACTCAGCGACCAACACGAATTCGAGCGGCAATTCCAACGCGCAGCAGCAGGCAACCACGAATTCGCAAGGCAGCTCGAACTATAACCCGGCGTCGAACGACATGCAAAACAGCAGGGCCAGAAACTCGCGCGATGTGAGCACGATCCTGAACTGTACGAACGAGGCGCGGCAGGACATCGCGAACGGCAACACCGATCAGGCAAAGAACGCGGTGAACCAGGCCATTCAGGCGGCGCAGAGCCTGAATTCTTCCCGGGGCTTCGTGCCCATGTACGAAGAACTCGACCAGTACTCCGTCCTCGGACCGATTCAGGCGTCGCGCTCACAATCTGGTTCGGCGGACCGATCCGCCACAGTTGGGAGCGGCACTTCGAACTCGCAGAACGAGTCCGCGAATCAAAGCGCAACCGGGCAGAACGGGTCTGAGGCCAATTCGGGGTCGCAATCGGCGTCCCAATCGGGTCCGGGCAGGCACGGAATTGCAGTGACGCACGTCGTCGGGCAGTTCACTACCGTAGGCCTCGATGCGAACCTGGCCAAAAGCCATTTGCAGGCGGCCAGGCGGGCACTCGACAATGGCGACAAGCAGGCAGCTGACCAGGCGCTCCGGGCAGTGCAGGACGGAGTGGTCATGGCTTCGGTAGCGAGTGACATGCCTTTGCTGCACGCCCGCGAAAATCTCGCCCTCGCGCGCATGGCCGCGAAGCACGGGGAATACAGGCAGGCCCATACAGAACTGCGCGCCGCTTGCCAGGCGCTGCAGGCTTATAGCCGCGAGGGCGGATCTCACGCCACCCAGGCGAAGCAGCTTCGCAGCGAAATCAGCGGGTACAACGTTAACAGTAATCAGTCGGATGCGCCATCGCGGATCGGGTCCTGGTGGAATCAGACGGCAGGCTGGTTCTCCACGGTAAATACAAACTCGAATACCAGAAACCGGAACACCGATTAACGGAATCGGGGGATAAGTGACCGGCAGGTGCAGGGGTGATGGTGGCCTCGATGGGCCAACATCGGCCCCATGCGCCCGACTTACCCGTCGTGTTCACCACCGACCGGTTGCCGCATGCCGGAGCTTCTGTCTCATTGCTCCCAATCCCGACGCGCACAACCGAGGCGCGTGGCGTCTGAGGTTCGCCATCGCTGCCTGCGGGTGATGCCGGTCTGAATTCTGGCGCGCGATCCGGTGTAGAGCACGCTGTCCGATCCGAATCGTGCAGGTGCGCAGGCCTCCTGCGTGACGCAAACGAGCACGGCTGATGATCTTCGTGGTTCCGAGGCCGTTCGTGCAGCGCCTCCTCTCCAACATCATCATGACCGCTAATGCTTATCGCCGCTTCCCAGCGCTGACAGGCATCGGTTCTCCGTTGGGCTTTGTGGGTTGTCTCATACCACCTGAGCGGCCCCAGGACGGCTCGCGGCAGGCGTTTACCGTTATCAACCGCAAACCGGCTGCTTGTTGTCGCCTGTAAACGTCAACATCATGCACCGGCGTGACAACCATCAAAGACATCGTTCTGAACGGCGTTCTCATCGCCATCGTGGCTCACGGGCTGATCGGAGCATCCCTGGTCTGGGACAAGGTCCTGCTGAAGCGACGAGGCCCCCAAAACCTGCTCTCGTATGTGTTCTGGCTGGGCGCGATCAGCGTCTTCGGGCTGGTGCTGATTCCCTTTGGGTTCAAAATGCCATCGCTGGGCCTGGCAGCCATGGCATTCTCGGCGGGCCTCCTGGACCTCATCGCCTCATACTTCTATTACTCGGCGTTGAAGTCGGGTGAGGCTTCCGAGGAACTGGCGGCCATGGGCGGTTTTGCGCCCGTGGCGACGGCTGTCATCGCCGTGCCGCTGTTGAACCAGCCGATAGGCGGACAGCTGCTGGGGTTCACACTGATGACCGTCGGCGGATTCATCATGTTCTTCGCGGAAAAGGCGCCTCTCCGCCGAATGCTGCCTAAGATCATCATCGCGGCGGCCGGATTCGGCATGCTGAATGTTCTTCAAAAGATGGTATTCAACAGCACGAATTTCGTGAGCGGATACGTGTTCTTCACGGCGGGGACGACGGCCGGAGCGCTGGCCATGCTGATCCCGACGTCGTGGCGGCGGCAGATCCTTGCTCATTCGGAGCAGGCTCCGCCAAAGAGCAAATTCTGGTACATGGTGAACCGCTTCATTGCGGGCGTGGGTTCGTTTCTCGTGGTCTATGCCGTAAGCCGGGCGAACCCGGCGCTCGTCGAGGCGATCTCCGGAGTTCGCTACGTCATTGTTTTCCTCGGTGCGTACGCGATCACCCGCTGGAAACCGTCGTGGTTTCGGGAGGACTTTCGGGGCTGGGTGCTGGCCGCGAAGATCGCGGCTACCGCTCTCGTTGTGGCGGGCCTCGTTGTTGTCGGCCTGCGCGGCGGCAGGGGCGCCGGCGGGCCGCAGTGATCAGTGCGCGATGAGGATCACACCGGACGCGATGAACACAGCTCCGATGCAGCGCTGCGGTCTTCATCCCTGCCTCGCAAATCTCCTGCCGGTGATTCGCCGTCAGGCGCGAGCCAGCCGTCGGAACGGCGAGATTTCATAGATCGCCGTTAGAATCGCGTCCGCCGCTACGGCAGTCAGTACGCCTTTCCATTTGTAGCTGAGCGG
Source organism: Bryobacteraceae bacterium (assembly GCA_035653295.1). GTDB lineage: Bacteria > Acidobacteriota > Terriglobia > Bryobacterales > Bryobacteraceae > DASRCB01. The sequence goes on from DASRCB010000012.1 coordinate 8,281, forward strand.
CGCGAAAATGGCCGCCGCGGCGGCCGCCGAACCGATCCCAAGCCTGATTCGTTGTTCTGTTTCGCTCACGCGAATATCTCCTGTTTGTTTTCGGACATTCCGTGGATGCGGACCGCTAAGCGGAAGTGTCCGGCTGGCGTGACAACCCTGTTCACGAATGAACTTCGCCGTTCGCGCCGCTTTTTTGCAAACCCGTCGAGTCGAACCGCGCGGAAAAGAGCGCGCGCGAGCGTTACGGTAAGGCGTTGACGCGGGAACGTCCCGGTGCAATAACCACTTCCTGAAGTCGTCGTTTTACGGGATCATCAAGACCAGGACGAACTGCGGCCGCAACTGAGTCGGCCGTTTCGATAAGACAATCACTGGAGACATACAATGCGAATCAACTCTGACCAAAAGCAGATGGATGCCAATGTTCCGGGACCAGCTGAGCCTCCCGCCACCGATCACGACGAAACCGCACGTTTGGCTTACATGTACTGGGAGGAGCGCGGGGGCGAGAACGGCTCCGCCGATGACGACTGGTTTCGTGCGGAGGGCGAACTCCGGCGACGCACGCAGCCCGCGAAAGCCCCGGCGCGGTTGCAATCGCAACTTACAAAGACCGGAGCCGCTAGGGTACAGCCGGGCCGCGCTGGACCGACACTGGCGAGAATCGCCGCCCCGAGAACGTTTGTCTGCTGACGCATGAACCTCCGGCCGTACGGTGGCATCGTGCCGGTCGAGCGCGGTCCAATGGTCATGAATCACCTGATTACAGATTGGGGGGGAGTTATTCCGGGTTGGGTGAGCGGCGGAGTCTGGCCGAAACTGAAGCGTCCAATCGTGCTCGCGCCGGTGGACCCGAACGCCCTTCTGGTGCGGAACATCCTCGATCGGACATCGCCCGCTTAGATCAGGCGCGTTGGCCGCCGAGCCGGCCTCCCGCTCTGCGCAGGTTCTCGATCATTCCGTCATCGAAGCTCGGCGCTTCGCGCTTTACGTCGTCCCACGACCGGAATCCACCGATTCGGTTCCGGGCATCGATGAGATATCCCGCGCGGGTCCCATCCATCTGGAACACGCGCTGCAGTTCTTGCGCGGAGGCGGAGTTGATGTCCAGACCGCCTGACCTGCGGGTGCTGCTCCCAGTCCCGCGTTGGTGCTCAGGATGCGATTCGACGTCGCCGGAGCCGAGTGTCAGGCCGGCGGCGCGCAGGTTTTCGACCATGCGGTCCTCGAATCCAGGAACCTGCTTCACCTCTTCCCAGCTCCTGAACGGACCCTGCTTCTCGCGATAGTCGACGATGTACCTGGCGCGGGTTCCGTCAACCTCGAAGGCCTTCTCGAGTTGCTCAGCAGTGGCTTTGTTAATGTCCATAAATACAGGACGCGCAAGGGCGGCGCCACTGAAACGCCCGTCGCGCCGAGATGTCTGCGCGTGAACCTGCGGCGCCAGGCGCCGGGATACCAGCGCTCGTGCGGCGCGTCACAATATTGCCGCTATCCCAGCGGCGAGGAGGCAAATATATGTCCAGTGCAATCGGTGATGCAGACGGCGTTGATCTGAACAGTGCGAGCGAACGCGATCTGGAGAAAGTTGGCGGCCTGGGACGCGAACGCGCGCACCGCCTGGTCGAAAATCGGCCACTCAGAAACTGGGATGATGTCCGTAACATCGAAGGTTTCAGTGACAAGCTCGTTAGCGACCTGCAAAACGCAGGGGCTAAGCTCGGCGGACGGTGAGGAGTGCAAGCAGCCATGAAGGATGAGAATTCGAGGTCGGCGGCGGATACCATCAGCGAACTCACGGATGCCGGCAAAGAGATGCTGGATGCAGGGCAGCGCATCGCCGCAGACATGAAGGATCTCAGGGAGCGAATGCAAAGCGCTTTAGACTGGCGGGGTCAGTATGCGCAACACACGGTGGGCATGCTCGCTGCGGCGATGCTCGCAGGTCTCCTGGTGGGCAAGACTGTAACCTGAGTTCAGGCCGCGACCACTGTTTCCTTGTTACGCAGGCGGGCCAGCGCTGCACGGACATCGAGGTGCAGCGCTGTTCCGCGGCCGTATTGCACCACGCGGCTTTCACGCAAACGCGCCAGCACTGTGGAAACATGCGAGCGGGTCATGGCGGCGGAACGCGCCAGTTCGGCATGAGTGTAATGAAGCACCATGACGTTCGCATCCGTCCTGGAGTGGTGTCCATTTCGGTTCGCAAGTTGAAGCAGGAGCGTGAGGAGTCGATCCTCGGCGCCGCGGCAGCTCAGCACGTGGATTCGGTCCTCGGCGTATGCAAGCCGTTCACAGGCGCTAACCAGTACAGCGAGGAGGACGTCCGCTCTGCGGGTCAGGAACGCCACAAAGTCTGCGTGAGGTATCTCGAGAACCTCACACCGTACAGAAGCGCGTCCCGTACTGTGCGGGGTCTGCTGCCGGGCTTCGCAGAAGGAGAACAGGCCACACACCTCGCCGGTCCTGACGCGTCGGACGACAGTTCCTGTACTAAATCCAGGAACCGTGACCTCGACTTCGCCGCGACGGACTACGAAAACGGACGAGATTGGGGACGCGCGGCTCCACAGAACCGCTCCTCTGCGGTAGGTACGGATGCGGCCCAGCGAACCATCACTGGGCAGGAGCTCGGGTCTGAACCCAGTGTTGGACGCCAGATGCTGCATTAATGGTTAGACATCAGAGGCCGCGATTTATGGGGAGCGTAACGGTAATCGGCCTGCAACGCAGGATGACGCGGTGCTCGGCATCCAATGAACGCATCGACGCAGGGCGTCAGGTTCTGGAATTTTCAGCCCTGGCCAGCTGACGCGCCTGCATGAGGTCATTTTCTACAGTGGCAAGCGCCTGCTGCGCCCAAGTCCGCAGGGCGGGGTCCTGGCCGTGTTCTGCTTCTCGGCGAAAGACGGGAATTGTCGCCTGGTCTTCACGGATTTGGTCGCGAACGAACTGCGCGTCGAAAGCCCGCCCGCGCAGGTGATCGAGCCTGGAGATGTTGCGATCCTGCCGGACATCGATCCCGCGCGGGATAGCCTCTCCGGCGGTCTGCGCGATCTGAAGCAGTCGGCCGTAGGAATTCGAGAAGTCCTGAGCGAGCTTGTGTCCGAAGTCTTTCACGTTCTGCGACGACGCACTCGTTTGCGCGAGCTGTCCTTCATGGGCCTCGGTCATGTCGGTGGTGGCGGCGAACCGCAAAAAATTCTTGTCCTGCGCGTTTAAGCTGTGCGAGGCGCTCACGGCGCCTGCGGTGGCCAGGACACATGCGCAGAGGCCCGCAATAACGATCGAGCTGGACCGCAGGATCGTGTTCCTCCCTGTTTGCATGATGCACCGATTCAGGAATATGCGGCAATCACGTTCGGCCTGTATTACAGCTTTAGGTTGTCATCTCGTTAACGCGCACAGAGTAATATGTCGCGCGTTCGCGCGTCGAATTATTGAGAACCGCATTTGCGGAATATTGGGAGGTACCGAAATTATGACGCCGAATCAGACAACTCAGCACGCGAGTTCGGCCGCGATAACCGGCACCATCAACCTGCTGGCCGGAATCTGGCTGTTCGTCTCACCCTGGGTGTATGGAGCTTACACCAACCAGGATGCCTGGAACAGCTGGATCATAGGAGCCGTGATCGCGATCTTTGCAGCCATACGGCTGACGAATCCGGGTGGACTCCGGATCTTCTCCTGGATCAATATGGCCCTCGGAGTCTATGTCTTCTTCTCGCCGTGGATTTACGGCTACGTCGGCAATACCGGCCGGTTCGTCAACAGCCTCTGCGTTGGCGTCCTGGTCTTCGTCATGGGGATCTCGGGATTCTTCGCTGTGGCGCGGCCGAGCGCGCCGTACGCGAATCGAACCTGATCGCATGCGCGTGTGTAACACGGCTCCGATGTGATACATACCGCTGCGGCGGCGTCGAGTCGACGGGTGTTGCTGGCCGCCTGATCGCTTAGACTACCTGGTGACAGCCGCTTCTTCCGCCGGCACAGGCCCGGGCACAGCCGTGCGGAGCCGCAACGCGCGCCTGCACAACGCATAAACGCCCGCGAAAACAAGCGGCGGGAGCACCAGCGACAACGCCTGCAACACCACGCGAATATGCGCAACGGACGCCCCCGCGGCAACGGCGATAACATCGTCCCCGCCGGCAAACAGCAGCACCAGCAGAAACGTGAATACGCCGCATCCCAGCGCGGTGTGGAACGGCTGCTCGTAAGGAAGCCGCAGCACGTTGTGCTGGCGGCCCGCATCACGGAAGTAGACCAGCTTGTCGAACCACGGGTACAGATACAAACCGAGGAAAACGATCGCCGGGAGGAGCATGCCCGGGAAGAAGACATCCGGAACGAAATAGCGCCCGCGCAGATTGAGCGAGGGAAACAGGCGCATTGCTCCCTCAACCCAGCCCAGATACCAGTCCGGCTGCGCGCCGGGCAGGATCGCTGTGGGGTCGTATGGGCCGTAGATCCAGACCGGATCGATTTGCACCAGTCCGCCAAGGGCGGCCACGGTCGCGAACAGCAGGCCGAACAGGCCGAGGGACTTGACGGCATACGACGGCCACAGCCGCGAGCCGACGATGGTGCGGTCCGTTCGCCGTGGCCCCGGATAGTTGGTATGAAGCTGCCGCCAGATCAGCCCGACGTGTACCGCGATCAGGAACGCAATGGCCGCCGGCACAAGGAAGATGTGCAGGCTGTACAGCCGCGGAATGGCGACCGGCGACGGATACACGCCCCCAAGGCACAGAAAGGCCAGCCACTCGCCAATAACCGGAATGGACATCAGGATCGCGTAGGCGATGCGCAGGCCGGCTCCGGACAACAGGTCGTCGACGATCGAATAGCCAATGAAGCCATTGGCTATTGCCAGCGCCAGAAGCGTCACCCCGATGGTCCAGTTGATTTCACGCGGCCGCCGGTATGCAGCCGTGAAAAATGATATAGCAGCGTGCTGCCATACACATACAGGCCGGAAAACAAAAAGACCCAGTAAGTGAAGGCGTTCAGGCGCGGGAATGGCAGATCGCGGGCGCCGCTCATCAGCGGGATGAGGTAGACCGCGAACCCGGTCAGGATCGGCTGCGCATACCAGAAGATCATGGTGATGCCATGCATTGTGAACAGCTGGTCGTATGTTTCCGGGTCCATGAGGCCGCGGTTAGGTCCGGAAAGCTGCAGCCTCATCGCCAGCGCTTCAGGCCCCCAATTACAAGGAAGAGAAACGCTGTTGCCAGATAGCGCTTGCCCAGTGTTTTGTGATCCACGGTAGAGAGAAAGCCGCGAAGAGTCTTCGGCGTCTCCCATAATTCGGTCAGCCGCTCCTGTACTGCCGCTGTGCTCATGAATTCGTCTTTCTCCTGGACGCGAGTCAGCGTATGTGCTGACGGATCCGCGTGGTTCGGATGTTCACGCACGAACATCCGCTACCGGATGGGCACTACGCTCATTCTTCCCGGCGAGCCAGCGTTCATCGACCAACATCACAGTGAATCCCATCCCGCTGCAACGGCCTCCACGAGGACGTCCCAGCTTGTGAGTGGTCTTCCATCTGCCCGAGGGCATTACAGTACGCGAAGTGTTGCGGCGGATTGTTTCCGAGTCGGCCGAAGACGACGTGCTCGGACGCGCCGCGCAGATGGCGTATTATTTCCTGCTCGCTGTTTTTCCGTTCTTTCTTGTGCTCGCAACCGTGCTCGGCTTCATGGCTGATGCCGGCGCCACGGTTCTGAATCAGGCCCTCGCGCACATCGGTCAAGTGGCCCCGCCGAGTGCTTACGATTTGGTCCTGAAGACCGTTCGGAGCACTGCGGCCGGCGCGGGCGCCGATAAACTGTCGTTCGGAATCGTCGGAACGGTGTGGGCGGCTTCAATGGCCGTCAGCGCAAGCATCGACACGCTTAATACCGCGTATGAGATCGACGAGACACGCCCATGGTGGCGGCTCCAACTACTTGCGATCGCACTCACCGTTGTGCTGGGAGCTTTCTTCACCGTGGCGCTCCTGCTTCTTTCCTACGGTGGTCAGCTGCTGGGATTCATTGCCGGTCAAATCGGAGTCCGGGAAGTCTGGGTTGCAGTCTGGCGCATAGCGCAGGTCCCGGTATCGATCGGGATCGTGCTGTTCGCCTTTATGATCATTTATCGCTATGGCCCTAATCTCTCCGATCAGGGCTGGGGCAGAACTCTCCCCGGCTCGATCGTGGCTACCATCGCATGGGTGCTCGTATCAATTGGGCTGAGGGTCTATCTCCACTTCTTCAACACTTATTCAGCAACTTACGGTTCGCTCGGCGGCGCGATCATCCTGCTGCTGTGGTTTTATCTCACCGCGGCGGCGATCCTTATCGGCGGCGAAGTAAATTCCGAGCTCGAAAAGGCGGCTGCCGGGGCGCGGGGCTCGCACTAGAAGGAAGCGGAAGAAGATCCTGCGCGCGCGCGTGCGAAACAAGTCTCGCCGTGCGCCGATCCAACACGGGTGGAGTACAGCCTCGTCATCGCCATCGCTGCTCTTGCTCTGGCGGCCGGCTCTGAACTGCTCGCGTCGCGCATCGCGATTCCGGCGGCAGTAGTGCAAACAGCGGTTGGCATGCTGCTCGCGTTCGTTCCCGGAATACCCGCGGTTCAGTTGAATCCTGAGTTTGTTCTGAAGGTGGTTCTCCCCGTCCTGGTGTACGCGGCCGCGGTGGAACTCCCCTGGGACGAGTTCCGCCGGAACCTCGGGCCCATCGCCACACTAGCCTTCGGGCTGGTGATCGCCAGCGTGGGTGCAGTTGCCGGAGTCGCGCATTTCCTGATTCCGTCCTGGCCATGGGCAGCGGCGCTGATCCTCGGCGCGATCGTATCGCCCACCGATCCAGTGGCCACCACCGCCGTTGCCTCGCGGATCGGCGTGCCTGAGCGCCTGGTCGCAATTGTCGAAGGCGAGGGACTGGTCAACGATGCGGTGGCGCTGACAGTAAAAACGATCGCTGTCGCCGCGCTGGTTGCGGGACACGCCTCTACAAGCGGGGCCGTGGCCCGATTCGCTGCGATCGTAGTCGGTGAGATCGCCTGGGGCGTGTTGCTCGGCTGGCTCGTAGCCAGGATACGCAAGCGTGTCGAAGAGTCGAGCACCGAAATCATCGTCAGCCTGCTGACCCCTTTCGCTGCTTACCTCGTACCGGAGGCCCTGGGTGGCTCCGGCGTGCTTGCGACCGTAGCGGCCGGAATGTATATCGGAGAGAAGCGTCCTGAACTGGTTCCGTACGGCACGCGCCTGCACCTGGCCAGCGTCTGGCAGGTGATCGTTTACGCCCTGAATGGCGTTCTGTTTCTGCTCACCGGACTTCAGTTTCGATCCATCTGGTATGGAGCACGAGCCGGCAGCGGCCGCTTCCTGCTGTACGGCGCCGCCGTGGCGGGTGCGGTCATTATCCTCCGAATATGCTGGACATGGGCCGCCGCCTGGGTCCGGCGGCTCATCCTCAGTCTGTGGCGGCGATCCGAAGAAATGCCTCCGTCGCGACACCTGGCATTCATCGCGTGGTCTGGCATGCGCGGCAGCATCTCGCTTGCCGCGGCGCTCTCATTTTCCGCAGCGATACCAGCGCGCCAGCCGATCATATTCATCACCGCGTTCGTCATCGCTTTGACTCTCATGGTGCAGGGAGCGACATTGCCGCTGCTGATCCGTCTGCTGCACCTGGACCAGGACGCGCGCGCGGAGAAACATCGATTGCAGAAGTGCGAGGCGCAGGCGCGACGGGCAGCGGCCGCCGCCGCGCTGCAAGCGCTTCAGGGCGAACACGGTCCGTTGGCCGATCAGATCAGAGATCACTATCGGAGTGTCGCAGGCGCCGGAGAGCCCGCCGGATCCGGGGATCAGGTTGAGACGGAAGCCACGCTGCGGGAAAAGGCGATCAGCGCCGAACGGCGACGCGTCATCGAAATGCACCAGAATGGCGAGATCCCGGAGCTTGTTTTGCGTCGTATCGAAAAGGAACTCGATCTCCAGCAGGCCCTGCTCGAAGCGCGCGCAGAGCCACCGACATAAACGATAGTGTGGATCGGCTTACCCCCGCGGCTGAGCGAGCATCGACCTGCAGCGATTATCGCTGCTGTCACGTGCCTGCTTCTGGCCTCCGGTGAGAATCCCGCTTGCTCGCCCAGGCGGCGGTTGTGTATTCTTGAACCAGCGGTGGAGTTCGCTTAACGCCACTCACGCAGTTCTCAGTGGCCAATGACTCCTGGTGGATTGACCCAGGGGTTTGGCCGTCCCCGGTTCCCCTGGCAAATCCCTGAAATTCTGTACAATTCCGCGAGGAGCCGTGGTGATGAAACACCTTCTGGTTTTTGTCGGCGGCGGAGCGGGCGCACTGGTCCGCTACATCGCCGGGACCGCGATCATGCAGCGATTCGGCGGCATCTTCCCGCTGGGCACGCTGGTCATCAACGTCAGCGGCTCGTTCCTGATCGGGGTCCTGATGACGTTCCTCACGCAGCGGCTGCATCTCAGTCCGAACTGGCGATTTCTCCTCGTGATCGGCTTCCTCGGTGGCTACACGACCTTTTCCAGTTTCGAGTACGAAACGGCGCAGGCCTTCCGTCAGGGCGCGCCGGGGACAGCCCTCCTGAACATCGTGCTGAGCGTGGTTGCGGGCTACGCGGCGGTCTGGCTGGGAATGCTGATTGGCGATCGGGCGTAAGCTGCTAAGGAGGTCTCCAGTGCTGACGCAAGGGCCGGCAAAGAAGGTCACCATCTACCTCAACGAGGACACGCGCCATCATGCCGGCGCGCTGCACGACGCCGTTATGACCTTCCTCATGCACAAGGGCGTCACCGGGGCCACCGCCACGCGCGCCATGTCAGGGTTCGGCTCCCACCGTGTACTGCACACGCCGAAAGTCGAGGTCCTGGCCGAGCATCTGCCGGTGGTAATCGAGTTTGTTGAAACCGCGGCGAAGGTGGAAGAAGTTCTGCCGACCCTGTATGACATGGTTTCGGACGGGCTGATTGAAGTTCAGGACACGACCATTGTGAAGGTGGCGCGAAAGGAACGGAATCAACCCCAGCCCAACCCCGCTCACGACAGGAAATCCGGGCCGGCGAAGCTGATCCGCGTGTTCTTTGGCGAAGCCGACCGCTGGAATGGCGAGCCGCTCCACGAGGCCATCGTGAAAAGGCTGCGGATGATGGACGTCTGTGGCGCGACCGTGTATCGCGGCATCCTGGGGTACGGCCACAAGGGACACACTCACAAGAGCGGGCTCCTGCACATCAGCCGCGATCTGCCCATTATGATCTCGATCGTGGAGGCCGCGGACAAAGTGGAGCAGGTCACCGCGGCGATTGAGGAGATGCTCGGCGACGGCCTGATTGTCGTCTCGGACGTGGAGATGACGCGTCTGGTGCGGAGTCGGCCGGAAGGAGGCGCAAATGCCGGCGCGCACTCAGGGTAAGATCCTGCGGCTGCATTTCTCCGAGCGGGACCGCTGGCAGGGCCAGCCGCTGCACGAAGCCATCGTGCAGAAATGCCGTGAGATGAATATCTCCGGGGTGACCGTTTTCCGCGGCCTCGAAGGCTACGGCGAAACCGGCGAGATGCACGAGCGTCACCTGGCCGGCAGCGATCGGCCCGTCGTCGTTGTGGTCGTCGACACCGACGAGAGGGTGCGAAACTGCATTCCCGTGTTCGAGGGGATGATTACGACTGGCGTAATCGCCATGTCGGATATCGAGATGATCCGCGTCCGCAAAGGCCTCACTGCCTGAATTGATCTCGATACTGCTCCAGCGCGACCTTTACGAGCTGCGCGCGGGTTCTCGCGCCCAGCTTATCCGAGACCAGCCGCAGCGAGGCCTTTACGGCAGCCTCCGAGATGCCGAGGCGCTCGGCCATTTCGCGATTCGTCAAGCCGTTAAAGACCAGGCGGAGTACTGCCTTATCACGCTCGGTGAGCGCTTTCGATCGCGATTTCCGCGGACGGCTGGCGGCCTGAAACAGCGCCCTGAGATATCTCTGCTCCAGCGCTACATCTCCGGCGGCGATGTTGCGAATGGTTTTGAACAGAGCATCGGTGGAGTGCTCTTTGTGCAGAATCCCGGAGACGCCCACCTCCACCAGTTGGATGCCTTCCTGCTCACTGATGCCGGCGGTCAGGATCAGAATACGCCCTGCAAATGACGTGCTCCGGGCGGCGGTGATGAAGTCGAGAGCGCGCGTGGGGCCCAGATCCACGTCCAGCAGCACGAACGCCGATGGGTTCTCCTGAATCAGCTGCAGCGCCTCGTCGCAGGATGAACACTGGCCGACAAGCGCGAGGTCCGGCTCCTTTTCGATCATCTGCGCGAGTCCTTCGCGAAACATCGCGTGGTCGTCAACGAGAATGAGCTCGATCGGGTTTGTATGCGATGGAGTAACCGTACTCATTCGGCGGCCTGTAACTCGATGGTAAACGCCGCCCCCGGCTGTTGCTGTGGTGTGAACCGCAGGTCGCCGCCGTAACTTCGCACCATCGCCCTCGAGATATACAGACCCAGTCCCGTTCCGCCGGATCCTGACCGGAAGGGCTGGAACAAACTGGCCGGATCGTCTACACCCGTTCCTGTGTCGCTGAACCGCACCTTCACTCGCCTCCCCTCCGGCAGGACGGAAACAGTCATCATCTTCGCGGCGCTGTGCTGCACAGCGCGGTAGCTGTTTTGAGCGAGGTTAAGAAATACCTGCAGCAGTCCGTTCCTTTCGCCGACAACTTCCGGGACCGCGTCGGGTATCTCCCAATGTACTGTGGCGTCGACATCCCGCCAGGCGGGTTCAATAATAATCCGCAAATCATCTAACAGCGGCGGCAGCGCAACGTCCTCGAGCGCGTCGTTCTCCGTCCAGGAAAGCTCGACAGAGGTGATTCGCTCCAGTCCGCTGACCAGCGTTCTCATGCGCCGCAGGCCGTCCGCGAACCGCTCGGGCGCGGCGTCATCGAATCCAGCGGATAGAAGTCCGATCGCGGCGCAAAGATTCCGCACCTCGTGAAATACGGCGCCGGCGGCGATCCGATTGCCGCGGTTGAGTTGCCGAAACGCCTCCTGCTCACGATCCCGCATCTCCTCTGAGGCGTCAGCGACGATGGCGGCGAGGCGGACGCCGTCCGGCGCGGACCAGGATGAGAACCATGCGTGCGCGGAAAAGATCTCGCCATCATCGCGGCGGCCCTGACAGTGCGCATCCGTGCAGAAACCGTCCGGACCGGAAACCTGAAGGGCGTCCGCGAGCATGGGCAGATACCTTCGGATCCGACGTCCGGAAAGCTGCTGGCCGGACGGGATACGAAACAGGTTTGCCGCGGCTTTATTCGCGGCAATAACGGCGCCTGTGGCATCGAGGGTAATGATTGCGGCCGGGCTGCTCTCAACCAGCAGCGATAACTGTTCCTCCACTGCGCGACGCAGGTCCCTCTCTTTGCCGATTGCATCCAGATGCTCCGCCATTAACCTCCGGTTCCGCATCAGAGCGGTGATGAACAACCCCGTTCCGACATACGCGGCAAAAGCGAAGACCGGCCGCAGCATGACATCGAGCGGCGGTCCCGGAATATCGAAGATGGCCTTCAGACAGGCACAGATTGCGGAGACGACGAAGGCCCCCACCCTTCCCAGGACAGCGGAAACAAGGACCACGGGAAAGATGTAGAGCACGCC
>DASRCB010000013.1:0-3389 GCA_035653295.1 Bryobacteraceae bacterium
CATGTGTCGGTCAGCTTCACCGAAGGCAATAATAATTTCTCGATCTTCGGGATCAACCAGGAGAGCAATTCGCACTTCGACACGTTCACGGCGGCATCTTCGTACGTGCTCGACGGATGGCGGCTGAACGGGAACTATCACTACACGACCAACCAGGTGAAAGTACCGCTGATCGTACCCGGCGAGCCGCCGCAGGAATCGAAGTCGAACGACAACCAGTTCGGGTTTGGCGTCTCGCACAGCCTGCCATTGAACGGAACGATTTCGGGCGGCGCCAGCCGGGCGTATACCAACTCTCAATTCACCGGCGGCAGCTTCGACGGAACCATCGACAACTTAAGCGGCGGGATCGGCTTTCACCCCGGCAACTTCAGCTTCGGCAGCAACACGCAATATACCGACAACCTGGCGGGGACGCTCTTCGAGGCGATCCTGGGAGCAGGCGGGGCGGTGCCGACGAACGTGTCGCAGTCCTCGCACTCGCTCGACATCAACAACTACGCCAGCTACCAGTGGCCGGCAACCCACCTGACCTTCTACGGCAACATGGAGCACCGGCAACAAAGCATTTTCGGTGGCTCGATTTCTTCCAACTCGTACGGCGGGACGGTCAATTACGCGAACGAACTCTTCGGCGGGTTTGTGAATGTGGTGGGCGGTGTTACCGAGAACACGATTGATGTGAACAATCAGAAGATGCTGGGGCTGATTGGATCGGCCAGCTACTCGCACCGGATCAATCGCTGGAACCTCTCCGGCGGCTTCAACTACGCGCAGAACCAGCAGACGTTGCTCGTGGCTTACACCACTTCGAGCTACGGCTATAACGGCAGCATCGGGCGAAAGATCGGGCCCTACTCTTATTTCAATCTCAGCGCGACAGGCGCGAAGAGTTCGCTGACTGGCGTCGCTGGGAGTTCGAACTTCAGCCAGAGTTACACCGGATCGATCGGCCTTACACACTGGATCAGCGCTACCGCCGCATATTCGAAATCAAACGGCAATTCGATTCTGACCGGCGCGGGCCTCGTGCCGGTACCGGTGCCGGTTCCGATCGTCACGCCAACTTCCGTGATCCTGTACGGCGGCCACGCCTATTCGGTCGGGCTGGGCAGCTCGCCCATCCGGGGGCTCACCCTCTCCGCCAGCTACTCCAAGGCACTGAGCGACACACTCAGTGCGCTCAGCGTCTCCAACAACAAAAACGAACTTGTGAATGCACGCGTGCAGTACCAGGTGCGGCAGATGTACTTCCAGGCGGGCTACACGCGTCTCGTGCAGGGATTCAGCCTCAGCGGACAGCCGCCCATCATGCTGGGTTCGATTTACGTCGGGATATCGCGATGGTTCAACTTCTTCTGAGGACCGGACGGCGAGCCGCAGGTCGGCGTGGGCTGGCGCTGGTGTGCGCGCTGGTGCTGCTGCTGTCCGGCATCGCGTCCGCGAAATCCAAGGCGAAACCGCAACTGGCGACGACGGCCCCGCAGCTCGACATGGACGGCGGGCGGAAACTGATGTACGAGGGCGCGTTCGAATCGCAGCGGCAAGCGCGAATCAAGCGCAGTTTCTGGAGCAAGCTGGTGGACGTGGTGGCCGGGCCGGGCGAGATTCACAACATGGTGCGTCCGTACTCGATCGCGGTGGATTCGCGCGAGCGCGTGATTGTGACCGATCCCGGCGCTGAGGCGATCCACATTTTTGACTTCGTCCAGCAGAAGTACAAATTCATCGAGCGCCGCGAAGGAAAAGATGCGCTGCGTTCGCCGCAATGCGTGGCCGTCGATAAGCAGGACAACATTTACGTCACCGATTCCGAGAGCGGCAAGATTTTCGTGTTCGAGCCGGGCGGGAAATTTCGCCGCGCGTTCGGAAGCCTGAAAGGTGGCGAGGGATTTTTCAAGCGGCCGACCGGCATCGCCATCGATTCCGACGCGCAGCGCATTTACGTGACCGACACCCTGCGCGACAAGATCTACGTGCTCGACATGGAAGGCAGCGTCGTGCAGACCATCGGCAAGCACGGCGCCGAGAACGGCGAATTCAACTATCCCACAGAGCTGCGGCTTGTCGGAGATCAGCTGGTGGTGGTGGATGCGATGAACTTCCGCATCCAGGTGCTGGATAAATCCGGGCAATTCCGTTACGCGATCGGGCGGCTCGGCGACACCGAGGGAGATTTCTTCCGTCCCAAGGGCGTGGCCGTGGATTCGGAAGGACACATTTACGTGGTCGAGGGCTTGCACGCGGATGTGCAGGTCTTCGACGAACACGGGCAACTGCTCTACTACTTCGGGCAGCACGGCAGCGGTCCGGGACAATTTCAACTGCCTACGGGTCTGTTCATCGATCGCAAGGACCGCATCTTCGTGGCGGATTCCTTCAATCATCGGGTGCAGGTGTTCCATTACTTCGGACTGGGCAGGCAGGCCGAAGGGGGCCGACCGTGAGATTCAGAATCCTGACCGCGCTGCTGATGGTGGTGCTCGGCGCGGGCATGCTGCGTGCGCAGATTGGGACCGACGTCATCGGAGTGCACAACCTGGGGCCGGGAACGAACTCGCCGATCCAGGGGGGACTCTCGGGGGCATGTTTGTACTGTCACGCGCCGCACTCGGGGCTTTCGAGCAGCACGCTTTCGACGCCGCTATGGAACCAGAAACTTTCGAATCAGAGCTACACACCGTATTCCAGCACCACGTATGTCGAGCAGGGAAACGCGCAGCCGCCCCTGGGCGCCGCGAGCAGTTTGTGTTTGAGCTGTCATGATGGCACCGTCGCGCCGGGACTGACGCAGGCGTACGGCACGGTCCCCATGGTGGGGAAGATGTTCGGTAGCGACGTGTTCGGGACAAATCTCACCGGGTCGCATCCGTTCAGTCTGATTCTGCCGATGAAAGATGCGCCGGACCTGGTGGCCACGCTGGTTTCACAAGGCAAGACCGCGGATCCGACCGGCGCCGTGCAGCTGGTCAAGGGCAACATCGAATGCACGACGTGCCACAACAGCCACGTGCAGGCGATCGATCAGACGGTGCAGCAGTTCCTGGTGCGCGACTCGTCGAACGGACAGTTGTGCCTGGCGTGTCACGACCCGAACCGCGTGGTGAGCGGACAGGTGAATCGAACCGCGGGCTGGACGAACAGTATTCACGCGATCGCAGCGAACAAAGTTTCAAGTCAGCCTCCGGTGGGTGGCTATCCCACGGTGGCGCAGAATGCTTGCGGATCGTGCCATGCGGAACACCAGGCGGGCAGCCCAACCCGGCTGCTGCGAGGCGCGGACGAGCAGGATTGCATGAGCTGCCACAACGGCGGATCAAATGTTTCGCCGGCCGCGCCCAATGTGTTCGCGGAATTTGGCAAGGTGGGCCATCCCTTTGCGAGCGGGC
>DASRCB010000014.1:0-30100 GCA_035653295.1 Bryobacteraceae bacterium
AGGGCATCCGCAAGATCGACATCACCCTTTCCGTATTGGATGTGCAGCAACTCGTGGACGAGCGTTGTTTCCTGTGACTGCTGCAGGGTAAGCCCCGCAGATGGCTCATTAAAGAACGCTGGGGCGAGGACGACCCTTTTCCGGATTGCATTGCCCGGGCCCTGCAATACAAGAGCGTCAGCCGCAGCCTCCTGCAGCAAGGATCCGAGTGTTTCCGTGCCATAGTTTCCGTTGCCTGTCAGCGAGAATGCGGGAGAACCAGCTACCTGCGTGTTCCTGGCGTCGTAAAAAGTCACATTCGTGGCGAGTGATCCAGGAGCATTGGTCGGCAAAACATCTTACAGTGCGTCCGGAGGTCTCCAATGGTCAATGCCTCTAGTGCCTTATCAACCGCCTCTTGCAGATAAATGACGCCACAAGCGGATCGATGCCCCCAGACGCAAAAACGTAAGATCTGTGGTCCGCTGGCGGATCGAGTCCCGTAGGATCGCTCCGATTAACGGGATCGCCCATGACGTACGCATGCCGATTGAAGCTCTGCGGATTTCCTGTATCCATGCTTGTGCCGTAGGGATCAGGGCTCAAAAGCCTCTCCTAACGCTTCACTGCTCACCAATCGAATGTCACTCTTCTCCTCATCTCCTCTAAATACAGCGAGAGCGTCTTGTACTCATTGGCAGGGGCCACCAGGCCCAGAACATAAACGATGCCTGTATCGTCTTCCTTTACGGAGCGGCGGAGAGCCACGATCAGGACTTGCGTGATATCGTGGCCTCGTGCGTCTCGGTAGGTCGCGACGGCCCGACGAGCAGGCGCGGGTCCAAGTAAGGACGCGGTCCTGCTCACGATTTTCGTGCCGGCGTGATCGGCCTTGATTTGTTGAACGTAGTCCTCTAGCGCCTCCGCGGCAGATTCGGACCCTCCCGCATTAAAGTGTGCATTGAACCACAGGGCGCCTTCTGATCGCTTGACGATTATGCGGATGCCATGATTCGGTAATGGCGGCCGAGCAATGCATCCCGCAGTGCCTTGCGGCACATAAACCGAGTAGCCGTAGTTATTGTTCGAATAAGTCTGGCTCGGTGCGACCGTTTCTGAATTGCCATCGCAGCGCTCCGACTCACATGCAGATACCAGGCTGACCAATGCTAAAAGTACCGGCCATGCAAATGCGCCGTGATCACTGCGGGATCTGTATGCCTTGATACGCATAGTGTCCGTGGTCGCTTCCATTTGGGTTGCCGTCCGCATCGTGAGCGAAGAGGTGGTGGCGGGCGCCGGTCGGATCACTGTTGTTAATCGGATCGCCTTCCACGTACCCGTATTGATTCCGTGTTTGCGGATCGCCTGCATTCATTCCTGTGTGGTTCCTGGCGGGTTCACGCTTGCGCCGTACAGGTCCGCGCTGAGGAACGTGCCCATGGGGGCTGTAACTGTTCAAATACCCCTCCGCGGATGATGGCTCGACGTCGCATCTCATCCATCCGACGGTTCCATGGTTTATCCTGCACTCGGACCCCTTGATTACGGTCCTTCTGCCGGTTTGCACGTCAATATTCTCCAGCGTCGAGAAATAGAGCGCAGCGGCGCAGCGAACCTGTGATTTGGCTATAACGAGAGACCTCGAATCGGGAGACCACGACAGCCCCGCCTCTCCGGAATCGCCAAGGTCTCTGACTTTCGCTGCTCGCTCCCCATCAACGAGGACAATCCGTCCGTCGCGGACGACAGCGATCCATCGTCCGTCGGGTGACCAGGTTGCGCGACTCAGCCATAACCCGCCCGCCGACCGCACGCCCGCTGGTACCCCCTTTATAGTCCGGGCAACACCATCGGCCATCCGAACGATCGTCAGGAACCTGGTATTGTGCCCAACGATTTGTGTTCCATCTGGGGAGATCGCGCCGGCCCCGTCGCGACAATTTACTCCTGTCGGTGTTGGCAAACGCGTCAGGTGGCCATTGGCAGCTTCCAATTTAAACATGCATGTACCAGAGCCGGCGTTCTTTGAGGAGCCAGTGACAAAGACGGCGCCCGACGCATGGGACGCGGTAATACTCCAAACGGGATGTAGTTCAGCCGATCCGGGTATGACCGTCTCACGCGGCGGTTGAAGGTCATTGTTATGATTCCGGCCAAGCTCGGAAGAAGGCTCACGCCGTAGATCGTCCTGCCGTTTGTATCAAACGCCATGGCCCAAAAGTGCTGAGGCACGCTGGGTGGCATAGCAACTGACAAGAGCGGGGCACCAACAGGAAACAAGTTGATCTCCACAGGGCTCAGCGGTCCTTCTCCACCGTGTACGTACGCTGGACAGAATGCGTTCTCAGACGCGAATGCGAAAAAAGGACTGACGCTTAAGACAGCACAATAGATGACCAGAGCTGCCGCAGCGGGTGTAATGGCACCGAGTCGCAACGTTCCTGAACACATGAAGTGAGTGGCAGGCGCAGGTTATCGCGATTCGCGATACGTGCCAATATGGCAAAATCGCGCAGTTGTAAGGCAATGGAGGGAGATTACTGCATCCTGGGTGATTTCACGCCGGGAGAATACGCATATTTCGGTATCGCCACGGCCGCTCTACCCGCGATCGGGCTGGCCCTGAAACCGCAGGCCTAAAATCCCTCCAACATCCACGCGTTACTATCCATCGTCGCCCCCGCGCAGGCGATCCACTTTCCGTTTGGCGAAGGGATGCCCCACGTCTGGGTCGAGCCGGGTTGCCGCCAGATCAGAGTGGGACGGCCCTGCAAATCCGTGTGCAGAAGGCGCACACCCATGGAAGGAGAAACGTCGCCCACGTACAAACCACGGCCATCACGCGCCCAGTCGAGCGTATTCAGCGTGGACGTGCCCTGAACCACGAACTCGCGCACCGTCCGCCCCTGCGCATCCACCACGCGAATGCGATTACCCGGAGGCCTCGTCGCCGCGATCGGAATTTGTTCACTGGAGGAGTCCACAGCAACTGCCCATGCGAACAGCTTCCCGTCCGGCGAGATGTCGATCTGCGTCCCCACGTCGTGCGCCTCGAACAATTTCGGACCTCGGCCTTTGATCGGGTCCAGCGCATCCACCTCCACATCCGTGCCCCGGAACGTCTGCATCATGCATGGGCCAGCGCGGGAGCAGCGGAAATCGGCCTGCTTCTCGTCGCCCACCACCTCGTATGGCCGGCCGCCATCCACTGACACGCGTCGAATGGCAATCGAGACAGGCCGGTTCGTGGGCATCACGTTGTACAGGGCCCACCGCCCATCGGCCGTGATTCGCGGGCCCACCGCCATGAGCGGCCCGAACGTGAGCGCTACCGCCGTATCCTTGTCCAGATCCTGGCGGTAGACCTGGAACACCCCGCTCCGATTCGAGAAAAAGAGCACCGCGCGGCTGTCGGCCGTCCAGGCCGTCGGCTGGTCC
The DNA here is from genome assembly GCA_035653295.1 of Bryobacteraceae bacterium. Classification (GTDB taxonomy): domain Bacteria; phylum Acidobacteriota; class Terriglobia; order Bryobacterales; family Bryobacteraceae; genus DASRCB01. The sequence continues at coordinate 3,421 of DASRCB010000014.1, forward strand.
TCCCGCTCGTCGAGCGTGAGGCGCCGCGCCCCATCCATCTTCAGCCCGTCCGCGCTCAGACGCCCGATATACACATCCGATTGCCCGTGCTGGCGCAGCACCGAGATCCGGCGCCCGTCCTGCGACACGTGCACGTTCGTCAGCATCGAATCGATCCACGACGCGGCCTTGCGCGGCTGCCCGGCCGCGCGGAAGGTCCGCGGATCGAGCGGCAGAATCCAAAGCGAGTCTTCCGGATGCCCGGCGGTCCACGGCCCCATGGCCACCACCAGCCGGTCCGGCGCGATCCAGTCCAGTGCCTCGATGGCCATCTTCGTCGTGAACACGGTGGTCGCCGGGCCGCCCAGCGGGTCCACAATCGAGATGGTCGCCCCAACGAGTCCGACCCGTTCATCCAGAGTGGTGATGGCGTATGCCAGCCGCCGCGCGTCCGGCGACCACGCCGGCGGCGCCGCATACGTCGGTGGAGGGATGGCGAACAACTGCCGCATGTTCGCCCCGCTCGCTTCGGAAATCCAGATCGCCGTGCCCCGGTCATAGAGCAGCCACGCGCCATCGGGCGACGGAATGCCGGCTCCCACGCGATGCATGGCGCCGGAGCGCGAGTCGATGGTCCAGGTCACCGGTGGCAGGCCCGGCTCGGTCCGCGTGGCCACCACCATACCGTTGGGATACCAGGAGCGCACCACGAAGCCGGCCGTTTCCGCAATGTCGCGCATCGCCGCGCCGCGCACCTCGCCGATATGCACTCCGCGCACGTCGGAGAACGCAACCGACCGGCCATCCGGCGAAAGGGCTTGCCCGGTAACCGGCATATCCGACGGATTCGCCGTCAGCGCGCGCAGAGTCGCTTCGCCGGGCGGGTTCGTTGTGAACGTGAGGTGGCCGCGGGACAGCAGCACGATCGCACTGAGCACAACAGCCGCGGCGATCGCGCCTGCCATCAATAGTGGAGATCGCCGGCCGCTGCTCGGACGAGCGGATGCGGCGCACAGCGCTTCCAAATCGGCGTGCAGCTCTGCCGTGGTCTGATAACGCCGTTCGCGGTCTTTCATCAGGCAACGGCCGATGATCCGTTGCAGCTCCTCCGGCACACGCGGGTTCAGGTCGTCGATCGGGCGCGGGTTGTCGTTCAGCAACTTGTCAATGACGATAGCCGGCGTGCCGCCCGGGAACGCTTCGCGGCCGGTGGCCATCTCATAAAGGACCAGGCCGAAGGAAAAAATGTCGGTGCGCGCGTCCAGTTCCTCCCCGCGCGCCTGCTCCGGTGACATGTAGTTGAGCGTGCCCAGCGCGCTGCCCGGCAGCGTACCGAAGTCGCTTCCGCTGATCGTGGTTTCGTCCGATCCGCCTCCCGCGCGGCTCTTCACGGCTACCGGCCGCGCCAGCCCGAAGTCCAGAATCTTCACGTGCCCGCGAGTGGTGACGAACAGGTTCGACGGCTTGATATCGCGATGGATGATGCCCCGCTGGTGCGCCGCGTCCAGCGCATCGGCAATCTGCACCGCCCAATCCAGGAGTTTCTGCTCCTCGACCGCAACGCCGGCCATGCGCTCCTTCAGCGTCGCGCCTTCCAGCAGTTCCATGACCAGGAATGGCCGCCCGCCATGACGGCCGATGTCGAAAATCGTGCAGATGCCGGGGTGATTCAGCGCGGATGCGGTCCGCGCTTCGCGGCGGAAACGCTCCAGCGCCTCGGTATTTTCGGCCAGGCGCTCGGGAAGGAATTTGATGGCCACAGGCCGGTCGAGGCGCACGTCTTCGCCGCGATACACCACGCCCATGCCGCCGGCGCCCAGTTCGCCGACGATGCGATAGTGTGATACGACCTCGCCGATCATTCAGCGCCAGCAGAATAACACGCACCACCCCCCGCTTTGGCATACAATGCGAGGCGATGCGCAATCGAATACCGGGCCGGCGCTCATTCATGAAGACCGCCTGCGCGGCGGCCGCATTCTGGCCTGACCATCTGCTGGAAGCCCTGCCGCAGAACACGAACACCAGCTCCAAACCGTCCGAACTGAAGATCACCGACATGCGCGTGGCCGTGGTAGCGCGCGCACCCTTCACCTGTCCGATCCTGCGCCTCGACACCAACCAGGGCATTTACGGACTGGGTGAAGTGCGCGACGGGGCCAGCAAGACCTACGCCCTGATGCTGAAGAGCCGCATCGTGGGTGAAAACCCGTGCAATGTCGAGAAGATCTTCCGTAAGATACGCCAGTTCGGCGGACCGGCCCGCCAGGGTGGCGGCGTCTGCGGTATCGAGATGGCGCTGTGGGACCTCGCCGGCAAGGCCTACAACGTTCCCGTGTATCAGATGATCGGAGGCCGATACCGCGACCGCATCCGCTGCTACGCCGATACCGTCGAATCCCACGACCCGCAAATTTACGGCCGCCGTCTGAAGGGCCGCGTGGACCAGGGCTTCACGTGGCTGAAGATGGACCTCGGCATCGACATGATTCAGGACAAGCCGGGCATGATCGTCCGCCCCCTCGGCATGGACCCGACGCGCGACGTGGTGCAGGTGCAGCACCCCTTCACTGGTGTCCAGATCACCGACAAAGGCGTCGCCGCCATGGCCGATTATGTCGCCGCGGTGCGCGAGATCGTGGGCATGGACGTGCCCCTCTCCATGGACCACTTCGGCCATATCGACGTCAACTCCTGCATCCGCCTCGGCAAGGGCCTGCAGAAATACAACCCGGCGTGGCTCGAAGACATGATCCCCTGGTATTACACCGACCTGTGGAAGGAGATCACCAGTGAGTTAGACGTGCCGACGCTCACCGGCGAAGACATCTATCTCCGCGATGGGTTCGAGCCGCTCTGTAAGAATCATGCGGTCGATCTGATCCACCCCGACCTCGCTACCGCCGGCGGCATCCTTGAAACGAAGCGCATCGGCGATATGGCGCAGGATTACGGGGTCGGCATGGCCATGCACTTCGCCGGCACGCCGGTTTCCTGCATGGCCAGCGCACACTGCGCCGCCGCCACGCAGAATTTCCTCGTACTGGAGAACCATTCCGTCGAAGTTCCCTGGTGGAACGATCTGGTGGAAGGGGTCGAGAAGCCGATCGCGAATCGGGGATTTATCACCGTTCCGGAGAAGCCCGGACTCGGGGTAACTCTCAACGACGACGTCATGAAGCAGCACCTGCTCGAGCCCGGGTACTTCGCGCCCACGCCGGAGTGGGACGGCGAAAAGAGCTGGGACCGCATCTTCTCCTGACGGCATGGGGCTCCTTCCCTTCAAGCTGGTTTATCACCCTGGTTACGACCTCAACCTTGGCGAGCACGTATTTCCATCGAAGAAGTACGCACTCATTCGCGAGCAGTTCCTGCGGCAGCACTTCGCCGACGAATCGGATTTCGACCGGCCGGAGGCGGCCACTGACGAAGACATCCTGCTGGTGCACGACCCCGGCTGGGTGCAGCGCCTGAAAGACGGAACCCTGAGCTACGTGGAGTTACTGCGTCTGGAGATTCCGTATTCCCGGCCCATGGTGGACGCGTTCTGGCTGGCGGCCGGCGGATCGATCCGCGCGGCGCGGAACGCTCTGAGGGACCGCGTCAGCTACAACATTGGCGGCGGATTCCATCACGCCTTCCGCGAGCACGGCGAGGGTTTCTGCGCGATCCACGATGTTGCCGTAGCCATCCGCCGGCTGCAGACCGACGGCCAGATCGAGCGCGCCATGGTGGTCGACTGCGATGTCCACCAGGGCAACGGAACAGCCAGCCTCTTCGCCACCGATACGACGGTGTTCACCATCTCGCTGCACCAGCTCAACAACTATCCCAGCGAGAAGCCGCCATCCGACATCGATGTGGACCTCCCCGATGGCGTGGGCGACACGGAGTATCTGGAAAAGCTGCGCGACGCGCTGGCCTCGGGTTTCGCGGAGTTCCGCCCCGACCTCATCATGTATATCGCCGGCGCAGATCCGTATCGAGAGGACCAGCTCGGCGGCCTGGCGCTCACGGAGAGCGGTCTGAAGGCGCGCGATGCAATGGTGCTCGGTTCAGCGGTCCAGCGCGGCATTCCGGTGGCGATCACGCTCGCCGGCGGATACGCCTGGAACACCGCCGATACCGTAGCCATCCACTGCAACACCGCCCAGGCCGCGCTAGTGTCCTGCTTCTGAATTTCCTGGACTGGGCAACAGAACCGGTTTATCCTGGGTCTGCTTATGTCCGAAACAGCCCCGGCGCTCACTGTTAGTAAGCAGGACCGCGACCTGATGGATGGGTTTCTGCGCAGCGGCAGCACCCCGCAGAAGGTCGCGTTTCGGATAAGGATCGTGCTCGGCGCTGCTGCGGGCATATCGAACGGACAGCTGGCTCGATCGCTGCAAACGACAAAAACTTCAGTTCTGAAGTGGCGGGCTCGGTATTGCGAGCGTGGTCTGGAAGGTATTCTTGACGACGCACCGCGAAGCGGCCGGAAGAAGACGATCAGCCCCGAGAAGGAAGCGTCGATTGTGCAAGCCACGCTGGAGACGAAGCCGGCACAGGCCACGCACTGGAGCACACGCTCGATGGCCGCGGCTCAGGGCGTCAGTGACACCACCGTGTACCGGATTTGGAAGACGCATCGCCTGCAGCCGCATCGGGTCGAAACGTTTAAGTTCAGCCGCGATCCGAATTTTGCAGACAAGGTTCGGGATGTTGTTGGTCTTTACATGAATCCGCCGGATAAGGCGCTGGTGCTGTGTGTTGACGAGAAGAGCCAGATCCAGGCGCTGGATCGCACCCAGCCCCTGCTGCCGCTGCGGCCGGGGATTCCTGAGCGCCAAACGCACGACTACAAACGATACGGCACGACCACGCTTTTTGCGGCGCTGAATCTCATTGATGGCAATGTGATTGCCGAATGCCAGCCGCGTCATCGACATCAGGAGTTCCTGCGATTTCTGCGGCGCATTGACCGCACTGTCCCAGCTGACTTGGACATCCACATCGTTCTGGACAATTACGGCACGCATACTCATGACGTTGTCCGCCAATGGCTTGAAGGACGACCTCGTTATCACCTGCATTTCACGCCGACCAGCGCATCCTGGCTGAACCTCGTCGAGAGGTTCTTTGCAGAAATCACCGAGCGCCGCATCCGCCGCGGCACGTTTCGCAGCGTGCCGGAACTCAACCGTGCCATTGTTGATTACGTCCGCCACAGGAACAAGAACCCCAAGCCATTCATGTGGACAACCAAAGCCTCTGCGATCCTCAGGAAGGTGCAGCGCGGTAGAGCTAATTCAGAAGCAGGACACTAGAACGGCGAGGCGGGGTAATCAGCTCGCCGTCTTCTTCGGCGTCTCGGTCAGCGCGCCGTAGCGGCCGGGGATAATCGAGAAATACTCGATGAACTTCTTCCTCGGGTCCATGTTCGCCGGCGGTGCGGATTTGCGCTCCAGCAGCGTCTGCGAGAGATGATAGAACTGCTTACCGAGCTCTGAGTTCGGTTCTACCCACCGGCCGAGCGTGAGCGCGCGCTGCACCCCGTGATAGTCGTTGGGGAAGGTCATGAAGACCGGCAGGCCCAGCAGATCCTCGATCTGATCGGGCGTAATCATGGGCCGTTTCTGGCAGCGATTCAGCAGCACGGCGACGCGATCGCCCAGATCCAGCTTCTGGAGGTAGGCGTATTTCTCCCGGGCCAGATGCAGCGAGGGGATTTCCGGCGTGCACACCAGCAGCACCTTCTTCGACTCGTGCATGATCTCCAGCGAATAACGCTCCAGATTGCCGGACAGATCGAAGCACAGCGCGCGATAGTTTCGGCGCATGAATTCGATCAGATGCCGGATCTGGTTGCCTTCGAGGCGCAGGTCCGGATTCAGGCGGCCGGCATGCAGCACGTCGAGCTTGTCCACGCTGGTTACCAGCTGCGGCCACAGGTTCTCGTCCACATCGAAGGCGTGTTCGGCCGCGTCGGTCACCGAATACTGGTTGTCCAGCTTCAGCATGAAGCGAATCATTCCCGAATTCAGATCGAAGTCGGACAACAGCACGCTGGTGTCCGGCTGGTGCGCCATGGCTATGGCCGCGTTCAGCGCGATGGTGGAGGTGCCCACACCAGCCTTCGAGGGCAGGAACGAGAACACCTGGTCCGTGGTTTCGATGGACAGCGGCTTCTGCTCGGCCGCGCTCCGGATCCGTTCCAGAATCTGCTCCAGCGCGCCGCGATCGAACGGAGGAGACGTAAACTCGCGAATGCCCGCTCGCATGCACTCCAGGAGTGTTTCCGGATCGCACACGCGACTGACCGCGACCACCTGAAAGCCAGGCATTTTGGCTTCCAGCTCGCGCATGATCTCCATCGCCCGGCCCATGGATTCGGTGCTCAGGAAAACCACGTGCGGCGCATGCGCGCGCACATAGCGCATTAGTTCATGGCCGTTGGGATACCGGTCAAGGGATTTCGTCACATGGATCAGCCCAAGCTCGCTCAGCGCCACCGTTAAACGGTCACAGAGCTCGACATCCGGGCAAATCGTCAGACCGCGAAGCATAGATGTCACTCTCCTCTGTATATCTTTCGGAATACCGGGTTCCGGCAACAACTGGACCTTAGTACCGATTTCTCCAGGGAAATCACCCTGGAACGGGAATGCGCCGGGTACCGCCGCCGGAACTTCGCGTTACCATGCTCCTATGGCGAAACAAAAGGCCGCCCTCATCGAGGTGAAATGCCCCTGCTGCGAGGCGACTCTGCGTATCGATCCGGAGCTCAGAGCGGTGATCAGCCACGAAGAGGTGAAAAAGCCCGTCGCCGTCGAGGACATGGCCGCCGCCGTCCAGCGGCTTAAGGGCGAAGAAGCGCGCCGCGCCGAGGTGTTTCGCAAGTCCTTCGAGGAGCACAAGACGCACCAGGACGTGCTGGCCCGCAAGTTCGACGAACTGCTGAAACAGGCGCAGGACTCGCCCGACGCGCCGCCGCCGAAGCGCCCCTTCGACTTCGATTAGGCGCGAAGCTCGGGCGATACAATCGTGGTCGCAATGAGCGACCTGGCCGCAGTTTCCCGCGACGGCGACGTTGCCGTCGTCACCATCGACAACCCGCCCGTAAATGCACTCGGGGCAGCGCTCATTCAGGCGCTCGAGAATGCGCTGGAGCAAATCGAAAGCGATCCCGCGACCAAGGCGGCGGTTCTGATCGGGGCCGGCCGGAATTTCATCGCCGGCGCCGACATTCGCGAATTCCAGACCATGATCGAAAAGGGCGGCAGCGGGGACCCCAGACTCAATCCTCTGCTCAACCGCATCGAGAACTGCTCCAAACCGGTGGTAGCCGCGATCCATGGCAGCGCTCTCGGCGGCGGACTGGAAACGGCAATGGCCTGTCATTACCGCGTTGCCGCCGCGACGGCGCAGGTCGGCCAGCCGGAAGTGAAGATCGGGCTCATCCCCGGCGCCGGGGGCACGCAGCGTCTGCCGCGACTCGCCGGAGTTCACGAAGCGCTGGCCATGTGCGCCAGCGGGGCGCCCCGTTCCGCCGCCGAGGCGCACCGTCTCGGCATTATCGACGAAATCGTTGAGGGCGATCTGCGCGAAGCCGCTGTATCGTACGCCCGCGCGCGCATCGCCGATGGCCCCCGGCCCACGCGCGATCGGGAGCTCGCCTCCGTCGATCCCGCCGTCTTCGAAGCCGCGCGCCGCAACGCGGCGAAGAACAGCCGCAATCAGGCCGCGCCGCTGATGGCCATCGAGGCCATCGAAGCAGGAACTCGGCTGCCGTTCGCCGAGGCGCTGGCGCATGAATCGGAGCTGTTCCGCAAGGCTCTCTTCTCGCCTCAGGCGAAAGCGCTGATTTACGCGTTCTTCGGCGAGCGGGAAGTGGCGCGTATTCCGTTCGCGAAGGATGCTCCCGTGCTGCCGGTGCGCACCGCGGCAGTAATCGGGGCCGGCACCATGGGCAGCGGGATCGCCATGGCTCTGGCCAACGCCGGCATCCCTGTCCTGCTCCGCGAGGCCGACCAGGCCGCACTCGACCGGGGCATGAATACCATTCGCCGCAACTATACTGCCGGAGTGGCCAAAGGGCGCATGTCCCAGGAGGATGCCGATCGGCGCATCGCGCTCATCACGCCGATACTGTCCTACGACCGCCTGAAGGAAGCCGATCTGGTCATCGAAGCTGTGTTCGAGAATCTGGACGTGAAGCGTACCGTGTTCCGGGAACTCGATCGTGCGGCGCGCGCGGACGCGATTCTCGCCACCAACACCTCGACGCTGGATATCGATGAGATCGCCGCCGTCACCTCACGCCCGGCGAGCGTGATCGGCATGCATTTTTTCAGCCCGGCGAACATCATGCGCATGCTCGAGGTGGTGCGCGGGCGCGCCACTTCCGACTCCACGCTCATGACCGTGATGGCCACCGGCAAACGCCTCGGCAAAATCGCCGTACTGGCGGGCAACTGCGCCGGCTTTATCGCCAATCGCGTCTACTTCGCCGGCCAGCGTGAGGCCGAGCGGCTGGTCGCGGAGGGCGCGGCGCCGGAGGAGGTGGACAGCGCGCTTTACGATTTCGGAATGGCCATGGGACCACTGGCCACCGACGACCTCATCGGCCTCGATGTCTGCCGGGATATCCGCGCCGAACTCTCCCGCCGGGGCACGCTGCCGCCGGAAGAACGTATTGAGGATCGGCTGCTGGAGGCCGGCCGCCGCGGACAGAAATCCGGCTCCGGGTGGTATCGCTACGACGAGAATCGCCGCCCGCATCCCGATCCGGAGGCCATGAAAATTATCGAGCAGCACCGTACCGGGTCAGCCCGCCTGTCGCCCGAAGAGATTGTCGATCGGGTGCTGTCGCCGATGGCCAGAGAAGGCGCGCTGATTCTGAAGGAAGGGAACGCGCTGCGCCCCGTGGACATCGACATGGTGTTCATCCACGGATTCGGCTTTCCTGCCTATCGCGGCGGGCCGATGTTCCGGGCGGCCAACGCCGGGGCCGGCGCTTCCGGGTAGCCGATACTGGGTTTAAGTCCCGATGCAGGTTTCGATCACTGGCTCCGCGGCGATCGCGGTCATGCTTCTGGCCGGCGGCGCGGCGGCCCTCGAATCCGGGGCGGCGAATCGGCCGCGCTTCACCGATATCGCCGGAAAATCGAACTTCAGCTATATCAGCAACAACGACTATCACGGCGGGCGCAAATATTTCCCGCAGCCCATGTGCGGCGGCATCGCCGCCTTCGATTACGACAACGACGGCAAAATCGACCTGTTCTTCACCAATGGCGCGAAGCTGCCGGAGTTGAAGAAGACCGACCCGTCCTTCTACAACTGCCTGCTGCACAACAAGGGCGACGGCACGTTCGAGGACGTGACCGCGAAGGCGCATCTCACGGGCGAGAACCTGGACTTCAACTTCGGAGTCGCGGCGGGCGACTACGACAATGACGGCTACGTGGACCTGTTCATCTGCAATGCCGGCAAGAACACCCTGTACCACAATAATGGCGACGGCACATTCACCGATGTCACCGACCAGTCGGGCCTCGGCCCCAAGCCGAAGGACGTGCTTAGTGTCGCCGCGGCGTGGTTCGACTACGACAACGATGGCCTGCTCGATCTGACCGTCTCCAATTACACGACGTGGACGCCGGAGAAGGACATCCGGTGCCAGCAGAACGGGAAGGATTACTACTGCAACCCGCAGGTCTATCCCAGCGTGCCGCATCGCCTGTATCACAACCTCGGGCACGGGAAATTCAAAGATGTCACCGACGAGGCGGGCTTTGGGAAGGATTTGGGAAAGGGCATGGGCATCGACATTGCCGACTTCAACCGCGATGGCTACCAGGACGTATTCGTGGCCAACGACACGGTTCGCAATTTCCTGTACATCAACCAGAAGAACGGCAAATTCAAGGAAGACGGGTTCTACTACGGCGTGGCTTATGACGAGGCGGGCAGCACCGTATCGGCGATGGGCACGGACGCGAAAGACTACGACAACGACGGCTGGCCGGACATCTTCTACAACAACCTGATGGGCCAGATCTGGGCCCTGTTCCGGAACGAGGGCGGAAAGTCGTTTCGCTATGTTTCCGGCATCACGCGCATCGCGCGCATGAGTTCGCCCAGCTCCGGCTGGAGCAACGGATTTATCGATTACAACAACGACGGCTGGAAAGATATTTACAGCGCGAACGGCGACGTCGATAACATGGCGCCCACGGCCGAGCAGCACGACTCGATGTTCGAAAACATGGACGGGAAATCGTTCAGCGATGTCTCCGATCAGCTGGGCCCCGATTTCTTCCGAAAAGGATACCAGCGCGGCTCGGCGTTCGCGGACCTGAATAACGACGGGTTCATGGACCTGGTAGTGACCTCGCTGATGAGCAAGCCGCGCATCATGCTGAACTCGGCGGATAACGGCAGTCACTGGCTGCTGGTGGATGCGACAGGACATCGCAGCAACCGCGACGCGATCGGCGCGGAAATGAAGCTGACTACCGGGTCCGGCCGCACCCTGTACAACCATGTGACTACCAGCGTCGGATTCATGTCCTCCAGCGACAAGCGGGTGCACTTTGGGGTCGGCGCGGAAACTGCGATCTCCTCACTGGAGATCCGCTGGCCCAGCGGCGCCGTCCAGACGCTGAAGAACGTCAGGTGCGATCAGATTCTTAAGGTGGACGAGCCGTCGAAGTGAAGAAGACGCTGGTTTGTCTTTTCCTCACTGCCGCGGCCCTGGCAGTGGCTGCCGGCGCTGCGGCGCCCGCCATCCTGTTCGAAAACACGGCGGCGAAGTCGGGTCTGAGATTCGTCCTGGACAACAGCGACACGCCGGAGAAACATCAGCCGGAGACCATGATCGCCGGAGTCGCCGTCTTCGACTACAACAACGACGGCCTTCCGGATATCTACTGCGTGAACGGCGCGAAGCTGCCGCAGATGGACAAGAGCGATCCGCGCTACTGGAATCGGCTCTACCGCAACAACGGCGACGGCACTTTTACCGACGTGACCGAAAAGGCGGGGGTGAAAGGCATTGCTTACGGCATGGGCGTAGCCGCGGGCGACTACGATAACGACGGCTGGGTGGACCTCTACATCGCCGGCGTGAACGCCAATCAGCTTCTGCACAACAACGGCGACGGCACTTTCACGGACGTAACGGCGAAGGCGGGCGTGGCGGGGATGGATCCGAAGCTGGGCAAGACATTCTCCATCAGCGCCGGCTGGTTTGACTACGACAACGACGGCCGGTTGGACCTGTTCGTCTCCAATTACATTCGCTGGGACTTGAATCACGAGCCGAAATGCAACACCGGCGAAGTGCGCGCCTACTGCAATCCCAACGTGTTCCAAGGCGAGCCGAACATGCTGTTCCACAACAATGGCGACGGCACGTTCAGCGATGTCTCGGAGAAGTCGGGCATCGGGAAATCGGTCGGCAAGGGCATGGCCGTAAACTTCGCCGATTACGACAACGACGGTTACACCGATGTGTTCGTGTCCAACGACACGTACCGGAATTTCCTGTTCCACAACAATCGCAACGGGACGTTTACGGAAGTCGGGGTCACCGCGGGCGTGGCATACAACGATTCGGGAAAATCGATTGCCGGCATGGGCGCTGATTTTCGCGATATTGACAACGACGGCCGGCCCGACATCTGGGTCGTGGCCATGATCAACGATACGTTTCCGCTGTTCCAGAACGCCGGTCACGATTTCAATGACGTGACCGAGCCGTGGGGTGTCGCCCGCGCCACGGGACGCACTACCGCATGGGGCGCGGGCATTTACGACTTCGACAACGACGGACTGAAGGATCTGTTCGCCGCCGGCGGCTCGATTCTCGATAACGAGGAGCTGGTCGACCGGCTGCCGACGAAGATCCCCAACCTCGTGCTTCGAAACGTGAACGGGAAGCGGTTCGCGGACGTGAGCGAGGCGGCGGGGCTGCACGCGGCTCTGGAGCAGCACCGCGGCGCAGCGTTCGGAGACTTCAACAACGACGGCAAAATCGATGTCGTGGTGACGTCATTGAACGCCCCGGCTGAGCTGTGGATGAACCGCTCGCCGGGCGGGAATCACTGGCTCACGCTGAAGCTGCAAGGGACGAAGAGTAACCGCGAAGGCCTGGGAGCGAAGGTGCGCGTCGTCCCGGAGACCGGAGCCGCACAGTGGAATCACGCCACCACCAGCGTGGGGTTCAGCTCATCGAGCGATGACCGCGTACACTTCGGGCTCGGCGCCGCACGTATGGCGAAGACGGTGGAGATCACCTGGCCGAGCGGCGTAAAGCAGCTGCTGCGGGAGGTGAAAGCCGACCAGGTGCTGAAGGCTACCGAGCCGCTGGAATGAGACGGCGCCCGGCGCTTATTTGTGCCGGTAAGTGATGCGGCCCCGGGTGAGGTCGTATGGCGAGAGCTCCAGCGAGACCCGGTCGCCATTCATCACTTTGATCCGATTGCGGCGGAGTCTGCCGGCCATGGTGGCCAGCACGGACTTACCGGCGTCAAGTTCGACCGCGAACATGCCGGCCTTGAACTTTTCGACGACCTTACCTGTTACTTCAATTGCATCTTCTTTAGGCAAATTGATCCTTTATGTTTTGGGCTGTGGGAGCGCGATCGGCTCGCGCCCCCTTGTTGCGCTTTACGAATCTACCAGCGGCCGCGTCCGCCGCCGCGGTTTCCGCCGCCGAACCCGCGCTCGGGCTTCGGGCGCGCCTCATTGACGTTCAGCGCCCGGCCGTCGACTTCCCGGCCATTGAGGCCGTTGATGGCGGCGTTGGCTTCGGCATCGACGCTCATCTCGACGAAGGCGAATCCACGCGCATGGCCGGTATCGCGATCGGTGATGATGTTGACGCGGTCGACGGCGCCGTACGAATCGAACATGGAACGAAGCGTATCTTCCGTCGTTCCGAAATTGAGATTACCTACAAAGATGTTTTTCAAGTTTTTCTGTTCTTTCTGAATTTGCAGAGCAGCGAATCAGGCACAATCGGACAGCGGCGGGTGGACCGGACGATGCGGACGATGCGATAATCAGCGGACCTTCAAAGACATACCAATGTACCACAGTTCGGCCGCGCGCGTCCGGCTCATTCGCCGATGCGGGACGGCTGACGCCCCCGTTGCCGTACTGAAGCCCGGCGCCAAGGAATGGTCTCTCGCGCAGGCTGTTGATCCCGAACGGGTTCCCGCACACATCGCGATGATCATGGACGGCAATGGCCGCGGCCCTCAAGCGCGGACGGCCGCGCGTGGCGGGACACCGGGCGGGCATGGGGGAGCTGAGGACCGCTTACGTTCGCGCTTCACCGAGCCGGCGGATGAAGTCACCGAACGAGGACACCAGAGTATCGATGCGCTCGCTCAGGCGACGGTCCGCCTCCCGGAACTCCTCGCCCATCCGCCGCGACTCCTCAGCGAGGCGATCTATAGTCGCATTTGTCTCCGCGAGCCGAAGCGTCAGATCGCCCAATCTGCGCGAAACGTCATTAATCTGCACCTGAGTGTCGCGCCAGAGTTGGCGGAACTCCTCACGATCCTTCCGGCGCTCTTCCGCAAGACCAGCGACGACACGCTCGAGGCGGTCGAAGCGTTCCTCCGTCGTCATTGTCGTCAGGGAGCATTTTACATTCTCTTCGCCGGGCCTGCTGGCGTTGTACGATAAAGCTTACGTCGAAATGACGCGTCTTTTCGAAGTACTAAAGCCCGGTGCGAAGGAATGGTCCCTCGCGCAGGCTGTTGATCCCGAACGGGTTCCGGCACACATCGCGATCATCATGGACGGCAATGGCCGCTGGGCCCGCAAGCGCGGACTGCCCCGGGTGGCGGGACATCGGGCGGGCATGGACTCGGTCCGTACCGTGGTGGACACTTCGGCGCGGCTGGGCATTCGGGCGCTGACGCTGTATGCCTTTTCGACCGAGAACTGGAAGCGGCCGGCCGGCGAAGTTCACACTTTGTGGCGGCTGCTGCGCGTCTATCTGAAACGCGAGCTCCCTGAAATCCATCGCAACGGGATTCGCCTGACCGCCGTCGGGCGGCTGGACGAACTGCCGCCCATTGTCCGCCGTGAGCTGGAATCGGCGATGGAGAGCACGGCGGCGAATCCCGGCATGCGGCTAAACGTCGCGATCAATTACAGCGGCCGCGCCGAGCTGACCGACGCCGTCAACGCAATCATCGAGCGAGCGCGCGCCGAGGGCCGGTTGGATGCACTGCGCGTCGACGAGGAGACCATCTCCAGGAATCTCTACACCGCCGGCCTGCCCGATCCGGACCTGCTGATCCGCACCTCCGGCGAGATGCGCATCAGTAATTTCCTGCTGTGGCAGATCGCTTACGCGGAGCTGTATGTGACCGAGACGCTGTGGCCCGATTTCGGCCGTACCGACCTGCTGGAAGCGGTGCTCGATTTCCAGCGGCGCGAGCGGCGGTTCGGCGGCCTGAGCCCGGCGCGCACACCAGCCGTGGAGTACGCGGGAGCGCTCGGCAACACACGATGAAGCGCGTTGTTACCGCGCTTGTCCTGCTGCCCTTCATCGTCTGGGTGATTCTCTGGGCGAATTACTGGGTATTCGTCGCGGTGCTCGCCACCCTGGCCCTGCTGTGCTTCTACGAGTACGAGGGCATCGTCGATCAGCATGCTGTCGCGAAGCCCGGCCCGTTCGCGTATGCGGTCGGCATTGCCGTGCTCTTCGCGCCGCGCATCGAGCTGATCTTTGTGGTCGTGGTCGCGCTGCTCACGCTCGCTCTGGCGCTGCGATTTAACGATATGAGCGATTGCCTGCCCTGGGCGGGCGCGCTGCTGCTGGGGCTCGCGTACGTGTTCGGCTGCTGGCATTTCGCGCTGGAACTCCGAACGCTGAATCCGTGGTGGCTGCTGTTCGCCGTGGCGCTGAACTGGGCCGGAGATATCGCCGCGTATTACGTGGGCCGCGCTATCGGACGCCATCGGCTGGCCCCGGTTGTCAGTCCGAAGAAATCGTGGGAAGGCGCCATCGCCTCGGTGCTCGCGTCGCTGGCGTTCGCGGCGCTGTTCATCCCGCGGGCGTTACCGTCGGTCCCGCTGTGGGCAGGTCTGGTGGCAGGCGGCGCCGGCAATATCGCGGGCCAGTTTGGAGACCTGTGCGAGTCGGCGCTGAAGCGCGGGGCGGGATTGAAGGACAGCGGCACTCTGTTACCCGGTCATGGAGGGTGGCTCGATCGCGTGGACAGCACCCTGTTCGCCATGCCTGTGGTGTACGCGCTCGCGACATGGCTGGGCAGGTAAGGACGAAGCTCGGGATTTGTAGTGCAAGCGCACCAGGCGGGCTGAGAGCCCGCCGCAGGGCGGGGCCCTGCCCCCCATCGAGCGAGTCGCCGTGCAAGCCAAAGGCTCGCACTACAATCGGCATCTCAGGACAAGGTCCAATGCAAGTCGGCGCTGAAACGCGGCGCGGGATTGAACGCTCAAGGACGCCTGCGATTTCTAGTGCAAGCCAAAGGCTCGCACCACAATCGGCCGCTAACTTACGCTTTCCGCGCTGTACCGCGCCAGCAATCCCGTGCGTACCGCCCGCCGATAGACTCGGGCGAATGTCCAGCCGGCCAGCGCCACATAGGCACACGCCAGCAGCATGCCGATCGTGAGCGCCCCGCCCGACGCGCTGCGAGCTTTCACCAGGGCGCGCAGGTTCTCGAACACGTAGGCCGGCGGAAGCGCGTGCCCCACCACCTGCATCCACCGCGGCAGAGTCGCCAACGGATAGAACACGCCGGCGAATGGCGAGATGAGCGCCGGGATCGGCCAGACGAACCATTCCGCCGCCGGGCCAAGCCGCAGCACCAGCGAACTGCCCAGGATTCCCAGCGCCACTCCGAACAGGAACAACACCAGCAGGAACGGAATCAGGGTTAGGCCATAGGCGGCAAAGGACAGGCCGAACACCAAAGTGGCGAGCACCACCATCACCAGCAGACCCACCGCGCTGGTTCCGATGCTGGTCAACACCAGCCCGCAAACGTATTCCGAGATGGACAATGGCGTTGCGAACATATTCAGAAAATTGCGCGACCACACGTCTTCGAAGAAGGCCGTGGTCACACCCTGCATGACCCGCGCTTCGAAATCCCAGAGAAGCACCGACCCCAGCAGCGCCGGGACAAAATTGAATCCCGGCGAGGCCACGCTGTTGAGATAACGCGTCATGAAGCCCCACAGCACCATGTCCACGGTCACCCACGCAAACAGCGGGAGAATTCGCGCCGCGCTGCCCCGCAGCAGATAGATCTGCCGCAGAACGACGGCAGCTATTCGCCTGCTCACCGCGCCTCCAGCGCCAGCGGCTCACGAGCGACGGTGATGAAAAGCTCTTCGAGATTCTCTTTGCCGTGCTCGGCCGGGAGCGTTCGCGGATCGCCTTCCAGCAGAATGCGCCCGCGGGAAAGGAACAGGACGCGATGGCAGACCTCCTGCACCTCATACATGTTGTGCGACGTCCACAGCACGCCGCCGGCTCCGCGCGCGGCGAAATCACGAATCTTCTGCCGCACCTCGCGCGCAGTGGCCGGGTCCAGAGAAGCGGTGGGCTCGTCCAGCAGCAGCAGGCAGGGCTGATTCAGCATGGCCTTGGCGAGTGACACCCGCGTCTGCTCACCGGAGGACAGCACGCCGCATTTCGTATCGCGAAACCGCCGCAGATCGAATTCTTCCAGCAGCGCTTCGATGCGGGCCGCAAGCCGCGGCACCCCGTAAATCATCCCGAACACACGCAGATTCTGGACGACGGTCAGATTTCCCGGCAGCGCTGCGTAAACGGCGGCGAAGTTAGTATTCGCGAGGGCCTGGGCGCGCTGCCGCCGCACGTCGAACCCGGCAATGAGGATCGACCCCGCGGTCGGCTCCAGCACGCCGAGGAGCATGTTGATGGTGGTCGTCTTCCCCGCCCCATTCGGTCCCAGCAGTCCCACGATCTCGTTGCGCGCAACCTCGAACGAAATCCCGTCCACGGCAACAGTGCTCCCGTACGTCTTGCACAGGTCTGTCACGGAGAGCACGGCCGGCTCGCGCATACCTCAGCGTAGTCTGCCGGCCCGCCGAAAGGATTTACCGTTCACGCGCGGTAGTGTCGCAGCCACTCCACGAGGTCTTTCGCGTTACTACGCTCCGCCGCCTGAAGTGGCGTCAGGCCATCGTGCCCGATCCAGTGGATGTCCGCGCCCCGGTCGAGAAGATACTCGGCGGCGTCGCGCTGCCCGCCGTGGCAGGCGCACCATAATGCGTTCGTCACCTCGTCAGCCCGCGGGATGGGATCGGATTCGAAGAACGCGCGCACGCGCGACATGAGACCGAGCGCGGCCGCCTGCCACAGAGTGGTCTTCGCGCCGCGCTCCACCAGCCGCCGCGCCGCGTTCCACTGCCCAAAGGCTACGGCATCGGCGAGGGGCGCGCCACCGCCGACAACCCCGCCTGACGCCTCGATATCGGCGCCGGCATCCAGCAGGACATCCAGCACCGCTGTATCGTTGCAGCTGGCGGCCCAGTGCAGGGGTGTCTCCGAGTGCCGGCCCAAAAAGCGCGCGTTGACATCGGCCCCGTGCGCGATCAGAGTCCGTACGCTTTCCACATTTCGCGGGAAATGACCGGGCCAGTCCGTCGCAACGTGGAGCAGCGTGCGCTGACCGTCGACGCGCGCGTTGACGAGATCGGGCGTCTGCTGGAGAATGCGCTCGAGCGCCTCGACGTCACCGGTTCGGATCGCCTCAACGGCTGCAACCTTGTCATCCATAAGATCACTTACTCGGAATCAGGACCTCGACTCCACCCACAACGGTCCGCTTCGGCATGTTCACCCCGGCGATTTCCTGATACTCCGTGCTGGTGATATTCGACAGCTGCAGAAACGGCCGTACGCGCCCGTTCGCGCGCGCGACGGACGCATCCCAAAGAGCGTACGGATCGGCCGCGTACCGCTCCACCACACCAATTCGCGTACGCGCGACCAGCATCCGGCCGATGCCGCCCTGCCATGCAACTACCCCCGTGTTGACCGGGTAATTGAACACATAACGCGATACCACGCCGTTCAGGTTGACGCCGCGCAGGCCCGTATATTCGACGGCCACCGATTGCCCGCGCCGCGGCCGCCACTCCAGCTTGCCCTCAAACCCGGTGAAGTTCACGCGATCGAAATTCGTGGCCACGTAGATGTTCGTGGAAGGGTCCAGCACGTAGTCGATCAGGTCCCGATCCCGCCTCTGGAACACCGTCGCCGAAGCGCGCAGCCGCTGCGATACGAACCAATCCACGCCGCCTTCGTACTGCCACGCCCTCTCCGGTTTCAGCCCCGCGTACCCTACCGTCGTCGGATCGTGATAGTAAAGGTCAGTGTAAGTGGGAAGCCGAAACGCGTGACTACCCGACGCCCGCAGCTTGACCTTACTGCTCAGCCAGTAACCTGCCGCGATCGTCGGACTGAACTCGTTGTTGAACGAGCCCCAGGCCTCGTCGCGCAGTCCGGCCGTGAACGAAAACCGCTTCAGCACGCGCATGTCCCAAGAAACGTAACCGGCTTCATTCGTTCGCGCGTGGTAGCCGAGATTGTTGCTGGCAATCGAGTCGTTGTAGATCTCGACCCCATAATGCAGCTGCCCGGCGCTGCCCAGATCGTCCGACCGGCGTACCGCGCCCTGCCAGTCCTCCACCTCATGCCGATTGGTGTAAAATGCAGGGTTCTCGCGGAACAGAACGAAGAGGTCGGTGTGGCGGCGATAAGCGAAGTCCACCTCGGTGTTCTTCCCGAGCTCCTGCCGCGCGGATGCGAACCAGCCTTTGGTGCGCTCCCAGGAATCGTACGGGCCGTAGAAATCGTTGGCGCCGAAGGGCCGGTCGCTCAGCGCCAGCAGCACGTCCGTGAATCCCAGAGCGGACGAGATATGGCTGATTGAGGCCAGCGACAAGTCGCGATAGTCGCGATCATTTTCAAACCCAGTCGAAAGATCCCGCGCGAAGACGAGTTGCTCGCCGACACGCGCGTTGCCCGCCGAAACGGATCCGCTCTCTTCGTTGATCCCGTAGTTGCCGAGCGCTCCGCGCAGCCGCACCTCGATTCCGTCCGGCGCGCGCGTCAGAATGTTGAGCACCCCCGCCACTGCGTCCGACCCGTACTGCGTCGAGCCCGACCCGCCCAGCACCTGCATCTCGGAAACAACATCGGGCGGAATGGGCAGGTCCATATTGTGGTGCCCCGACTGCGGATCGTTCAGCCGCATCCCGTTCAGCAGGACCAGCGACTGCCCGAACGTGCCGCCGCGAATCGAAAGGTCGCCCTGAATCCCACCCGGCGCCCGCTCCCGCAGGTCGACTGAGGAATCGAGCCTCAAATAGTCGGCCAGTGAATCGAACAGGAGCCGATCCTGATTCACCTCGATGACTTCGACGTCCCGGTCCGATTCCTCCAGCGGCACCGGCTCGTACGTGCCGGTCACCACGACAACCTGCTTCAGCGGCGGAATTCCGGCGCCCGCCGGCAGGGTCTGCGCGGGACTGTTGGTGGCGTCCTGGCCCGCGCACCACACAACGCACACAAAGATCGCCGCCAGACGCGAGAGCATAGAGGGAAATCCCAGAATATCGCGCAGCGGCTCGACGTTCTCACGCGTTCCGCTGTTCTCGCCCGTTCATGAACTCCGGCCCCGGAGAGGGCCCGTTCTTGGTAAAACATTACAAGGCGGTCCTGTTCTGTGCACAAGCTGTGGAAATCCCGTGACTCTCAAACTCGATTCCGCGTCTATCCAATCGCTTCCAGGTTTGCCACAGATTTCTGCGGCCCGGCCGTTGCTACCGCCGTCCTAAGGGGAATACCTTAGCTTTCGGGTCGTCTGATGGCCACCGTAGATTTCGCCCTCGAAAAAGGACTCCCAGCCAACGTCGACGCCGAGCGGTTCGTCCTCGGATCCATCCTGCTCGATGACGCCAACTGGATCCAGGTGGCCGGCCTGGTGGAAGCCGACGACTTCATGCTGGAGAAGCATCGTCGCATCTTCCTCCGCATGCTGGAGTTGTACGAACGCGGCGAGCGCATCGACCGGGTCACGGTGGCCGAAGAGCTCAGCCGCAACGGCCAGCTCGAATCCTGCGACGGCTACTCCTATCTCTCCTCCCTCGACGATGGCCTGCCCAACATCGTAAACCTCGACAGCTACATCCGCATCGTAAAGGACAAGTCCACCCTCCGGCGCCTGATCTTCGCCTCGCAAAAGGTCATCGACCGCTGCCTTATCGGCGAGGACACGCCGGAAGAGATCCTGGGCGGCGCGGAAGAGACGCTGCTCGGCCTCGGCGATTCGCGCGCCGGAGATTCGCTGGTCACCTGCGAGCAGATCATCCGCGGCTACGACGGCGGCATCAATACGCTGCTCGACCCCAGCAAGCGCATCAGCGGCCTGAGCACGCCGTTTCTCAAGCTGAACGAAATGACCAGCGGCTTCCATGAAGGCGAGCTGATCATCCTCGCCGCCCGTCCTTCCATGGGCAAGACCGCCCTCGCGCTGAACATCGCCCAGCACGTGGCCACGCACCCGGAAATCCGCAAAACCGTGGCCGTGTTCTCGCTGGAAATGTCGAAGGAGTCGCTGCTGACGCGCATGATCTGCTCCGGCGGACGCGTGGACCAGCAGAAGTTCCGCGCCGGTTACCTGAACCAGGACGAGCGCATGCTGCTGCGCCAGTCGGCAACCGAACTCGCCGGCGCGCCGCTGTTCATCGACGACACTTCCGGCGTGAACCTCATGGATGTCCACGCCAAACTCCGCCGCCTCAAAGCGGAGCACGGCCTCGGTCTGGTGGTGATCGATTACCTGCAGCTCATGAGCGGGCGCGGCCGTTTCGAGAACCGCAACCAGGAGGTCAGCTCGCTTTCACGCGGCCTGAAGCTCATGGCCAAGGAGCTGCGCGTGCCCATGCTGGTGCTCTCCCAGCTCAGCCGCGCGCCCGAAACCCGCCAGGGCGACCATCGCCCCCAGCTTAGCGACCTGCGTGAATCCGGCTCCATTGAGCAGGATGCCGATCTGGTCATGTTCATCTGGCGGGAAGAGGTCTACAAGCCCGATCGCGAAGACCTCAAGGGCCTGGCGAAACTGATCATCGCCAAACAGCGCAACGGCCCCATCGGCGACGTGAACCTCGCGTTCCTGAAGCACTGCACCCGCTTCGAGAACCCCCTCCGCGACATCGACGAGCCATCCGAATAATCGGGCCGGCTTCAGGGCCCCTGCTTCTCGCCATACTTCTCGACCACCCCAAATCTCACGGTAAACGCCTTCCACGCCTCGATCGGATACCGCCGCGTGAGCGCGTCGTGACAGCCAAGCGTGCGATTGAGCCAGTCATTGGTGACGCCGGCCCCATCACTGGCCGGCGCGGTGCGGAGATTCTCGAGGATGACCGACTCCGGCCCGGCGCACGGACACACCTCGCACATCATCTTCCGCAGCGGCCCAGTGTCTCGGCTCTTGAAATACCGGAACCGCGCCTCCTGCAACTTCAGCTGAAACTCCGCCTCATCGGCCAGATACTCGCGAACCGGCTTCAGCGGCTTCGGCACGGAAATTTTACGCAGCTGGCGGATCTCGGCCTTGTCGCGCTCCAGATTCCGGGCCGCATTCGCCAGGAACGCAGCATCCACAGCGCCCGTTCCGCACCGCGCCTCTCCGGGGTCGCAGGCCTCCAGTGGCCGAATCTCCAGCTGCCGGTCCTCGGGTGCGCCATAACGCCATGTCTCGACAAACGTGTGCGGTCCCGCAACCCGCACCCGCAGAAATGGCGACAGGACTACCAGCTCACGTATCTGCGCCGCCGATACCTTCCCGGTATCGAACGTCACGTCATAAAAATAGTGTTCGTCCTCGAAGTGCAGGTGCTGCGCGGCGGCAAGCGGCGCCGCCAGCAGCAGCACCGTCGCATACCGCCGGGTCATGCGCTGGCGTGATCGGCGGTCTCTCGCAGGAAGTCCTCGATGGTCCTGCCCACGGCAAGAAAGTCCTCGAGGTTCGATGGCTTCTGGATGTACAACGAGGGCAGGTTGCGCGAGGCCCGGTCCCGATCTTCCGGCGCTCCCGATGAGCTCAGAACGACCACCGGAACCGCGCGAGTGTCGGGATTCGAACGGAGCTCGGTAAGGACCTCCCAGCCATCGCGCTTCGGAAGATTGATATCGAGAAGAACCAGATCCGGCCGGATCCGGTCGCGATGAATCGCCTGAATTGCCTCTTCACCGTCCGCTGCATGACGCAGCTCGAAGCTGAGGGAGGATTCCTTCAGAGCTTCCCTTACAAGAAGCACGTCGCCGAGGTTGTCTTCAACGATGAAGATCTGCACAGGCTGATCGCTCACAAAACTCTGCCATCCCCGTTCAGACGCGTTCTGGAACATTATCGCTCAGCCTTATACAGATTCGTCACATTCCCTGGAAAACATTAATGTGAAATAGTCCCATTCATGGCCAATTGATTAAGAATGA
This sequence comes from Bryobacteraceae bacterium, assembly GCA_035653295.1. Taxonomy (GTDB): domain Bacteria; phylum Acidobacteriota; class Terriglobia; order Bryobacterales; family Bryobacteraceae; genus DASRCB01. Next base: position 25,913 of record DASRCB010000014.1, read on the forward strand.
ATAACTTGGAGCTGGTGTGTAATGCTCCGCCAAGCGGCGTCTAAAGGGTGAAGGAGCACCACCATGAAGAAGCTAATGTTTGCTGCCGTACTGACCGCTGCGGGGATTATTGCGCAGGACATGCCGCCCGCGACGCCGCCTCCAGCCGGAGAAGCGACCTCGCAGTCGAGCAACAACGCCAGTACGACCACCACCACGACAAAGGTGAAGGAGAAAAAGCATCACCATCATCGGAAGATGAAGGAGACAACCACCACCACGACGAACAACTCGTCGAATAGCACTGCTACCCAGAATCCTTAAACGGTTCAGGGCCCGGCCGCTGGCTTGAGCCCGGCCGGGCCTCCGCTGTACCCTTCCGCACAGTTTTCTCCGTCTTTGCCTCTTTGTTGCGAAGCGTCGGTATTGTTGCGTGCGGACTTCTGTTCGCGTTGACCGCGAGTGCGGCGCCGCCAACCTTCTATCCAGCCGTCGCCGGCATCCTTCAAAAGCACTGCCAGGTCTGTCACCGCCCAAGTGCAATCGCGCCCATGCCGCTGCTCGATTATGAGCAGGCGCGGCCCTGGGCCAAAGCGATTCGTGAGGCCGTCACGCTGCGGAAAATGCCGCCCTGGTTCGCCGATCCGACGGCTGGCCACTTCTCAAACGATCCATCGCTCTCAACCGGCGAGATCAACACCATTGACGAGTGGGTCACCGCGGGAGCCCCGGAAGGATCGCCTGCCAGCGCGCCCAAACCAATTGCCTGGCCGTCCGGCTGGACCGCCATCGAACCGGACATAATCTTCACCATGCCGCGGCCGTTCCCCATTCCGGCCAAAGCAGTCATCGATTATCAGTACCTCATCATCCCTACCCACTTCTCGATCGATCGCTGGGTACGCGCCGTCGAGATCCACCCCAGCGATCGCAGCGTGGTCCATCACGCCGTGCTGTACGTCCGCGAGCAGGGGTCGGCGTGGCTGCGCGACGCCCCGCGCGGCGTGATGTGGGCGCCCCCGGCGAATGACCCTCAGGCAGTCCGGGAAACCCGCGACACGAAGGCTGACATTCTGGCCGTGTATACACCGGGCGCGGCGGCCATGATTTGTCCTCCGGAGATGGCGAAGAAGGTTCCCGCCGGCTCCGACCTCGTCCTGCAGCTGCACTACACCTCGAAAGAGGTTTCGCGCGAGGACCAGACCCGTATCGGCATCGCGCTCTACGATGGGGAGCCGCGCCAGCGCATCCTCACCCTGCAGATGGGCAGTGACAAATTCGTCATCCCGCCCGGCGATCGCGATTACCGCGTGCGGGTCACCGGCACGCTCCCGCGCGATGCGCTCCTGCTCGATATGTTGCCGCACATGCACCTGCGCGGCAGCGAATTCGAATACCAGCTGGTTCCGTCTGACGGGCCGGTGCGCACCCTGCTCCGGGTCAAGCCCTACGACTTTTACTGGCAGCTCTGTTATCAGCTCGCCGAACCCATCCAGCTGCACGGTGGCGACCGGCTGATCTTCACCGCGCATTTCGATAATTCGGCGAACAACCCGCGCAATCCGGACCCCGCGGCCGAGGTCCGCTGGGGTGAGCAAAGCTGGCAGGAGATGATGATCGGCTTCTTCGATGTCGCCGTCGAGCCGAACGTCGACAAGCAGTCGTTCTTCGCCGCCAGATGGAAGAAGTAGGGCAAGCCTTCGGCTTGCACGCGCAAGCCTAAGGCATGCGCCACAATCGGCATTCAGCAGAATGTCCGGAGTCCAGCCCGCTAATGCGTCTTCAGGACTACCTTCTCGCAGCCGTCTTCCTTATTCACGAACATCGAGTACCCCTGCGGCGCCTGGTCGAGCGGAAGCCGGTGCGTGATCACGAAACTCGGGTCGATCTCGCCTTTCGTAATGCGCTCCAGCAGCGGCCTCATATACCGCTGCACATGGCATTGCCCCGTCTTCATGGTCAGCGAGCGATTCATGAACGAGCCCATGGGGAACTTGTCGATAAAGCCGCCATAGACGCCGATCACCGACACCGTACCTCCATTGCGGCAGGACATGATCGCCTGCCGCAGCGCGATGGGTCGATCTGTCTCCAGCATCATGGCCTGTTTCGCGCGGTCGTAGGAAAACAGCGGCCCCGGCATGTGCGCCTCCAGGCCGACCGCGTCGATACAGGCGTCCGGACCACGCCCACCGGTCATCTCGTTCAGCGCCTCGCGGACGTCCGTCTCCTCGTAATTGAGCGTCTCGGCGCCCACCTTATCACGCGCCAGCTTCAGCCGGTAATCGAACCGGTCGATGCCAATGACGCGCTCCGCCCCCAGCAGGAACGCGCTCTTCATCGCGAACTGGCCCACCGGGCCGCAGCCCCAGACGGCAATCGTGTCGCCCGGCTGGATGTTGCACATCTCCGCCCCCATGTATCCCGTGGGCAGGATGTCGGAGAGGAACAGCACCTGTTCGTCACTCAGCCCTTCCGGAACCTTCAGCGGACCGACATCGGCGAACGGCACGCGGGCGTATTCCGCCTGGCCGCCCGCGAAACCGCCGGTGAGGTGCGAGTAGCCGAAAACGCCGGAGATGGAATGGCCCCACATCTTCTCCGCCAGCATGGCGTTGGGATTCGAGTTCTCGCACACCGAGAACATCTGGCGCTCGCAGGAGAAGCATTTTCCGCAGGCGATGGGAAAGGGCACCACCACGCGGTCGCCTTTCTTCAGATTGCGAACGTTGCGCCCCGTTTCCACTACCTCGCCCATGAATTCATGGCCCAGAATGTCGCCGCTCTCCATGGTCGGGACGAAGCCGTTAAACAGGTGCAGGTCCGAGCCGCAGATGGCGGTGGAAGTGATTCTGACGATCGCGTCGTCGTGATTGAGGATCTTCGGGTCGGGGACCTGCATCACCCGCACGTCCTTCTTACCCATCCAGCAGACTGCTCTCATGGTGTCGTTCCTTTCTCGCCTTACGCATTCACCAGCGCAGGAGCCTCTTCGGGAACCTGCATCACCGGCTGCGCCGCATGCATGCCCGGGTAAACGCTGGCATCCGACCGAATAATCTCCCCGGTCTCCAGCACCTGTTTCAGATCGCGCAGGTTCTGGAACAGCAAGTCGCCCGGCGCGCTGCCAAAAACCTTCGCCAGCGCCTGCCCCGCCGCGCCGCCCGGCAGCTTATACGACATCCGCACGCGCGCCAGCGTCCCGTGACCCTGCGTCGCGGGCTCAAAGCGAACCTCACCGGAAGTGGTGAATGCCGACCCTTCCGTCGAGCGCCATGCGATGCGCCGGCCCGGTTCGTCGGCCGTAATTTCCGCATCCCATTCCAGGTGCATGCCGCCGGGAAGCTTTGCCGTCCAGTGCGACGTCCTGCCGCCCGTCTGCCGCACCGATTCGAGATGCCTCATGAACCGCGGCAGGTTGTCCAGTTGCCGCCAGAACTGATAGATCTCATCCGCGGAGCGGTTGATGGCGATGGATCGCGAAATCTCCACCGGGCCGCCGGAGCCGCTGCTGAGCTGGCTGCCGCAATAAACATCGAGCGCCGTCACGCCCGCCACCGCCGCCGTCGCGGCAATCACGCGCCCACGGCGATTGTTGTCCGATGCCATCGCCGCCGCGAGCGACGCCAGATCCAGGATATCTCCGGCCACGCGGCCCCACAGCCATCCCGTGGGACGTGTGTTGGTCAGAATGCCGACCCCGGCTCCGATCTCCCGCAGCCCGTAAGCGCGAAGCGTAGCGCGCGTGGACGTCTGGTTCCTGAGCCCAATCAGGTTGGCCATGAACCCGGGGGCCAGCAGTTCGCCGGCGCCCAGGCCGATGCTGAACCACCCCAGTCCGTTGGCAATCCGCTGTTGTGTCCCGTTTTGCATGAAAGTCCCCCGTTGACCGCGGCAGCAGTCGTTCGTGGGACGCAGTCGGGCGCCCGCGCTCAACGCGAGTAACGGTTTCGCTGCTCACATGAAAGATTTCTCGACGCGTTGCGCTGGTATAGGCAGGAGGAAAACATGCTGCAACAAAACGTAGTTCTTCGATTCGCATTAGCGGCAGCGGCGGTCGCCGCGCTGAGGACACCTTTGAAGGCCCAGGATGGAATGCCCGTGTTTGGCGCGATCAGTATCACCGCCGGGGAAACGCTGCGAGTGAACGTGGTGAATACCGCCGACCCTGCCGTGCCGCCCGATCCCTGCGGCGTTCAGATCAACTAC
>DASRCB010000015.1:0-29605 GCA_035653295.1 Bryobacteraceae bacterium
CTGCCGCGGCACGGTCAGCTCCGCGGGCGCCAGCGTGCGCATCAGCGCGTCCAGAGCATGGCGCTGATCGGCCCCCGATTCCCTCTGCCATGGCGTGCGGCCGTCGCCCCGAATGGCGTAAATGTAATCCTCGCCGCCGACGCTTGCAGCAGTGGATTCCACCGCATAGCGGTGATACATGAAGATCGGCACGAGCGCTTCTTCGACCGTGGCCATCGGTGCGCCGTTTCGGATGGTGTGCGCGCCCATGCGGTCCAGCGCCGCGCGCCGGACGTTCATCATGCGATCCAGCTCATCGGCCTGATTCACGCCATTCGACCACTGATCGACCCGCGGGCGCGTCCCGAGATCCTGGTTCGTCATAAACCGAAGATCCTGGGTCCAGGCATTGTCGAGAATCTTCGTCAGCCCCTGCCGCTCATCCGTGCCCCGAGGAAACTCACGGTACCCGTAGTCGATCGTGACCTTATCCCAGTCGCCGATTCGCGCCGGATACGCATTCGACAGATCGATGGATCCGTCGGCGCGCAGGGTCTCGCGCGGGTGTGGATAATCCATGACCGAGATCCAGCCCCGCGTGCTGTCGTAGTAGTTGTGCTCGAGCCCGAGCGTATGGCCGACTTCATGCGCCGCAAGCTGGCGGATGCGGGCCAACGCGGTCTGGTACAGCACGTCCGGCCGCTCGTCGCCAGTAACATACGGCGAGAGCAGTCCTTCGAAGATCAGAAAATCCTGCCGGTCGCGGAGCGAACCGAGCGTGACCGTCGCCTTCAGAATTTCGCCGGTGCGCGGATCGATCACCGGGTTGCCGATGCTCCAGCCGCGCGTGGAGCGATGCACCCAGTTGATGACGTTGTAGCGAATGTCCATCGGATCGGCGCCGGGAGGCAGCACCGAAACCTGGAAAGCGTTGCGGAATCCCGCCGCTTCGAAAGCCTGGTTCCACCAGCTGGCGCCCTCGATCAGTGCCTTCTGCACGTCGGCGGGCGCGCCGGGATCCACGTAATACCGGAGCGGCTCGACCGGCTCGCTGATGGCGGCATTCGGATCTTTCTTCTCCAGCCGATGGCGCAGAATGAAGCGCTGAACGATGTCGTCTCCGATAGGCGCGCTGTAGTCGACAAAGACGTTCGGAATGTACCCCGATCGGGGATCGAACCGGCGCGGCTTGTAGCCGGCATCGGGCAGTTGCACCAGCGAGTAATGCTCGCGCAGCGTGACAGCGTCTGCGTTGGGCGAGACGCTCGCCACCGTGCCCGATGTGAGCCCCTGGTTCACCGGCGCCGCCCGTCCGCCCCCGGCGCCGATCGGCCGCGGACCCTGCACCGGGAAGCCGAAGCCTCCGCCTTCCTCCGCGCCTTTGGTGAAGGTCAGCATGACTTCGATCTCCGTGTTCCTGGGAAACGACCTGGTGCGCGGCATGTACACCGCGCTTTGATTCTCGTCGACGTGATAGTGGCCGGGCCTGAGTGCCTCGCCAGCCCGGTATCCATCGCGCAGGAAGAAATCGTTCGCGGGCACGAGAACGCGGCCGTTCGTTTCGGCGGCGACTTTCGATGCCCGAATGATCGATGTCGCGAACGAGTCCTCCACTGACCGGCGCTCGGCCGGATTCGGGCTGGTGGATCGGAACGACTCGTTGTGCTCGACCAGGAACACCTTCGACCCGACTCGGTAGAACGACACAATCGCCGATTCGCCCGCCTGACCGCGATCGAGACCGATGTCGTTCGACCCCAGGCCGGTCGCCAGACCCGTTACATACAGGAAATCCACGTCGAAGCGCGGGACCTCCAGCCACAGCGCGCCCTGCCGCTCATCCCAGTACAGCGGGAAGTACCCGTCCAGCTTCGTCATGCCCGCTGTTTTCTGTTCGATGGTGGGGAGCGGGACCGGCTCCGAACTGCTTTGGCCGAAAAGCGCCGGGACGACACCGAGCAAACAGCCGAGGCTTAGAACTTCCCTGCGTGTCATGTTTCTCTGAGTGTAACGGCCCGTTGACACCGTTTGCTGCGTAACACGACTCGCGCTGCCAGCATCTTCTGAGCGGACGTGTTACAGTCGGGTAAGTACGGCACTCAAGCCTGCCGGATCACCGTTCAGATCCAATTGCTTCCGTGTGCCTGTTTTTCGGTGCGTCCAGTCGCGGCATATGGTTAAATGAGTCATTTTAGAGCTATGTCTCAGTCTGGCTTCAGGTTACGGCGTGACTGGCACGCCCTTGGCCGGCGGCTTCGGGAATTGAGACTGATCGCCAAAGGCGCGCTGTCCACCAAACACCCGGTGATGGCGCACATCATTCCCATACGGCGATGCAACCTCTCGTGCACCTACTGTAACGAGTACGACAACTACTCGGCCCCGGTGCCAAAAGACGTCATGTTCCGGCGGCTGGACAAGCTGGCCGAACTGGGCACCAGCATCATTACCTTCAGCGGCGGCGAGCCGCTGCTGCACCCCGAGCTCGACGACCTCATCGCCCATGTGCGCCGCAACGGCGCGCTGGCCTGCATGATCACCAACGGCTATCTGCTCACCGCCGATCGCGTCCGCCGGCTGAACCGCGCCGGGCTCGACCACATGCAGATCAGCATCGATAACGTGCAGCCCGACGATGTGTCCAAGAAAAGCCTGAAGGTGCTGGACAAGAAGCTCCAGATCCTCGCCGAAAACGCTCTGTTCCACGTCAACATCAACTCCGTCCTGGGAGGCGGCATTCGCAACGCCGAAGACGCGCTCACTGTAGGCCGGCGAGCGATCGAGCTGGGCTTCACCTCGACCGTCGGCATCATTCACGACGGCGACGGCCAGCTGCGGCCGCTGGGCGAGCAGGAGCGGCATGTCTTTCTGGAAATGAAGAAATTCGAGAAGTCGAATTTCTCGCAGATCAACTACTTCCAGGACGCGATCATCCGTGGGCAGGCGAGCGACTGGCGCTGCCGCGCCGGCGGGCGTTATCTGTACATCTGCGAGGACGGCCTGGTTCACTACTGCTCGCAGCAGCGCGGCTATCCGGCCCGCCCTCTGTCCACTTATACCCCGGCCGATGTGCGGCGCGAGTACCTGACCAAGAAGAGCTGCGCCCCGTACTGCACCGTCTCCTGCGTGCATCAGATCTCGTACTTCGACTTCTTCCGCGACCCGCAGATATTGGAACCTGAAGGCTCCCCGGCGCTTGAAACCCCAGGCAGCGGCCTCGTGCAGATCGAGCGATAAACCGCCGATTAGGCTATCGTCTACCATTGGAGGAGAATTGAGCGCCGCCACGGCCACGACGACCGCCATCATCGATCAAACGGACAAGCAGCGGCGGGCGCTGCTGCTCGTATTCTGCTGCACTCTGTTCGGCGCCGCCGCGCAGGTCCTGATCAAGACCGGGGCCACGCACCTTGCCCATCCCAGCCTGCTCACTGCGGCTCTCGGCATGGTCACGAACAAATTCCTGTTCTGCGGCTACAGCCTGTACGGGATCAGCACCATTCTGCTGGTCATCGCGCTGAAAGACGGTGAGCTGTCCATCACCTACCCGGTGATCGCCCTTACGTATGTCTGGGTGGCCATGCTGTCGTATTTCCTGATGCACGAGTCCATGGGGCTCTATAAAATCATCGGCATTTCACTGATCGTGACCGGCGTCGCCATAGTGGGAAAGGCGAAGCGGTGAGTCACACAGCCACTCCGTTTTCCTCCATGGTGCTGGTGTTTACCGGCGCGTTTATCGGCTCCATCGGCGCGGCATTTCTCAAGGCCGGCGCCGGCCGCCTGCAGATGTCGGTTGCCGCATTGGCCTCCAACTGGCGCCTTGGCGTCGGCATCCTCGCCTACTGCGTGTCGTCGGTCTTCTTTGTGTACGGAAATGCGCGCGGCGAGCTCAGCGTTCTGTATCCGATCGTCGCGCTCGGCTACATCTGGACCCTGGTCTGGTCCCGCATCTTCTTCCGCGAGCCCTTCACCCGCGTGAAGTTTTTCGGTGTTGGCCTGATCCTCGTCGGTGTCTTTTTCCTGAACGCCGCGAGCGGCTAGATTGCGATTGCTGTGGTGTAAGCCTTTGGCTTGCGCGGCTCGATTGGGGGGCAGGGCCTCGCCCTGCGGCGGGCTCCCAGCCCGCCTCTGGAGTTGCCGATTGTGGTGCAAGCCATTGGCTTGCACACGGGGGACTCTCAGCCTCTAGAAGGCGCTTCCGCCTGCCGGCATGCCGCGGATTGACTCGAACCGCTACTTCCGAGCTCCCGTCACCACCGGCTCCTGGGCGCGGCGACGCGCCGAAACCGCCAGCACCGGATCGGGACTGCGCCGCTTCCCTTCCGGCGGACCACCCGGACCGCCCGCGCCATTCGCCGCCGCGGCCAGTTCCTCGGGCGTCGGCTCTGGCGGCTTCTTCGGCCGGGCATCCAGGCGTTTTGCAATCACCTGCGCCCGCAGCTTCTCGAACTTCGGTGTTCCCGGAACACCGCCCTCAGCCTGAACGTCGGCATCCGTCACTTCCAGCGAGGCCGGCAGGTACTTCTCGAAGTAGTTGCGAATCCGGTCCTGCACCACGCGCTGCTGTGAGCGCACCAGCAGGAACAGCACCTCGTCTCCGGCGGCTTTATGCAGCACCGCGTAAACCTGCGAGGGCTTGCGGAGCTTGGGCGACTTCACCGCCGATTCCAGCTTCTTCGCCCGCGCCTCCAGCTTCTGCCACAGTTCCACATCCTCCTTTGGCATCGCCGTTGCCTTGATCAGCGCCTGCTTTTCCTTCGGATTCAGCTTCTCCGTGAGCACGTTCAAAAACAGGCCGAGGTTCTGCAGCCGGATATCCACGCCGAATGGAACCAGCTGCCGCGCCTTGTGCAGCTTCTGCAGGCCGGCGACGTTCTGCTTCGGCCCGGTCAGCGCGGGAGAATACAGCCCCAGCAGTTTTTCCTGCTCCAGCGCGAGAATCACGGCGCCGGGATCGGGCTCGTCGGCAATCCGCCGCAACTCGTCCATCAACGCCTCGGGCCCGATGCGCTTCTCCATCTCCGCCTCGAGCGCGTTCTGGAACTGGCTCATGGTCCGCTCGTCGATGGTGAACCCCAGCCTCGCCCGCAGCCGAATGAGCCGCAGCATGCGAACGGGATCGTCATACAGAGTGTAATTGCCGACGGCGCGCAGCTCTTTCCGCTCCAGATCGCCGATGCCGTTATTGGGATCGACGAGCAACCCGCGCGAGGCTCGTGAAAGCGAGATCGCGATCGCGTTGATGGTGAAGTCGCGGCCGCGCAGGTCCTCGTAGATGGTCGCCGGCGATACCTGCGGCTTGCCCCCCGGTTTCGGATACTTCTCCGAGCGGGCCATGCCGATAGTGGTCCGCGCCCCACCGGGAAACACCATGTGGGCGATCTTCCGAAGCTCGTCGGTGGAGGTGATCGTGGCGCCGGTTTTCGCCGCCACGGTCTTCGCCAGCTTCAGCGCGTTGCCTTCGACGGTGAAATCGATCTCCCGCAGCGGAAAGCCGCCCAGCATGTCGCGCATTGCCCCGCCGGTGAGAAACAGGCCCACGTTGGCGTCGGCGGCCGCGGCCTGAATCTCGGAGAGCATCTTCGCCTGAGCCGCGCTCAGGTGATTCTCCAGCATGAACATGTAGTCGCTCATGGCAGTCTAGTGTGCCCTTCGGCGCTCCCGCGCCTGCTTCGTCCGCGGCTTCATGCGCGGGGATGGTGCTGGTCGATGGTGCTGCGCAGTCTCGATCTCATCACGTGCGTATAGATCTGCGTGGTGGAGATGTCGGCGTGTCCCAGCATGGTTTGCACGCTCCTCAGGTCCGCTCCACCCTCCAGCAGATGAGTGGCGAAGCTGTGACGAATCACGTGCGGGGTCAGTTCCCGCGCGATCCCGGCCTTGCGGCCGTATGCGCCCAGTAGCTTCCAGAAACTCTTCCGGCTCAGACAGCTTCCTCTTGCGGTGACGAACAGATAGGGGCTCATGCGGCCTTTTAACAGCGCGCCTCGTCCGTCCTTCAGCCAGGCTTCAACAGCCTGCAGCGCCACTCGCCCAACCGGAACCAGGCGCTGCTTGTTTCCTTTGCCCGTCACCCGGACGATCCCGTGACTCGCTTCAATATCAGTGAGATGAAGGCGGCAAAGCTCGCTCACGCGTAGTCCGGTGGCGTATAGAAACTCGATCATCGCCCGATCCCGCAGGCCCAGCGCCGTGGCCGGGTCGGGGGCCGCGAGGAGCCGCTCCATCTCTTCGCGATTCATGAACTTAGGGATCGTCTGCCACTGCCCGGGCAGGGTGAGAGCGGCGGTCGGATCGCTGTCCACGGCCCCTTCCTGGAGTAGGAACGCGTAGAAATTCCGGAGCGTGGTGATGTGCCGGGCAATGGACCGGACTGCCAGTCCGGAGCCGTACAACGAATCGACCCACGCCCTCAGCAGCTCGGGCGTGACCTCGGCCGACTCCCCGGCCCAACGTGTAAACCCTTCCAAATCAGCAGAATAGGCGCTGATCGTGTTCGCCGCAAGACGCTTCTCCACCCGGCAGAAGCTCAGGAACGCACGTAGCCTCGCACGTAACCCGGCGGCGGGATGCATCGGCCAATGATACAATATTCGCGAAATTGTTTGAAAGAGAACTGTAGCTGCGCCGTCCGGGAGGAGCATCCTGGCCGCCTCCACCAATAAGAAGGTCCTCGTTTCCCGGTTCGATCGCGAGCCGGTAACCGGGTTCGTGAATCCCCAGACGTGGCTCCAGGACGGCGGCCTCGAACTGCTCAGCGCCGGCGGCAGCGTGCTCGTCCTGCCCTACCCCGACGTCAAGCTGGTCTCCTTCGTCCGCGACTTCGACCAGGGTGAACCACGCCGCGAGCTGCGCACCTTTACCACGCGCCCGAAGATGGAAGGCCTCTGGGTGCGCCTGACCTTCCGCGACGGCGACGCCATGGACGGTATCCTGTCGAATAATTTGCTCCAGCTCGAGCCGCACGGATTCAGCGTCATCCCCCCCGACCCCGATTACCAGAACCAGCGCGTGTTCGTGCCGCGTTCCGCCCTGCGTGGCATGCAGGTGCTGGGAGTTGTGGGCAGCCCGCTTACTGTAGGCCGGCGCAAAAAGCCTGTACCCAGAGAGCAGATCCAGCTGTTCGACAAGTGACAGATGATCCGGTGATGATTCGCCTTCGCGAAACGGGCCCCTCCCGCTTTCTGCTCGTGAGCCGCGGATTTCAGTGGACCAACGAGTTGCCCTTCAACGGCTGAGTCGCCGCCACAGTTCCGCCCACGGGCGGAGTGTGTCATACGTTTCCAGCGCGTCGGCAAACGCTGCCGGCGTGATCGGCTTCATCAGGTAGCAGCGGACATTCAGCCGGTACTTTTGAATAACCAGATCGCGTTCGAGTTCGGAGCCGGTCGCCACACAGAGCGGTATGTCGGCGCAGTGGTCGGCGGATCGGATGGCTGCGAGCACCTCGATTCCGGAGACCCTTGGCAGGTTGAGATCGAGAATGATCAGATCCGGGCGCTCCCCCGCCCGGAGCGCCCTGAGCGCCGCCTCGCCGTCACGCGCCACCGAGATCCGGTGCGGAAACTCGCCCTCGCACATCATGAGCCGCAGCCAGTGGATATCGGCGACGTTGTCCTCCACCAGCAGGATCGACAACGGGCAGGGCTGAGGAGCAGGTGCCGGATCCGCCATTTATGGTCCGCCATACATCAGACGCGCTTGCGGAGAGGGATGTACGTCGCTTTACGGTGAGCCGGAGCACTGTGCGCCGTTGCGGCGATGCTAAAATACGAGAAGCCTTCCATTTGTTCGCGCTCCGAACGATTGCAAAGCAGCTTAATTTCAGGGGGTCACGACACGGCGCTTATGCCGAAGCAGGACAAGAGGGTTCTGGCTGTAGTCGACGATCTGTTGTTCACGGTCAAGATCGGCGACGCCGCAAAACGGGCCGGATTGACGCCCGAATTCGTCAAATCCGAGCACGACGTCATGGCAAAGGCCAGGGAAAAGCCGCTGCTCATCATCCTCGATCTGAACGCGGCGTCCGTGCAGCCGGTGGACCTCATCGCCAAACTGAAGGCCGAGCCGGAAACCAAGGCCGTAAGCCTCATTGCCTATCTTTCGCACATTCAGGGTGAACTGAAGCAGCGCGCGCATGAGGCCGGGGCGGACATGGTCATGACCCGCTCGGCGTTTTCGCAGAATCTGCCGCAACTGCTCAAACGCCACGCCGGCGTGGTCTGAAGACTCCCCAGCTCGGCGCTACGCCGATTCTGACGTGCTGCTTCCCGCAGCCGCGCTCCTGATCCCGGCGAGAGGAACGGCGCCGCAAAGCGACATACCTATGCCATACGGCGCGCCCGATGCAGGGCGCGGGCCGGCCTGCGCCAGAACTCGATGCCGAAACTCCTGCTGATTACCGCATCGTCGGATGAGATTCGCCGCGCGCGAAAATCGCGGTTCCTGAATTTTCAGCAGATCACGATGCCGTATCTGGCCGCGAGAGTTCCTGCCGATTGGGACGTCGTTCACGTCGATGAGGAGGCCGAACCGATCGACCCGACCATGAAACCCGACGTGGTAGGCATCACGTTTCACACACCGAGCGCTTATCACGCCTACAACGTGGCGGCCCGGTTCCGGTCCGAGGGAGCATGCGTGGCCATGGGCGGTCCTCACGTGTCCTCGCTGCCCGAGGAGGCGCTGGAACATGCTGACGTGATTTTCGTCGGCGAAGCGGAGGGCCTCTGGGAAGAGTTCCTGCATGCTTTCGTCAGAGGAACCTGGCGGCGCGTTTACCGCAGCTCCGGCCCACAGTCTCTGGCTGCCGTCCCCATGTCGCGCAAACCGCTCTTTCACCGAAGAGACCTGACCAGCGGGGTCCTCTTTGCCACAAGGGGATGTCCGAACGTGTGCGATTTCTGCTCCATCCCGGTGATGTATGGGCGCGGGCTGCGCAGGCGCCCTGTTGCCGAAGTTGCCGCGGAATACGCTTCTTTCAGCGGGAAGCGAATTATTTTCTGGGATGAGAACATGACCGGCGACAGACAATACGCCAAAGACTTATTCCGCGCCATCGCACCCCATCGGAAGTGGTGGAGCAGCCAGGCCACCATCCAGGCCGCCCGCGATGACGAGCTTCTGGACGCGGCAGCGAGGAGTGGGTGCAGGCAGTTGTTTTTTGGGCTCGAATCCGTCTCACAGGCCAGCATGAACGAGGCTCGAAAGGCGTTCAACCGCGTGGACGATTATGCGAGCGCAATCGCGCGGGTGCATGCGCACGGCATCGCCGTACAGGCCGGAATTGTTTTCGGGTTCGATCACGATACCCCGGACATTTTCAAAACTACGCTCGATTTCCTTGAGCAGACCGGCGTTCAGAACGCGACGTTCAATATCCTGACGCCCTTTCCAGGCACGCCGCTCTTTCGGCGGCTCGACAGCCAGCGGCGCATCCTGACCCGCGACTGGCGCAAATACAACGGTCGCACCGACGTGGTGTTTCAGCCCGTGCAGATGAGCACCGGCGAATTGCTGGCGGGCTTTCGTTACGCCAATCAGCGCTTCTATTCTGTTTCCAGCGTGGCCAAACGGCTGTGGCGCTCGCCCGTCCAGCTGTGGTGGACTCTGCCGCTCAATCTGGCGTACGCGGCGTCATGGGCCAGGGCGCAGGTGCGATATTTTGAATCGCCCCAGGCCGCGAAGGCTCCGATTTTCTAGTGGTGCATGCCTTTGGCTTGCACAAAGATGATCGACTGCGGACCGGAAGGCCCAGGCGCGTCGCCATCGCCTCGCTACTCAAGTACTCCATGCCATTGGCTCGCACCTTTGTAGAGCAGGCCTTTGGCCTGCACGTGCAAGCCGAAGGCTTGCGCCACAATCGGCATTTCAGCAGAATGTCCAGACTCCAGGTGCATGCCTTTGGCTTGCACGCTTAAAGATCTTCTCAAGACGCCCAGCACCTCCGCGACGCGGCAAACCAGTACGCGTCCTGACTGCCTAAAACAATTTTGGTTTATCCTGTTTTCAGGCATCGTCGTGCGTCCGCCAGTGCTCATCCTCCGCGCAGAAAACGATTCGCATCCCCTGCTCGCGTGGTGTGGTGCTGTCGTCGCGATCGCCATCCTCGCTTGCGTCTGGGCCCTGGATGCCGCGGTTACCTACCGCGCCAGGCGGCTCTATGCCATCGCGCAAACCGATCTGGCGTCGGTAGCCATCGCGCAAAAGCTGAAGCCGGTCGAACCGACCACGGGACTGGAACCCCGCCCCTCTTCAAACACGGCGCCGAGCACGGACGCCCCGCCGGCAACACAGGCCAGCAGGGAGGAATACCTGCCGCTTCCTCCCGATGAGCTCCTTCTGCCGCCTGGCCCCGAGGGCGCCAGCGCGAAACTCACGCTCGACAACCGAACGCATTCGAGGGTCACGATTCAACTCAGCGGACCGGTTGCCCAAACCGTCAATCTGGGCCAGAACGCCTCCCAAACACTGGATATTCCATCAGGCGACTATGAGTTGGTCGCCCGCGCGAGCGGCGATGAGGTCCGGTTCGCCGGGGCCCGCAGGTACGCGGCGACAGCCCGCTACCGGCAACTCATCCTCGATCCGGTCCCCTTAAACGAGCCGGAATTAGCCCGAAAACACCAGGCCGGTCGTTAGCAAAGTCACAAATCTGTTCTCGAAATTCGCTGGTCGTCCGCATCTCACAAGCCCTATACTCTCCCGCAGGAGGATCGTATGCCGCAAGTCCGAGCCAACAACATTCTCATGAACTACGACCAGCAGGGCGACGGGGAGCCCCTGATCCTGATTCCGTATCTGGCGGCCGATAGTGCCTGCTACGCCTTTCAGGTCACCGAATACTCGAAACATTTCACCTGCATCTCGGTCGATCTGCGCGGCGCGGGTAATTCGGACAAACCAGACGGCGCTTACTCGATCGAGCTGTTCGCTGACGACGTCGCGGCATTCATGCAGGCGCTTGGCGTTGAGAAAGCGCACGTCGCGGGGCTGTCGCTCGGCGCTGCCACGGGCATGTGGCTGGCCTCCAAATACCCGGATCGCGTCAAGACCCTGTCGCTGCACAGTGCATGGACCAAAAGCGATCTCTACCTCACCACCGTCGTCGAGGGCTGGCAGTTGATTGCCAGGGCGCTGGGTAGTGTTCCGGAGATGGTGATCCGCGGCATCTTCCCCTGGTGTTTCACGC
The DNA here is from genome assembly GCA_035653295.1 of Bryobacteraceae bacterium. Taxonomy (GTDB): domain Bacteria; phylum Acidobacteriota; class Terriglobia; order Bryobacterales; family Bryobacteraceae; genus DASRCB01. Next base: position 11,174 of record DASRCB010000015.1, read on the forward strand.
CGGAACTGTATGCGGAGCGGCCCGGCTACATCGACGCGCTGGCCGCCTTCGTGCGCCAGAGACCCGCACAGCCGGTGGACGCGTTCATCGCCACCTCGAACGCGGTCATCGCCCACGATGCAGCAGCACAACTGGACAAAATCCGCGTCCCAACTCAAATCACGTTCGGGCGGCATGACATGTTGACGTCGTCCCGGTTTGCCCAGGAGATCCACCGCGGCGTGACCGGCTCCGAGCTCGTCGTCTTTGAAACCTGTTCACATGCCCCAATCTATGAGAGCGTCGACGAGTTCAACGAAAAGACGCTGGCGTTTCTGAAGAAGCACTCCGGCGTCCGCTACCGCCAAACGCACGGATGACGGCGGTCAGGGCACGTTGACGATCAGAACGCGCTTTGGCGCTCTGCCGGTCTTCGGGCGCGCCAGCTCGCGCTGGGTACGAGCGTCGATGATCGAGCAATCGTCCGAATCGCTGTTGCTGACCGCGCAGTAGCGGCCATCGGGAGAGAAGGCGATCCAGTTGGGACACTTGCCGACGTGAATCATGGCTGACGTCTTCCGCGTACCCAGGTCATAGACGTAAACTCCGCCGTCGGCAAGGCTGGTCACCCACAGCTGCTTTCCATCCGGTGTCAGGGCCAGCCCGTGCGTGGGCGTGTTCCGCTCCAGCGGACAGTCCAGCGGCGGCGCCGACGGCAGCTGTACCCGCTCCATGATTCTGCGCCCGGGAATATCCGCGATCACGAACCCATGCAGATCGGTGAGGGCGCTGTAGAGCGTTTTTTCGTCGTTGGACACGGCGAACGGCCGGGGGATGCCGCCGGTCGGGATCCGGCCGGAGTAAGCCATTGTCTTTACGTCGACGATGTCCACCTCTTTGTCCCCCATCGAGGACACATAAAGGTGGTTACTGCCGCCGGTATTGAAGCAGTTGTGCGGGTCCCGGATCGGAAGCACCTTCACCACTTTCTTCAGACTCATGTCCACGATATCCACGCTGTTGCCGTCGCGAATCGGGACGCCAACGTATCGTCCGTCCGGCGTTGCGGCGCATTGATTCGGGCTGCCGGTCAACGCGATCGTATCCAGAATGCGTCCGGTGGCGGTGTCGATGCTCTTCAGAGTCTTCTCGGATTCAATCGTCGTGAACAGCGTTCGTCCATCGGAGGCCGCGCACAGACCGTGCGGCTCACGGCCGACTTTGATGGTCTCCGCCACGCTGAGCCTTCCGAGGTCGATCACCGTGAGATCGTCGCCGAGGCTGTTGTCCACATAGAGCAACGTCCGGGGGTGGCCCGCGGATGCCGCCAGAGCGGTCGCCGCTGAAACCACGAGCAGCAGCAGAACAGGAGTCCGCATCGATGTGGTCCAGTGTACATCCGCCCTCCTGAAAGAACCGCGTGCGCCAACCCCGCGCTTCATATCATGTCCATATGACTGCCGACCCGTATCTGCCACATCACATGGTGACCACGGCCTTCGTGCTTGATGGCTTCCGCATCAAACAGAACCTCGGCGTCGTGCGCGGCATCACCGTCCGCTCCCGTTCCGTCCTTGGAACGATCGGCGGCGCGCTCCAGACCATCGTCGGCGGCAACATCACCATGTTCACCGAGCTTTGCGAGAAGGCGCGGACTGAGGCGTTCGATCTGATGGTGGCCCACGCTGCCGCGCTCGGCGCCAACGCCATCATCGGCATGCGCTACGACGCCAACGATGTCATGGACGGCGTCACCGAAGTGCTCGCCTACGGCACGGCTGTGATCGTCGAGGCCGCCAGCGTACCCTGAAATCAGGACTATGCTGCTCGCCTTCCTTGCGCTCGCCGGTGTCACCAGCTGGATTCCGGCGCGGTGGTATTCACACGACCCCGCCTCGCTCGATCTGCTCACGAAATACACACCTGTCAACTGCGTCCTCCTGGAGAAGGCAGATTGGTCCGCGCCGTTCAACGCCGCCGCCGCTCAGCGGGGCATCGCCACCCTGGGGATCGTTCACCGCTCCGCCGATGCGCTGGAAGAGGGCCGGCGAGCCGCGGCGCAGGGCATGACCGGCGTGGTCCTGCTCGGCGACTTTCCTGACGGCGCCGTCGCCGCGCTCGAGGATTCGAAGATCCTCACCATCGACCTGCCTTCCCGCTCCCATCTGCGCCTGCACCAGCACCCGCGCGTCATCGGCACATATCAGGGCGTCTGGCCCGGCATCCAGGTACAGGAGAACGGCATCAGTGTATCGGGCCCCAGCGGCTCGCCCTGGATCGACACCAACACCGGATTCCTCCGCTTCCTGAGAGCGATCCGCAGCGAGCCCATCTGGATCGCCAACACGCCTCCCGAGAAGATGGTCATCACCCCGCAACGGTACGTCCAGGCAGTGGCCGACGCCGAAGCCGCCGGCGCGCACTGGGTGGTGGCGCTCGATTCGGACTTCAACAAGCGCCTGCTCGCCGGAGACGCCAAAACGCTGGCCGGATGGCGGGAGATCGGAACCGTCATGCGCTTCTACGCGGATCACCCCCAGTGGTCGGAGATGCGCGCTTACAGCACGCTTGCTCTGGTGGAGGACACCAACAGCGCTCTGCTCTCCGGCGGTATCCTCGACATGCTCGCCACCAAGCACACCACCGTCCGGGCCGTAGCCAGCAACCAGCTCACTCCGGCGACCCTGAACGGCGAGAAGATGGCCGCCGACGTCGATCCCGCGGCGTTGACGCCGGAGCAGCGCGACCTGCTGAAGGCGTGGACCCGCCAGGGCAATACCCTCCTTACCGCGCCTCCCGGCTGGAAGATGCCGGTGGCGAAGGACGCCTCCCAGATCACCATGACCAAGGATCAGATGACGCGTCTCGATGAGATCTGGAAGGAAATGAACTCGCTGACCAGCAATCAGAATCCCGGCGCGAAGGTATTCAATGCACCCAGCACGATCTCCTACGCCGTGGAGGGCGCCGGCGGGCATCCCGTGGTGGTGCACCTGGTCAACTACTCCGATTACGCTCTGGATTCCATGACCGTGCGCCTGGTGGGCAAGTTCCAGTCGGCCATGCTGTACGCCCCCGGTGAGCCGCCCAAAAAAGCCGACATCTACGATGCCGAGGGCGGCGGTTCGGAGATTTTCATCGAAAAGCTTGGCACCGTGGGCGCGATCGTCGTGAACTGACGGCTCCTGCTACCCTTTTGATATGACAAGGCGCGAACTGCTCACCGCTCTTGCCGCCGCGCCGCTGCTCACGCGGGCAGCCCGAGCGGCCGTTCCCACGGCGCGCGTGGCCATCGCGAAGTGCCCGTCCTACGACGCCGATCTCGCCGGTATTATCTCCACCATGTTCGATCAAGTGGGTGGGGTCGAGCGCCTGGTCCGCAACAAGACCGTCACCATCAAGCTCAACCTTACCGGCGGAACCGACAGCCGCGTCGCCGGCAAGCTCCCGGGCATCACGCACTATACTCACCCCAAAACGGTGCTGGCCATGTGCCATGTCCTCGACGCCGCCGGGGCGAAGCGCATCCGCCTTGTCGAAGGCGCCTACGCCACCAGCGCGCCGCTCGAGGAGTTCATGCTCAACGCCGGATGGAACGTTCGCGCGTTCCGGGCCGTGGCGGGCAATATCGAATTCGAGAACACCAACGTCCTCGGCCAGGGCAAGGCGTACCACAAGATTACGGTGCCGGGCGGTGGGCTGATCTTCCCTGCCTACATGGTCAACCATTCTTATGTGGATACGGATGTATTCGTGTCCATGGCCAAGCTGAAAAATCACGCCACCTGCGGGGTCACGCTCACCACCAAGAACCTGTTCGGCATTACGCCGATCTCCATCTATGGCGACGACGCCGGTGTGGACGAGCCGAACGAGCACCCCAGTTCGGGACGCGGCGCCGTCGGCCATGAGGCCACACGGCAGCCCGCGCGCTGCGCTCCCGCGGAGCTGAATCCCTCCTCGCCCCGCGACGCGACATGGCGCATGCCGCGAGTCTCCGCCGAGCTTTCCGCGGCGCGGCCCATCGACATTGCTTTCATCGATGGGGTTCAGACCATCGCCGGCGGCGAGGGCCCGTGGGTGGAAGGCGTGCAGGCCGTGTCGCCCGGCGTTCTCATTCTCGGGACGAACTCCGTGGCCACCGACACCGTCGGAACCGCCGTGATGGGCTACGACCCGCGCGTGAAGCGTGGGACCCCGCCCTTCGCCGGCTGCGATAACACGCTGCTGCTCGCCGAGTCACTGGGCGTGGGCCCTGCCGACCTGAACAAGATCGAAGTGGCCGGCGCGTCTGTCGACAGCGTGCGATTCCCGTTCGCCAAATACATCAGGACCGCGCCCGAGAAACAGGGCGAGCAGCGGGGCTGAGCGCGCTGTCTGCTACTGGAGCAACTCGACCCCGGCGCCGATATTAGTATGTGGCGGGTTCCGGCAGGACAGGATTGAGTCGCGGAAAAAAGTTCGTCGTTAACGTCGTCTGGAACTGGCTGGGCGTGGTCGTCAGCCTGTTCATCGGCTTTTTCATCTCCCCTTACCTGATTCGCAAGCTTGGCCCGGAAGCCTACGGCATCTGGGCGTTGACTTTCGCGCTGGTCGAGAACTACTGGTTCTTCGATCTCGGCTTCCGCTCGGCCACCACCAAGTACGTGGCCCATTACGACGCCACCGGCGAGCCCGATAAGGTCCGCGAAATCATCAACACCGGTCTCTTCTATCTGACTGCGGTCGCCGCGGGCATCCTGCTGCTGCTGGGCATTCTGCTGCCCTTCATTCAGCGCTTCTTTCAGATTCCACCGTCGCTGCAGGGCAGCTTTCGCGTACTGGTCTGGCTCATCACCATTAACTGGTGCATGAGCCTGATCTTCAACCTGCTCACGGGTACCATTGAGGCCGTACAGCGCTTCGACACCTCCAATCGCATCGGCATCGTCGCCGCGGCCGCCCGCGCGCTGGCCCAGTTCACGGCTCTCTACCTTGGCTATGGCCTTATCGGCGTAGGCTTTGCCATGGTTATGGGACAAGCCGTCGGCTATGCGGCCGCGTATTTCTGCTTTCGCCGCATCTTTCCCGGCCAGCGCCTCTCGCCGCGCTACGCCAATCGCCGAACCCTGCGCATGATGTGGGCCTTCGGCCGGCACACCTTCGTCTCCTTCATCGGCCTGCAGGCGCAGACCCAGAGCGCCCCGGTGCTGATCGGCCATTTCCTGCCCACTGCCTTCGTCGGCTACTTCAGTCTTCCAGGAAAGCTGTTGCAGTACACCGTCGATTTCATCGGCCGCATCGGCTCCGTGACCAACTCCAATACCGCGGAGCTGGCGGCGCGCGGCGAGTATGACCGGCTCTCGCGCCTCGCGATCTATGTCAACCGATATTCGCTCGTCATGTTCATGCCCCTCGCCGTTCTGCTGCTCACGCATGGCGACCGCTTCTTCGTGCTTTGGGTGGGTCCGGCTTTCGCCGCACGCAGCGCGCCCGTGCTCCCCATCATCGTTGTGGGTTACGTAATCGCCATCGTTGGCCAGTACAACGCCAGCATGCTGCTGCAGGGCCTCGGCAAGCACAAATCGTACGCCCTCGGGCTCGTCGCTGAGGCGGCTGTCGGCATCGTTTTGATGATCTGGGCCATCCCGCATTACGGGATCGTGGGCGCGGCATGGGTCCTGTCCGTACTCATGATTCTCGACCGCGGCATCTTCATTCCCTGGGTAGTCAGCCGGGTCACCGGCCTGGGGTACGCAAAGTACCTGCATGGTGTGTACACATGGCCTTTGGTAACAGCGATTCCCGCCCTGGTCTTCGGCTGGTGGCTGCGCGCCTCCATCCTGCCGGGAACCGGCTGGCTCCAGATTTTTGCGGCCGGCGCGCTGATCGGCATCGTTTACTATGCGTTGTCCGCGGTCTTCTCCGTTGAGCGCGAACACCGCGCGCTTCTTCTCGATTGGCTGGGACACCGCTTTCGCCGGGCCGAAGCGAAAGCGGCGTAACCCCGTTAATTAACCGCCATCACGCGCAGCGGCGACTGACTGCTTCGTGAGCCGTTCGTGCGCCGCACGTAGTAGTACGCGACCCGTCCGGAAATCAGGTTCAGAGACACCGTGCAGCCCTGGTCGCACGCGGCGTCTATCGGAGCTTCGCTGTTCCACAGGAACGGCTGCGCTCCGCTTGCATCCGAACAGCCGCCTTCCTGACGCGGCATCGGGTACAAGCCCTGCGCCGGATCATGCCCGGCGGCATTCTCGGCGTACCCCCAGCAGACCCGAACGCGGTCTCCCGGCGAACCGGAGAACGTCAGAGGAACCGGACGATATGTGCTCCGCGTCGCCGAATCGCTCGGCGGCATGGGAGGAACCAGGACCGCCAGAATATCGGCCCGCTTTCCCTCCAGGAATCCGCCCGAAACCAGCGCGAACCTGCCGGTCGCGTCCCACGACGGATAGCTCTGTTGCGCCGCTCCGCCGGGAATACCGTGCACGAAAGAAAGCGCGCGGCTGAAGGCGGCATCCGCCGAGAAGCGGCTCGCGTCATCTTCCCGCAAACGCCCCGCCATGGCCCCTGCCGCGTAGAAGCATGGCCGCGGAGCCCCGCCTTCGCTCGCCGGCAGCGTATAAGAATCGGTGCAGCCCTCGTCATACACCGCGCCCGCGACATTGACGTACCACCCTCCCGCCGCGCTCCCCGCCACGCATTCGCCTGCATTCAGCGAGTAGCACACCGAGTTCTGCGTCGACGCGAACGAAGCCGCCGACCCCGGCCCGCTGACCTCTTTCAGCAGCACCGGATTTGCGCGCCCCGCCAGCGGGCTGCGCTTGAGATCCACCGCTTTCCCGTAGCAGTCCGCGGCGCCGCCCGAGGAAAGCCGGTAGATGTCGCCGCTGATGCGCGTCGCGGTGTAAGTACAGAAGGTGCTTTCCTCCAGCGGTGCGGCGGCTGGACCAGCATTCACGCGCCCCCACATCAGTGCCGCATCGCCCGCCTGCTGCACCGCCGCAGAGTTCTGAGCCACCGCCGCATAGGATGCAACGTTCTGCATCGGCGCGGCGTTCGACCCCGCGAACTGCGGCCACTCCGGGGCGCCCGCCTTCACATCTTCGAAAAACGTCGCCGAAAACGGCTGCCCGCCGTAATCGATTCCCTGCTGATACGACGAGCCGCACCCCACCCTCAGCCGCGGTCCGTCCTCATGGGCGCAGTTTGCCCACAGCGGATTATCCGCCAGAGGTGCGCCGCCGCTCACCGGGAACTGCCACATGCTGCCGCTGCCCTGCTCCCAGTTGGCCCGCATCCGCAGCGACCATCCGGCATTCGTCTCCGGGCAGCCGGCCCCCAGGTCCACGCACGGGTGCCGGACCGCCGCAAGCTGGTGAGCACCCAATGGACTCCACAGGCTGCCGTTCACCGCCGATTCCCGCAGCAGCCACAACCCGCTCACGTTCCCGCCCGCATCGGTCGTCTTCTGCGCGAGAATGAAGCTCTCCCAGTCGCCGTTCGCCCCGGTGTTATCCTCAGCAAGCCAGTCGCCCGGCTCCGCATTCTGAAGCTTCGACCAGTTAGCGTTCACCACCGTGCGGTTGTCCGTAGTGGTGCAGGGCAGCGCCTGCGCCTCACTCAGCGCGTTTCCGCCAAAGGTGTTCCCGGCGAACGGCCTGGTGTTGCACGGCTCCTGATCCACCTTCACCTGAACGCAGCACTGACCCGCCAGGGGCGCCGTCGCGTAATTAATGTACTCCGTGCTGCCGCCGAAATCGGAATCGAAAACGATCTTCTCCCCCCCGAAATCGAACGCGGCTCGCGGCTGCGCCCAGTACTGGTTCTCCGAACTCCGATGCATTGCAACCGGAGTAACCGTGGGAGCCATCTGAGGGCCGAACGAGATGGTGAACAGCTCGTTGAAGTATCCGGTGTTGCCATCCTGCGCCGCGGGACCATCCGTGCTGATCACGCATGTCGCGGCCGTGCGGGCGCATCCCACGTGATACGACTCCCACGTTGTGCCGCACGCGAACAGCCGGAGAATACGGGTCATGCCGCCGCCCAGCGCAGCGTCCGTGAAGGAAAGCGCCCCGGACCCAATGCGCATCGCCACCAGGTCGAGCTCGCACATGTCCTGACCGGAAAACGTGCCCTGATATCCCGCGGCGGTAATGAAGTACTGCTGTCCGTCCGGGCCCTGCACAGTCCCGCCATGAGGAGTGGATGGGCACGCCTCGCCCGCTTCGCAGACGCCGTTCCCGTTATTGTTTCCGTTGTCGCCCATCAGTCCGGGGCCCGATTCCGGCCGCGCCTCCAGCACCAGACTCTTGTGGGCGACGTCCACGCTGTAAATGGCCATCGATGGATTAGCGAGCAGGAGTACGTACCGCTTCCCGCTCACCGCGTCAACTCCGGTTACTGCGGCATAATCGATGGCCGTTATCGGCAGCTTATTCAGCGCGTTACTCGCGAGGTAATCCGCGCAATAAGTCTGCTTCGCGATCAGATCCACGGCGCATAAGGTGTGCTGATCGTCGCTCCAGAACGCGGTCCACTCGTCGGGCGTGATGTCGATGGTGTCCCCATCGTTGAGCGGCCCCGTGAAGGTCCCCGAGTAATCAATCCATGTCTCCGATGAGTTCGATGACACGTGATAGCGCATGATGGCCGGAACGTCGTGCGATTGGTAATAACAAACATCATCGTCACTGTTCGACCAGTAACACACCGGATAGGGCACGGCGGCGCCAGTGTTAATCACCGCTCCCGTTGACGCATTCAGGATCTGCGCGCCTCCGCCGGGAAGCTCGATGGCGTGCAAATGATCACCCCTCTTGCTTAGCGGTGAAATGCCCGAATACTGATGTGCGCCAGGCGCAACGACGTTGACGGTCCCGCCGAAATTCGGATCGATATAAGCCGCTCCCGGCGCAACCTGGACCGACAGCGCCGGCGGCGTGCAAAGCGACTGCACTCCAAACGGGTCGTTCGAGCAGCCGTGAATCACGGCCGGCGAATTGGGGCACACGCTCTGAACCAGCGGCGTGTTCGGACACTGATACACATCCTGCGCCGTGATCATCGAGCTCTGCGTAACTCCACCGCTGCATCCGTTGCAATCCCAGGCCGCGGGCGCGTTGTAGCCCGCCCGATTCACGGCCAGCACGGGAATGGTCCAGGGTCCGCTCAGCGCCGCAGTCCCATCACCGCGACCCGCCGCTTCGCCCACCACAGCCGTCGCGTACTGGCCATCGGGACTCGGCAGCATCGGCGCTTCCGAGGCGCCCCACCCCGCTTTGCTCATCCAGGTTCCACCCGCGCACGTCGCCCCGGCGCCGCCCTGGCAGTAATGGTTGGTGAAGGTGTCGTTGACCCCAAGCAGCCGGCCGGTTGAATCGAAATAGCTGCTGATCGCGGGCGCCTGGACTCCCGCCGGATTCGGCGTCACTTCGAGAATCGCCACCCCGCCGCGGAACGTCACCGATTTCGCTCCGCCCGTCCAGTTCGATGTATCCGAAATATCCGGATGCTGTGCGCCCCACGCCGCCATCATCGCGGTAAACCCATTGCTGGTCAGGATCGTGACATCAAAGCACGGCGCTGGAATCGTGCTGCCATAAGATCCAACTGTCCGAAGATCCTGATATCCGCACCACGCATACTTCGCTGGGTTGTAAGTCATGCGCGCAATCTCCGTCGGCGCCGATGCCGGGTATCCTCCGTAAATGCTGCCGCCGTAGATACCCGCGACATCCACGTTCAACGCGGCGTCAACCGCCCCCAGCCATCGCGCTTCGGCGCGGGCCGATCCGTCCGCGTTCAGCGGGATCCAGAGCCATATCTGCGGCGGACCGCCCAGCGGAGCGGCATAGCACATGTATCCGCTGAGACTCGGGCTGATCGCGTTCCCGTTCCTGTCGAACCCAACCTGCCGCGGCGTATCCTCGCAGCGAATTGGCGCCGCTGCACTGTTCCACCACGTCGACGAAGCCGCGCCGGCGAACCACGCCGCAATCTTCACCGATCCGCCGGAGCCCGCGCGCCAGATGCGAATCGACGGCTGTGCGGCATAGCCCTGATCGGGCTCATAGCCCCAGTCCTGCCAATAGGGCCGCGCCGATCCGTGCGGAACCGTGAATTGCTGCGGCGCGCCGCCGACAGGCAGAGTTATGGTAAAGGTCCGGCCCAGGCACGTACTCGCCGATCCGTCCCACAGGCAGACGTTGATCACGTTGTCGCCGTTTGCGCCATCACTGGCCGAGCCGGATATGAAAGCAATCAGGTCATCGATGTTCCACCGCGGCGCGTATGACGCCCCGGCATAGCTCACGCCGAACGGGTACACGGGATGCCCGCTGCCCGGGACGGTCCAGTCGCTCCGCGCTCTAAGGGAAGCGACCAGAGCCCCGGTGCACGTCGCATAACCAACGCCGGGGCTGCTGACCATGCTGGCCGGCGAATCGCAGCTGCCGCCCGTAATCGCGGGCGTCTCGAACATCGTCTGCCCGCCATCGGCGATCGTCGCCACCGTGCCGTTCGCTCCGGGCGACGTAAAGAGCCAGTACTGAAGTCCGCTCACCGGATCGATGCAGGGCGTCGTGCCTGCGGCTGAATTCCCGCATCCCTGGCCCGTTCCTCCGAAATCCAGCGTGGGATAAGCGGCGTTTCCAAATCCGTTCGCGTCGTACGGAACTTGCTCCGGATACGTGCTTCCGGCCGGCAAGTCAGCCGTAGTGAACTGGCCACTCTGAGTAATTCCGGAAACCTGATCGGTCATCGAATAGTAGTAAGTCGTCTTCGTGGCCAGCGATCGCGAGTGCATCAGCCCGTCCGCCGCGAGTTGCGCCGTGCGCAGTCCGGCTACAAAGGATACCCGCGAGCCTTCCACAACCGATCCGGCTCTGTTACAGGCCGTCGATCCCTGAAACAGACCTTCGTTCGTATCGTCCACCGCATGGGTGCGGTACGCGTCTGCAAATACCTGAAAAGCGCATCGCGATGGGTCGCTGACGTTGAAAGAGAGAATCGCCTGCTGCGCGGTTACTCCGTCTGTCGAGACATTCAGTCCGGAGCCGTAAATAGCGCCGGCGGAAACAATCAGAAGGATTAGTCTGGGGTGCATCGATTAATTCCTCGTGATCTTCCACCACAGCCCACTCACCGTAAAGCCGGATGAACCTGCGCCGTTTACCGTAAGCGAGACGGTTACGGCCTGCTGCGTATTCTCCGAGGCGGCGGCCACGTCCGGGAAACCCGTGCTGCCGTGAGCGCTCAGACTTACCTGCCGCTTGTCGATCTGCTGTCCGTTCGATGAGCCCGGAAGGTTACAGACGTCCACCAGCGCCGACATCTTGTCGCCAAGGTTATTCGCGGCATACAGTGCGATGCTGCTGCCGCCGAACACCAGTCGGGGCGTCACGTTACCGGAGCCGACCGCGCCAGCCTGCCACGCGACGTCCACCGTCACACAGCCTCCCGGCGGTATCGACCCGGGCGCGATCGTTGAAGCGTAGATCGCGGTGTCGCCCGAGTCAATCGCCACCGCTGATGTAGCCGGCTGGAAGGCAATCAGACCTGCCGCCGCCTGCCACGTGTTCGCCGCGATACAATCCCTGCGCTGGTGCGCTGTCGAATTGTAGTAACTCTCTCCCTCCGCGCAGGTTGCCGGATCGCTCGCGCCCGACCTGCTCGGTTTAGCAAATGCGGCGCGGCTGAAATCGACCCCGCCGCTCCACGCGAGGTTACTCGTAGGGTCCATCGCACACGTGTAAGATCCGTCGGGATTCGCCGCGCGCACCATGTTCGCGCCACACTTCAGCACGACGGTCGAAAGGTAAGCGCGCGCATCGGTAAACGGACTCGAGTCAAATTGATCGGGCGTCGCGCCCCCGCTGATCTTCTGCAGCGGAATAGTATCCGGGGGATAACCTGAAGCATTGGCGCTCCCGAGCGTTGCTCCCGTAACCGCTAAGTGCGTCTGACTTACGGCTGAGTTTGTATCTACCCGTATCGTGGCCGGACTCGTCGAGCAGTCGACATATGGGTAAAGCGCTGCTCCCGCGGTCAGCGATCCGGCCGAGGCGGTAATCGTTACCGCGCGCGTGAACGTTGTGACCGAGCTGCCGCAGCGCACGGCCGTCCCGGTTGCGCTCGGCGTCAGCGTCACCTGCGTGTTGCTTGCCCGCACGGCCGCGAAATCGCCCAGTCCGGAAGCGAATTGCGCGCCCGAGCCGCCCGCTGTCTGCTGCACGGACTGCGGTTCCCATTCGTTATCCGCCGCACTCCAGATCAGCGCCTGTCCACTGGCTGGCGCCGCCGCCGACACGGGGAAACCCTGCAAATTGTTCACCGTCGTAGGCTCGGTGTACCCCGCCAGTCCCGCCGCGCTTCCACTCTCGGCGGTCCAGTTGTTCGGAGCGGTGCAACCGTAAATGTTGGCGCCCGCCGGCACAGTTGTGTTCCAAAAAAGCTCGCCCACGGTGCAGGTGGCCGGCAGTATCGCTCCGGACTTGAACGGCTTCGTCGTCGCCGCGTTTGTGAAATCGACGCTCCCTTTGGTCTGCCACTTGAGGTCGACTTGTGTTTGTGTGTATGCCGCCGGCACTGCTGCCGCGGCCAGTAGAATCATTAGGCGCCTGCGCATGGTCAGATTCGCCCTCCCGACCGGAATCTTACCGGTCAGTCGCGCAGCTGAGAACGCAAGTTGTTGAAACGATTAAGCCAATGCCTTGTGATCCGCCCGCGCAGGACGGCAGGAACGAGGCAGAGAACGGTTCAGAGAGCCTATGCTGCTGAATGCCACAGCCGCTTTGGCGCGGGCGTTTCGCGACTATGAGTCCTCGAGAAACTCGATCGCGCGTCGCACAATCTCACAACGCGCCTGCCACGCCGTGAAACGCTCTGCGCCAACCACAATCATCGCCGACCCGTCTCTCAAGTGCTGTGGCAGCCAGGTGTTCGCCGGATTCTCGAACGCCGCGGCAAGCTTCCGTGCCTCGTCGTACAGCGCCCATAAATCGGCCGGCTCAACCCCGGCCGGAATGACAGGAGTGCGCGCCCGGAGCCGCTGCTCCAAATCCTCCCGCGTCGTGCCCCAGAGCGCGACGGCAAGAGTTGCGCATTGGCCCATCCGCGCCGCCGCCGCACCCGCTTCCTGTGTCCCGAATGGCCGCCACTCGCGCAGTGAATCGAACTCGTGCTCTTCCATACCAGCTCTCACCTCACCGCGCTACCCGCGCCAGAATCGCATCCAGCGGTGCTCCGGTGCGGACTCCCTGCACCTCGCCGAATCCAGCCGCGCCCAGCAGCGCCGCGTATTCCGAAAGCGTCCTCTCGCGCCCCTCCGCGCACACCAGCATGTTCAGCGACTGCATCAACCCGGACACAGGACCCGTCCGATCTTCATCGAGCAGGATCTCCGCAATTAGGACGCCGCCCCCATCCGGTAGTGCGGCCGCAATCTTCCGCAACAATCCGAGCGCCTTCTCGTCGGCCCAGTCGTGCAGGATGCGGCCCAGCGAATAAAGATCCGCGGGCGGCAGCGGATCGTTGAAAAAATCGCCCGTGATGTATTCCATCGGCCCGCCGCCGCAGCGCGCCCCGAACTCCCGCGCGACAGCGATCACACCCGGCAGGTCGAAAACCGCGCACGCCATCTGCGGCCACCGCCGGCGCACTTCCAGCGCAAGATGCCCCGTCGCGCCCCCCAGATCCACCATCCTTCGAAACCCGCTCAGGTCGAAAGCCCCGGCCACGCGCGGCGAGCTCAGCAGCCCGAACCCGTGCATGCCCAGCAGGAAATCGCGCATGGCTTGTTCCGTGCGATAGAAATGCGAAAAGATGTCCGCCTCGTGGCCAAACGTCTGCGTCCATCGGGGCGATGCCTCGCGCACCGCGTCTTCCAGATGTCCCCACATCGGAAACAACGCCTGATCGGAGTAGACGATGTATCCCGCCAGCGTGTGGTCCGACCCGCGCCGCAGCCACGCATCGGCGACCGCCGAATTTGCGTACCTCTCGTCCTGCTTCTCCAGAAGCCCCAGGCCGGCGCATCCATCCAGCAGCCGCTCCAGCGCGCCTTCGTTCGTCCCCGTCGCCCGAGCCAGCTCGGCTGCCGTCGCCGGCTTGCCGCTGAGAAGATCGAAGATGCCCAGCGATACTGCCGTGAACATCGTCTTCGAGCGCCGGAATGCTTCGATCAAATCGACCACGAGACGTGGGTCGGTGTCGCTCATACCCGTGCTTCACGCCTCTGGCGCTCGCCTGCTGCCGCCACCGTGCCCATTGACGCGGGGAACACCGGCGGCCGCACGCGTCCGGACAGCGTGTCCCAGCCGAACAAAAAACTACAGGCCGGTCCGCAAATGCGTCCCTGGCACGGGCCCATCCCGCAACGCGTCTGCAGCTTCGCGCCCCGCCACCCGCCGTACCCCGCAAGCTCCCGGCGCCGCACGTCCTCGCATCGGCACACGATCGTGTCCGCCGACGCCAGCTCTTTCAGCTCCTGTCGAAGTTCGAACGCCTCGGCCAATTCCGCCGAGAAGCGGTGCAGGTCCGCCCGCCTGCCAAACAGCGCCCGCGCCTTTGTCTCCTGACCCGCCGCCGCCCAGCCGGCGATCTGTCCCTCCGCTAGGCTGCGCTCCAGACCGCCAATACCCGTCGGCTCGCCGGCGCAAAACACGTGCGCCACATTCGTCCGCTGCCACTCGTCTACCGCGACCACACCCGCCTCGATGCGGCACCCCAGAAAAGCCGCCAGCTCTGCGTTGGGAATCAGTCCGAAGGCGCAGCCGAGCCAGTCGCACGCGATCCGGCGTGTTCCCTGTACCGTCCGCAGCAGCACCGATTCCAGTTCGCCCCGGCCCTCCGCCGCCACCGGCCACGCGCCTGTAAGAAATGGAACCGAGCGCAACGCCCACTGCAGTCCCAATCCCTGCGCCAGCTTGCCCGGCCAGCGTACCAGCCGCGCCGCGAATCGAACCAGGCGTCCGAAGTCGGCCTGCTCCGCCATCGCCTCCACTCGCGCTCCATGCTCGCGTAGGTGCGCCGCCACCGCCAGCAGCAGCGGCCCCGACCCGCACAGCACCACGCGTTTGCCGCGCACCGGGACGCCTCCCCGCGCCAGCGCCTGCAATCCCCCCAGTCCCGTTATGCCCGGCAGCGTCCATCCCGGAAACGGCAGGAACAGCTCGCGCGCGCCTGTCGCCAGGATTAACTCGTGGTACTCGATGCGCATCGGCTCGCCATCGCGCTCGGCCACCACCGTGCCTCCGGCGGCGGACACCACGCAGGCGCCATACCAGCAGCGAGCGCCCGATGCCTCCAGTCGCGCGGTCCACTGCGCCGCTTCACGCCCGCCGCCCCCGCGCCAGATCTGCCCTCCCGCGGTGGGATTGTCGTCCATCAGCACCACCGCGCAACCCGCTTCCGCCGCTGCGCACGCCGCTGCAATTCCTGCGGGTCCGGCGCCAACCACCACGATTTTGCGCCCGCGCTCAGATCCCATCGGTGATGATCCTCATGCCCGCGCGGCAGAGCGCCTGACAGGTTCTGACGTGGCGGACGCCGTCCACCTCAGCCCGGCACTCGAAGCAGACCCCCATGCCACACAGAGGCGCGCGCGGCTCGCCCCCCACCGATTTCCGGCACGCGCCGTGCCCCGCCATCAGGATCGCCGCTGCCGCCGACGTTCCGGGCTCGACGCGCACCACGTCCCCGTTCACCACCACTTCGAACGTCTCAGGCATAGCTGTGCGCCGCTGCAAACCGCGACGGCGAATAGGGCTCGCCGCAAATCGCGGCTGCGCTGCCCGTAATGGTCCCTGCCACCAGTTCCGCCGTGGCCAGCGCCGTCGTTATGCCCAGCCCTTCGTGGCCTGTCGCGAGAATCACGCCCGGCATCGCCGCATATTGTCCGATCAGCGGCAGGCCGTCCGGCGTCGCCGCGCGAAAGCCCGTCCAGGTTCGGATCACCGACAGTCCGCGCAATGCCGGCATGTACTCGAACGCGCGCTCGATCATCCGCGTCATCAGCGGCCACTCGATCTCCGGTGTGTCCACGCCGAACTGCCGCGACGATCCCAGCAGCACCTGGCCCGTCGGCCTCGGCTGCGCGTTGAACGCCACCGATTCCGACGCCGTCCCGTGCGCGCTCTTCAGGTACCCCAGTTCCACCAGCTGATGGTTCACGAAACCGGGATACCGGTCCGTAATCGCCAGCTGTCCCTTTCGCGGCCGCACCGCCACGTCCGGGAATAACTGCGCCGCCGCGCAGCCGTTCGCGCACACGATCGCGCCGCAGGACAGGCGCTCGCCGCCGCGCAACGCTACCGCGCCCGATTCCACCCGCTCCACACACGCCCCGCACCTCAGCTCCGCGCCGGCGCGTTCCAGCAGCCACCGCGCCGCACAGGGCGCGTACAGCACCGCGTCGTCGGGAACCAGCAGGCCGCCCGCCAGCCCGGCCCACAGATTCGGCTCCGCCCAGGCGAGCGCGCGAGCATCCAGAATCTCCGTCATCACGCCCCGCTCTGCATACCACGCGTGCTTGCGCGCGACAATGGCGGCCTCTTCTTCGTCTGCCGCCACCCAGATCGTGCCCGTGCGCCGATACTCGCAGTCAGCGGGTAATTCCCCGGCCAGATCGTTCCAAAGCTGCCGCGAGCGGCGCGTCAGGGCGAACTCCGCCTCGGAGTCGTCCATCACCACGATGTGCCCCATGCCCGCCGCAGTGGCGCCCCCGCCGGCGATGTCGCTTTCCAGAACGGTCACCCGCGCGCCCTCTGCCGCCAGCCGCCACGCGCATGCCGCGCCGATGATTCCCGCTCCGATCACGAGGACATCTGGAGCGGGCTCGCTCATGCGCGAATACCCATCCGGAACGGATCGCCATCGTCAAATATGAGGCGCGCATCCGCATTCACCCACGCGCGCCCCGTGATCGACGGGCGCACTCCGCCGGGTACGCTCCGATAACGCCCCTCGAACACGCTGCCGACGATGCTCTCCTGCCGCCACAATGCGCCTTCCGCCAGCTTGCCATCCGCGGCCAGACAGGCCAGCTTCGCGCTCGTGCCCGTGCCGCACGGCGAGCGGTCGTAAGCTCCGCCGGGGCACAGAACAAAGCTCCGCCCATCCGCTTTCGCCGGGTCGGCCGGACCGAAAAGCTCGATGTGGTCAATCTCATGCCCGTCCGCGCCCGTGATGCCCTGCCGCTCCAGTGCATGCCGCACGCGCCATGCGAAATCCGTGAGGTCCTGCACGTTGCCGAACTCCACGCGCTGCCCGTGATCGTCGCAAAGGAAGAACCAGTTTCCACCCCAGGCGACATCGCCGTGGACCGTTCCGTGTCCCTCGACATCCACCGCCGCCTGCTCCACGGTGCGATAGCTGCACACGTTTTCGATGGTGACCGACCCGTCGGCATTCAGCTCGGCCGTAACAACGCCCACCGGTGTTTCGATCCGGTGCTTCCCCGCCCCGATGCGGCCCATGTGCGCCAGCGTGACCATCAGCCCAATGGTTCCGTGCCCGCACATCCCCAGATATCCGACATTGTTGAAGAAGATCACGCCCGCCGCGCAACTCGCATCCTGCGGCTCGCATAAAAGCGCGCCGACAATTACGTCCGACCCGCGCGGCTCGTTCACCACCGCCGACCGGAACTCATCGAACTGCGTTCGAAACCGCTCCAGCCGTTCCGCCATCGATCCCCGGCCCAGATCCGGTCCGCCCTCGACCACCAGCCGCGTCGGTTCCCCGCCGGTGTGCGAATCAATCACGCGCACCAGCTCAGCCGTCATATGCATACGCGCCTATAAATCATAAGCCTTCTGTGTGGGGCACGCCTTTTTGTGGCGCAAGCCTTTGGCTTGCAGGCAGCCCCATATCGTATACTGGACTTCACCAGCTTCTCAATGCTCCGCGTAGTTCTGACGAGCGCTCTCGCGGCTTGCCTGGCGATTGCGCAGGCCCCTCCCGACAATGACACGCTGCAGCGCGCCATCGCCTTTCATCAGGCCGGCGATTACAACGGCGCGATCGAAGCGTACCAGCAGTTCCTCCAGGCCCATCCCGACGCTCCCGCCGGCGTGCGCTCGAATCTCGGCGCCGCGCTCGCGCACCAGGGCCGCTACCAGGAAGCCATCGAACAATACCAGCTCGCTTTAAAAGCTGAGCCGGCCAATACGAAAGCGCGGCTTAACCTGGCGCTCGCCTACGCGAAAAGCTCGCAAACCCAGAACGCCATCGACCAGCTTGTGAAAGTCCACGCCGAGGATCCGGCCGACGAGCAGAGCGCGCTCCTGCTGGCCATGTGCTACGCGCGGCTGGGTCATTACAAGCAGGTCATCGACGTGCTCGATCCCGTCAACCAGGCGCATCCCGCCGATCTTGGTGTCGCCTATCTTCTCGGAACGGCCCTCATCCGCGACAACCAGGTGGAGCGCGGCCAGGTGCTGGTGGATCAGATCCTGCGCAACGGCG
>DASRCB010000016.1:0-5062 GCA_035653295.1 Bryobacteraceae bacterium
CCAACGCATCACCGTGCAGAAGAACGACATCAGGTCCCCGGGTTGGGGAGGCGTGGTCGCTTACGGCGACGATTCCGGATTCGACATCGGCTTTAATCGTGTCACTGGCTCGGTCGATTCCCAGCGTCTGACCATTGCAGCGGTGACAAACAGCAGTCCGTGTACACTTCGCTTCACCTCAGCGCACCGCCTGCGCAGCGGCGATCAGATTGTCATTTACGGGGGCCGCGGCGCGTGGCAGCGGATCGACTACACCCCCGCACACCCGAACTTCACCGTGAACGTAGTCAGTCCAACGGAAGTAACCATACCGTTCGACAGTTCCTCTCTTGGGCCGCTCGGGGACCAATTGAACGCCATCCCGGCGGCTGCTACAACTCGATACTGGGCAGGGTCGTACGACGCTCCGAGCAATGAGGCCGTGAAGAGGGCGCCGGACGTGAATGGCCAGATTCATGATAATTACGCATCCGGTATGCACATGTACGGCGCCGTATACCGCCTCGGGTCGGGGCGAGGTCTGATAATAAGCAACAACGTCGCCGAGAATATTGAGGCGGGATCGATACCCACGTCGATGCTGGCCATTTCGCCACGCTGTGCTGGCATGGACTGTTCTGACCGGGGGCTGAGCGATATCAGGATCCTCGGCAATCATTTCGTTGCAAGTGGCCGGTATCTGAATTGCATCAATATTCAGAATAAGGTGCCGGATAACTCCGCAAATCTGCCCGCCGCCTACGGAATCTCCATCGAGAACAATCAGTGTGTGTCGCCGGGACCACAGAGTTGTTTCGCCAACGGAATCATGGTCAACGGCCAGGACGGTGGGATTCGCAACGTCACGGTTCGTGGCAACACAGTGGAGGGGGACGACACGAAGCCGTGGGCTGTGGTGCGAGGAGTGGTCACCGTCATCGCCGGAACCTCCGCAGCGGCATCGAGTGCGATCGTCTCCAATAACGTGAGCACCTGTGGCGGGATTCCGAATCCCAGGTCGGTCGGTATACAACTGGGGCCGCACTCCAGAGACATTGCCGTTGACAGCAATGCAGTCGCTCAGCACGGGACCGCCATTATGGTGGATCCCCAGTCGGAGAGGCCCGTAGTCGGCCGGAATAACAGATTTCAGAACACGCAGCGCGCTGTGACGCGATAGAGGCCGCCGTTGCGGCGTGAGCCGCTCCGGAACTCCTCCTCACCAAAACTCGATGGTTAACTTTCTCGTTCTGCTGGCCATTGCAATGGCGTCGGCGGTGATTGTGTGGGTCTACTGGCGCTGGGTTGCCGGCAGGCAGTTCATGTTTTCCGCGCCGAACGGGTTTTTTCTGCTCCAGTTACCCTACCTGATCGGCACTTTCGGAGCCGTAAATCCGGAGAACAGCCAGGATATGATCTGGCTACTGGCGCAGGTTGGCAGCCTGGCCCTGTTTACCGCTGGCGCGATTCTCGCCAATTCGATGCGGCATTTTCACCCGGCGCAGGAGATACCCGCCTTTCGCGCGCGGCCTGTGTACTACGATCTGGATCGCGGATGGAAAGTCCTGTTTGTGGCAGCGAGCGGCATCGTCAGCATGGTCGTGGGCGTGTACTATTCCATGGCTGTCGGTTATAACGTCTTCACTTATAACCTGAAACAGTTCATTACCACGGGCGCGATCAATTCTGAGGAATACTCCACAATGCGTACGTCGATCTCGGTCGATAAGTACGTCGCGGCGGGCTACTCAGCCCAGTTTGTGGCCATCATACTCCCCCTGGTCATCGCGTTCCTTTGGTTTCGGTGGTGGCAGAATCACCGGGCCCTGAACCTGTTTTCTCTGGTCGTGCTGTCGCTCGGCGATCTGTACTTTCTGACCCTGACTGGCGGACGCGGATGGATGATTTTCGCTATCGGCGGCTTCGTCGCGCTGCTCTTCGTCGGGCCCTTCCCGAGAGTCGGCAAGCGTATGCGCACCTGGGGCATTGTAGCGATGTGTATCGTTGTGGTTTTTTATGGTGCATCAACCACCCTGATGGGCCGTACGGCCGTAGAGGGGCAGCATAACCTCGCCACAGGCGTGCTGCTCGACTTCTATGACCGTATTGTCGGGTGGGAAGCGCGTGGCCAGATGTTGCTCATGCAGTATTTCCTTTCCGTTCCCTCCGTCTGGGGCGCGGAGTGGTGGGCCTCGCTGCGCGACCTGCTGCCCCAAACGCGGCAGGCGAGAGGGTTCGGGAGCGAGTTGCACGCCATGCTTTATAAGGGCGATCGCTCGGGTTCTCTGGGACTTACCTTCGCCGGCTCGGTCATTTACAACTGGGGCCTGCTCGGCCTGGCGTTCCTGAGCCTCGCTGTTGGATGGCTGCTGGAGCGGCTGAACATAGCCTACGTTCGCGGCCCGCGGTTGTTGAGCCGGCTTCTGGTGTTGTTCTTCGCCGGCTTTTCACTGGCCAGGCTTCGTGATCCTTACAGTTTGTTGCTGGAAGGTTTCGTTACCCTCGGCCTGTGCTACTGGATTCTCAAACTGGACGGAGACGCCGGCGCTTGTCCGCTGATGCGGCACAGTGCCGCGAGGCCAGCGGCAAAGTTAAATCGAGTTCCAACACGTACCGGGCACTTCCGCCCGTTTGCGCCCACCCGCGTCGACCTCCGACCGGTGTTGCGGTCGAGGCCGCCCGAGCAGGCATGACGAGTGGAGAGAATCGCTTGAATGGTGCGACTAAAACCGTGCTCCTGGTCGGTTCGGTGGACGACGAGCACAACAGAGTGATGAAGCTCTGCGAGACGTACCGGTCTTCCGGATGGACCGTGTTGTTCTGGGGTATGGACCGTTACAAGCGCCGGAGCCGGACGTGCACAAACGATGGGGTCCGGTTCGAGTATCTGGTGCGCGGATATGGAGAGTCGAACTGGACGCTGCTGATCGGGTATTCGATCTGGTTCCTCCGCGTGTTCCTGAAACTGCTGCGCGCCCGCGTAGACCTGGTGCACGTTTTCGAACTGGAGAGCGCTCTGGGTGTGACGCTCGCTTCTGTGTTCCGGCGCGTTGTGTATATCTACGACGTGCAGGACAATTACGAACTGCGGCACAACTGGCCGGCGCCGCTGCTGGCCGCAATCCGAGCCGCGGACCGCTGGATCTTAAAGAGGGCTGCCCGCCTGATCGTCCCCGACGTGAGCAGAATTACCGGGGTATTTTCGGGTTTCCGCGACAAGGCCGTAATCATCCCCAATTGCCCGCCTGACGACCCCGAGGCCAGCGGCAGTGTCAGTGATGCGGAGTCAATCACGCATGATCTGGACCTGTCGCGAAAACCGGCCAGTCCAGAACCGGTGCGCGTGCTGGCCATGGGACACCTTGCGGAACGGCGCGGCGTACGGCTGCTCCTGCAGGCCGCCGCGGAAGTGCCAGGGGCGAAGATTCTGATGGCCGGCCGTTTTCCCGAGCCGGACGTGCAGCGCGAGGCGCTCGCTTCGGAACGAGTGGAGTTCCTCGGCTGGCTGGACTGGCGACAGGCAATCGGGCTTGGCCGCAGGGTCGATGTTATCTTCACCTTTTACGATCCGCAATTCCGCGTGAACCGGCTGGCCAACGCGCAGAAATGGTATGACGCGATGATGACCGGGACGCCGGTTCTCGTCAACAGCGAAGTGCTGGCTTCCGCCTGGCTTGCTCAAGCCGGTGTCGCGTATGTCTGCGAGTACTCGAAAGCCGGCATTGTCTCCGCTCTGCGCGAGATACAGGCCGACAAAGCAGAAGCCCGCATCCGCGGACGGCGCGCGCGCAAGCTGTTCGAGTGCGAATTCAACTGGGACATCATGCGCCAGAAGCTGCTGCAGGCCGCCGATTCGGCGGTGTGCGGGGGCGCAATCACGCAGTAACCGACTTGCGGGGACGGCCGCTTCGGCCATCCCTCGATTTCACAACAGGAAGGAACAATGGAAGCAATCACCGGGGATGTGCTTGTAACGGGTGGGGCCGGGGCGATCGGCTCGCGTCTGGTCAGGCGCCTGCTGGACGAAGGTGACGTTCGGGTCACGGTCATTGATGATCTCTCGTCGGGGTATGCGTGGCTATTGCCGGACGACCCGCGCCTGACCTTCATCGAAGATGACGTGTGCCGCCTGCCCGAACTGAAGGTACACGCCAGCCGTCCGGCGGTCTTTCATCTGGCCGCCTTCTTCGCCAACCAGAACAGCGTGGATCACCCCGCCGACGACCTTCACACCAACGGTCTGGGCACCCTGTCGGCTCTGCTCTGGGCCCGGGCTAACAAAGCCCGGCGCCTGGTCTATGCCTCCGCCGGATGTTCCATTGCCGGGCACGATGTCGTGGGGCCGATTCGGGAGGACATGCCCGTAAGCCTGCACCTGGACACGCCCTATCAGATCACCAAAGCGCTGGGCGAATTCTACTGCAATTACTTCACTCCCACGGTGGAGACGGTGCGCTGCCGATTCTTCAATTCCTTCGGCCCTGGCGAGGTGCCTGGTTTCTACCGCAACGTGATTCCGAACTTCATCTGGTGCGCCCTGAAGAACCAGCCGCTCACCATCACCGGCACCGGTGAGGAGACGCGGGACTTCATTTATGTGGACGACCTGGTGAGCGGTCTGATTGGGGCCGCCGTTTCACCGGGCGCCTCCGGCGAGGCGTTTAACCTGGGCACCGGGCTGCAGACCCGAATCATCGATCTGGCGCAAATGATCATTCGGCTCTGCCAATCGCGCAGCCGCATCGAATTCGCACCGCGGCGCTCGTGGGATCGGAGCGTGACGCGCCAGGCGAATATCGACAAGGCGAAATCCACGCTCTCCTTCGCTCCGAAAACCGGAGTGGAAGAGGGGCTGGCCGCGACCATCGAATGGTTCCACCAGAATATGTCCGACATCGAGTCGGCGGTATCGGTCAAGGAGTTGGTATGAAGGTTCTGGTTACAGGGGGCGGGGGCTTCATTGGATCGCATGTCGTCGACCGCCTTACCGAACGCGGCGACGAAGTTATAGCGCTGGACAGCTTCGACCCTGGCGCCCACCGCAGGTTGCCCACCTACCTGCGGCCTGATGTGCGTTATTGCG
>DASRCB010000017.1:0-10507 GCA_035653295.1 Bryobacteraceae bacterium
GCCGTCGAAATCGCCGGTATTGATGTCGATGAGCGCGAGCTGGTAGCGCGCGTCGTCGTATGCGGGGTCGAGAGCCAGGACGCGCTCCAGCACCGGCCGGATTTCCGTCTCGGGGGCGCCGGCCTGCTGCGCGAGCGCGACGTATCGCATGCAGAGCTTCGGGTCACGTGTTCCCAGATCGACCGCCTGCTTCCAGGCGCGCAGCGCGGCGGGGCGGTCGCCATTGTGGACGGCGATCTCACCGAGAGCGGCAATCACCTCCTTATCTGCGGGGGCTTCGCGGCGCAGTTCCTCGTACATCGCGGCAGCGCGAGCAAACTCGGTGGAGGTGAGCAGCAGATCGGCCAGGACGCGACGCCGCTCGAAGGACGACAGCTCCGCGGTTTGGATTGAAATATCGGGCGCAGTCAACCCGCCAAGCGTGATTGGTTGGAAATGAGAAGGGGTGTCCACCCAGGCGCGCAGGTCGCGGGCGATCGCATCGAGGGGCTTGCCACAGCTCTGCGACAGCGCGCCGCCGGAGGCGATCAGCGCGGGGAAAAATCGGCTGTATTCCGGCGAGAAGACAAGCATGTGCGCCAGGGCCCAGCTCTGGGCGTAGAAACGGTTGCCGGCGTTGGTGTCGTCAGGCGTGGAAAGCAGAGCCGGGAGCGGGATCCAATCGCCGCGGCCGAGGGTCTGGAGCCGGCTCGGGAGAGCGGATCCGATGGTGCTCGCGTGTTCGCCGATACGCACCGTGGAAAAGACCTCCGCGAGACCCTCGCTGAGCCAGGCCGGGAAGGCCACTCCGTTTGCGTGCATCAGGCAGTGCGCGTATTCATGGGCGGCGATGCCTGGCCAGTTTACGCCGGACTGCTCCATCACCACGTAATTGCCGGCGCCCATGCCGGCATAAAACGCGGACGCTTCCGGGCGTGGGCGGAATTCGGAGTACTCCTGCGTGGAACGGAAAACGATGACGCGCACGGGGGGGCCGGCGGTGATAGCGAGCCCCGTCTGGCGCGTGAAGAACGCGCGCAGTTCCTCGAACCACAGCAGCGTGGATCGGGCGGTTTGCGGGCCGGCATCGGTGAAGACCTCAAAGGCGGAGGTGCGCGCCACGAGCCACGGCGTGGAAGGAACTGCGGCCGAGGCAAGGTAGCAAGCGCCACACCAGACGGCGGCCAGGCGGGTACTGCCAAACATCTATAGAGCCGAACATAACACGTATGACGGCTATAATTGCGTGTTGAACTCACTCTCGATCGTGGTTCCCGCTTACGACGAGGAGAAGCGGTTGCCGCCCACGCTCGCCCTGCTGTCGGGCTGGCTCGACGGTCAGAGCTTCCGAAGCGCGGAGATTATCGTGGTGGATGACGGCTCGCGCGATGGAACCGCGGCGATGGTCGAGCGGTTCGCGGCGACGAATTCGAGGGTTCGCCTGCTCCGCAACCCTGGAAACCGCGGCAAAGGGTACAGCGTGCGGCACGGCATGCTGCGCGCGGCGTCGGAATGGGTCCTGTTTACCGATGCCGACCTTTCCACACCGATCGAGGAATTGCACAAGCTTTACGGCGCCGTGCAGAAGGGGCAGGCGGCTATCGCCATCGGTTCGCGCGCCGTGGATCGCAGTCTCGTGAGCGTGCATCAGTCGGCGTTCAGGGAACTCTCCGGGAAGACGTTCAACGTGGTGATGCGCATGATGACCGGGCTGCCGTTTCGGGATACGCAGTGCGGCTTCAAGCTGTACCGCGCCGACGCCGCGCGGGAGGTGTTTTCACGGCAGCAGCTCGAGGGCTTCAGTTTCGATGTGGAGGACCTGTATATCGCGCGGCGGCTGGGACTGCCGGCGGTGGAGGTTCCGGTGCGCTGGGCCAATGTCGAAGGCACGAAGGTGAGCGCGCTGGAGGGCGTGCGCTCGTTCACGGACCTGCTGCGGATCCGGTGGTACGGAGTGAGCGGACGCTATCGGACGGCGCGTACAGTGCGGGCGGTTGAGAGCTGACCGTTTGCTAAACTCGAATTGCGCCCATCGGCGGCGCGTCCTTACGGCGGCTGTAGCTCAGCTGGTAGTAGCGCCAGATTGTGGTTCTGGATGTCGTGGGTTCGAATCCCACCAGCCGCCCCAACCTGTAGCGCTGCTTGCCGCAGCGCAAACCTGAAGGGATGTTCAACGCCTCGCTGTGTCTGTCTGTAGGCAAAGCCCTCTCGAATACATTTCCCCTCTTGGCCGTTGTGACTGTTGGCACGCTCCTGACGTATCGACGAGGAGAAAGTGGTACGTCATATCAAAGGTCGTTAAGCCCTGGACCGATCCTAATTCTTTTGCGCTCGCGACGGCAGTAGGAGCAAGCAGCGGATGGCCGGAAGCCGCCGCAATCATACCGTCTTTAACATTCAGGCGCACATCTACCTGAATTCGTGCCTGCTCTGCAAGTGGCAGTGTTGCAGTGTATGGCACGCGAAGGCGTGTTTCACCACCTCGTGATAGCTGCTTTCTGCCGCGGCTCGGAGCGGATTATGGGCTTTGTCGGGGAAAGTCGCGAATGTGCTGGTCCTGCACGAAGCCGTACGGCTTACTCCTGCCGCAGAGCCGCCAGCGGATCGATTCGGGACGCGCGCCGTGCCGGCGCATAGCCGGCGAGAAGCGCGGCGGTTATGAGCACCACGCCGGCCAGGGCCAGGGTTCGCGGGTCGTTAGGCTGCGTCCTGAACAGAAACGACCTGACAAGGCGGGTCGCGACCAACGCGGCGGGCACGCTGATCGCGAGCCCCACGGCCGCCAGCAACAGAACGCGGCGCAGCACCATCCAAACCACCGCGCCGCGCTGTGCGCCGAGCGCCATACGGATTCCGATCTCGCCGACCTCCCGCGCAACGTTGTACGACATGGTTCCGTACAGGCCCACGAACGCCATCAGCAGAGCCAGCACCGCAAAACCCGTGCACAGCTTCGCGAACATGCCCTCCTGGCTGATGGTTCGATCGATTTCGGCCGCCTGCGTGACCACGTCGGTAACCGGTATTCGGGAATCCGCCTCGCGTACGATCTCGCGCACGCTGTTGACATACCCCAGCGGATCTCCCGCGGTGCGCAGCGCGTAGGTCATTCCGTCCGGAGAAAACTGGCTGGCTGCCGCGAAAACAGTCATCGGACTGCCCTCTTTCAGACCGCCGTACCTCACGTTCGCCGAAACGCCGATAATCTCGAGGTCGCGCTTGTCGTCCACGAAGCTGATGCGCCGACCTATGGGATTCTCGTTGCCGAAGTAGGTACGCGCCATCCGCTCGCTGATGACGGCAACGGGCATGGAGCCCGGTTCATCGTGGCTGTCAATTTCCCGTCCGGCGAGGATGGGAATCCGCATGGTCGTGAGAAAGTGCGGCCCAACCAGCATGACGCCTGCCCCCCTGACCGTGACCGCGCCGACCTTCATCGTCCCCCGGTATGTCTTCCCGGCCTGGCCGGCGGTAACGATTGAGGATTGGGCGAGCGTCGCGCTGCTGACTCCGGGGATGGACTCGAAGCGCCTGCGCAGGTCAGTGTAGAAGGTGGTGATCTCCGGGTCGCGGTGGCCGGCCTGGCGCGCATCCAGGGAGAAGAGAAGGATGTTCTCGCGGGCGTATCCGAGGTGGACGGAGTGCAGCCTGTTCAGTGTCCGGACAAAGAGACCCGCGGCGACCAGAATGACAAAACAGACCGCAATTTGTGCGACCACCAGCAGGTACTGCGCGCTGCGTCGTGGTCCGGCGCCGCGGCCATTCTGGAGCGCGGGCATGACATCCGGACGCGTGGACTGAATCGCTGGAGCAAGGCCAAATAACAGGCCGCAAACCACCGAGAGCGCCGCCGCCACGCCGAGCACGTGCCAGTTCAATTGCGCGTGCAGCATAAAGGCCTCCTCACCGTGCGAGCGCCAGTGTGAAAGGAGGAGCGTCAGTGAGCGCATACCCCAGATCGCGAACAACACCCCAGCTGCTCCGCCGAGGGAAGCCAGCATGACGCTTTCGGTGAGCAACTGCCGCACGATGCGCAGGCGTCCCGCTCCCAGGCTCAGCCGGACAGCCATTTCGCGGCGCCGCGCGGCTGCGCGCGCCAGCAGCAGATTGGCGATGTTGGCGCACGTGATCGCCAGGATCAGTGCCACCATAGCCAGCAATACGTACAGAGGCTTCGAGTACTGGCGGCGCAGGCTGCCCAGACCGGCGGCGCCGGGATTCAGAACGAGGGAGGGCAGTCTGGCGCGCTCACCGTCGGTGGTCGCCGTGCCGGCCACCCATCGATGGAAACGAGGCGCCAGTTGCGCCTGCGCCTGGGCCATGCTGACACCCGGACGCAGGCGGCCCATCATTTCGATCCAGTAGAAGTTTGGGTCGGGATACATACGGCCGGCCTGCGCGCCGTCGGTGAGCAGATTGGCGTGCAATGGAAGATAGACGTCGGGCGCGGCCGCGGGGTCCACTCCGAAGAACTCCGGCGGCGTCACGCCGATGACGGTGAAGGGCACGTTATCGACGGCAATCGACTGCCCTATCGCATTCGCCGGTCCCGCAAAGCGAGTCTGGCTTGTGGCAAAACTGATTACGGCCACCGGCGGCGCGCCGGGCCGGTCATCTTCGGCGTCGATCAGACGTCCCGCGGCGGGCGCTACTCGGAGGCCGCGGAAATACTCGCCAGTGACGTACTCCGTGGCCGCGGTTGTGGCTTGCCCCCGGACGGAGATGTTGCTGTGGAGTCCGTTGAAGTATCCAAACAGTGTGGAAAAAACGGTATTGTCGCTGCGAAGCGTTTCGAACGCGGCGTAAGGGAACATGCCGCTGACCATGGCGCCTTTATCGCCCGGCCAGAGGACGCCCTGCAGCCCGTGTATGACGTGCGCCCATTGCCCGCTGGCGTCCTGGGGCGGCCTGCTATGCCAGTTCAGCAGCACCAGGGACTCGGGGTCGGCGACCGGCAGCGAGCGCAACAGAATCGAATCCATGAAGCTGTAGATCGCAGTATTGGCGCCGATGCCCAGCGCCAGCGACAACACCGCCAGCGCGCTGAATGCCTTGTTGGCAATCATGGCGCGACAGCCATAACGGAGGTCCTGACGTAGTTCCGATAACAGACGTGTCATCCAAACCTCCCGTGACTCTTCTTGTTTTAGTGCGACATTTCCAAATCTGCGGCGTGCTTCGGCCCGGGCGCACTCCGGGGTCATGCCGGCAGCCTGGAGCTCCGCGGCTCTCTCGGCGAGGTGGAGATCAATTTCGTCACGCAGCGCCTCGCTGCGCCTGGCGCTGGCCATCCAATACCGCAGTTGGCGCAGCAACACGCTCGTTACTCCGCTCCCATCACGCGGGCGATGGCCAGCGTGAGTTTGGCATATCTGCGGGTTTCAACGGCCAGCTGTTTGCGGCCGGCCGCGGTGATCCTGTAGATCCTCGCCCGCCGATTGTTCGGCGTCACGCCCCAGACGCCGTCGATCCAGCCGTTTAGCTCGAGCCGCTGGAGAGCGGGGTAGAGCGAGCCCTCCTCGACCAGCAGTTCGTTATCGGACGATTGTTGAATGAACTGGACTATGCCGTATCCGTGCAGGTCGCCGAGTGACAGTGTCCGAAGAATCAGCATGTCCAGGGAACCGGGCAACGAATCGTTCTTTTGCGCCTTGCGTCCCATACCAAGAATTCTTAGCTTACGCCAGGGACGGTAGGCGAGTCAAGGTCAGGTCTGGCCCCAGCCGCCGCCCAGAGCGCGATACAGCTGCACAACCGAGAGCAGTTCATCACGGCGGATTCGCGCCAGTGATAACTCGCCCTGGAAGCGATTCCGTTCTGCGTCGAGCACCTGAAGATAGCTGTCGAGACCACCCTTGTAGCGCATCTGCGCAAGGCGGTCGGCGTCTTCCAGAGCCTGCACGTACAACTCCAGCTGCTTCCGCTGCTCGAGGTTCTTCTGGTGATCGATCAGCGCGTCGGAGACCTCGCGGAAACCGTTCTGAATGGCCTTCTGGTAGGTGGCGATCATCTCCTGCCGGGTGGCTTCGGTCAGGTGCACGTTACTGCGAATCCTGCCGGCGTTGAAGATCGACAGATCGCCCACCGGCGTGATGGCCCACTGGCGCGCGGGGCCGGTGAACAGCGATGACAGCGACCGGCTCTGGCCCCCAAGGAATCCGGTAAGGGAGATCTGCGGAAACCACAACGCCTTTGCGGCGCCGATTTCAGCGTTGGCGGCGATCAGGTTGTCTTCGGCTTCGCGAATATCCGGCCGCCGCTCCAGCAGGGAGGAAGGCAGCCCGGCAGGTATGGTGGCGAACTCGGGCAGATCGCCCAGTTTTCTGTCGCGCGATATTGTCCCGGGATTCCGGCCGAGAAGTACGCTCAGGTTATTCTCGGTTTCGCCGAGCTGGCGCTCGGTGGCGGCGATCTGCGCCGTGGCGGTATAGAGGAGCTCCTGCGCCTGGCGCACATCCAGCGCGGTCACCGCGCCGCGCTGATGCCTGAGTTCCGTGAGCTTCAGACCGTTCTCGGCGATGTCACGAGTGTTGCGGGCGATTTCGAGTTCGCGATCGAGCTCCAGCAGGTTCAGGTAATCGGTGGTGACATCGGCAATGACTGTCGTAATCACGCCGTGCCGCGCTTCCTCACTGGCCAGATACTGGGCGCGAGCGGATTCCTTCAGTCGCCGCAGACGCCCCCAAACGTCCAGCTCCCAGGAGAGCTGAAAACCGACCTGCGAATAACTCGAGGCGAGGTCCGCGCCGGGCGGAACGAAGGTAAACGCGCCGATGGACGAGGTTCGCTGGGATTCATACGAGCCAACGGCATCGACCGACGGGAACAGGTTGGAGCGAACGATGCCGTACTGACTGCGCGCTTCCAGCACGCGCGCGGCGGCGATCCTGACGTCGTTGTTCTGGGTGACTGCAACTCTGAGCAGCGCGCTCAGCGCCGGGTCGTGATAGAGGTCGAACGGGGTCAGATCGGCCACCGAGGTTGCACTCGGCGCGGGCGCGCCGCGGAACTGGCCCGGCACGGTCACCGGAGGCCGCTTGTAGTTCGGCCCCACGGCACAGCTCGCGAACAGCAGCGCAGCGGCGGGGATGATGATCAGGCGCTTCACTGGAGTGCTCCCACGGCTTGCACGTCGTCAGTCTTCGCGGGCGCACGCCGGCGTTCGGCCAGGCGAATGACCACTACGAAACAGACGGGCAC
Source organism: Bryobacteraceae bacterium (assembly GCA_035653295.1). GTDB lineage: Bacteria > Acidobacteriota > Terriglobia > Bryobacterales > Bryobacteraceae > DASRCB01. The sequence goes on from DASRCB010000017.1 coordinate 7,180, forward strand.
GGCAAAGATGGCCAGCAGCGTGGCCGAATTCATGCCGCCGAACACGGCAGTTCCGAGGGCATGCCGCGAAGCTGCGCCCGCGCCGCTGGCGAGCACCAGCGGCAGCACGCCGAGAATAAACGCAAAAGAAGTCATCAGAATGGGCCGCAGGCGCAATTGCGCGGCTGCCAGCGCGGCATCGGCGGCGCCAACACCTTCATCACGGCGAAGCTTGGCGTATTCCACGATGAGGATGGCGTTCTTGGCCGCCAGCCCGATCAGCGTCACGACGCCGATCTGCGTGTACAGGTCGTAATCGTAGTGGCGCAGATACACCGCAAGCAGCGCGCCGAAAATTCCAAGCGGAACCGCAAGCAGCACGGCGAACGGAATCGACCAGCTTTCATACAGCGCCGCGAGAAAGAGGAAAACCAGCACTGCGGCGAGGCCGAACGTGTATTTTTCTTTTCCCTCCGAGAGCTTCTGCTGATAGACCGTTCCGGTCCACTCATATCCGTACCCCCTCGGAAGGGCCTTTTGCGCCACCTGTTCCATCGCGGCGGCGGCCTCGCCGGAGCTATAACCGGGCGCCGCCTGACCGAGAATGGTGATCGCGCGATACCGGTTATAGCGGTAGATGACCTCGGGACCGCTCACCTGCTTCACGCTGGCGAGTGTCCCAAGCGGGACCATCTCGCCCAGTGAGCTGCGCACATAGAAGCGGTTGATGTCCTTCGCGTCATCGCGGTAGTCGGCGTCGGCCTGCATGAGCACCTTCCAGGTTCGGCCGAAACGATTGAAGTCGTTCACGTACAGGCCGCCAAGGAACGTCTGCAGCGAGTCGTACACATCGTTAACCGGAATGCCCAGGGTCTGCGCCTTGTCGCTGTCCACGCTGACCTGGTATTCGGGGACGCTGTCGCGGAAGGTGCTGACCACCGTGCCGAGTTCGGGACGCTGGTGCGCCGCGGCAAGCAACGTATCCGCGGCACGAGAGAGGTCATCGATGCTTCCGCCGGCGCGATCCTCCAGCATGAACTGAAAGCCGCCCGAGGTTCCGAGTCCGAGGATGGGAGGCAGGCCGAATCCGAACGCAAATCCATCGCGCAGCTGGCGGAAGAATCCCATCTGCGCGTGTCCGAGAATGGCGTCGAACTGCGTGGCTTTCGATTTCCGCTCATCCCATGGCCGCAGGGTCCCGAAGATCGTGGCGACATTGGAATTGTTGGTTGAGGTCACGAAATCAAGCCCGCCAAAAGTGGTCACGTAATCCACGCCGGGAGTTGTTTGAATCACGTTCTCAATCTGTCGTGCGGCGGCCTCGTTCCGCTCGATGGATGCACCATCGGGCAGTCTTAGAGCAGCGAAGAACACGCCCTGATCTTCATCCGGCAGGAAGCCGGAGGGCAGCGCTTTGAACAGTAGTCCCGCGCCGATGTACACCGCTGCGAGAGCGACGAGCGCGAGCGCCGCGCGCCGAATCAGAAGGGAGACGCCGGCGAGGTAGCGGTGCGTGGTCCAGTCGAATGCCTTGTTGAATCCCGCAAAGAAGCGCCCCAGCAGCCCGCGGCTCTGGCCTTTGGGGCGCAGGATCATCGCGCTCAGCGCGGGGCTGAGAGACAGCGCGCTGAAGGCGGACAGCAGTACGGAGGCGGCGATGGTGAGCGCGAACTGACGGTAGATCTGGCCGCTGATGCCGCCCAGAAAGGCCACAGGAATGAAGACCGCCGCCAGAATGCAGGCGATGGCCACCACCGGCCCCGAAACCAGTTCCATGGCGCGCAGCGTCGCTTCGCGGGGCGTCATGCCTTCGTCGAGGTTATGCTGCACGGCTTCGACCACAACAATGGCGTCGTCCACGACCATTCCGATCGCCAGCACCAGCCCGAACATGCTGGTCATGTTGATACTGAACCCCAGCAGGGGAAACAGCGCGAACGTACCCACGATCGAAACCGGAACCGTGAGCAGAGGAATCAGCGTGGCGCGCCAGTTCTGGAGGAAGATAAAGACCACGAGGACGACGAGAAGAATCGCCTCGAACAAGGTGATGACCACCTCGCGGATGGAGGCGCGCACGAAGCGCGTGGCGTCATAGTTCACGTCGTAGCGAATACCCGCGGGGAAATCGCGGCTGGCCTGTTTCATGAAGGCAAGAACGCGATCGCCCGTTTCCACCGCATTCGCGCCGGGTGAGAGGAACACGATCACTACCGCGGCCGGCCTGCCGTTCAGGCGGCTGAAACTGGCGTAATCCTGCGCTCCCAGCGATGCATGTCCCAAATCGCGAATGCGCAGCAGCGAGCCATCGGGCTGCGCGCGAACCACTATGTCGTTGAACTGTTCCGGGGTTTCCAGGCGGCCCGCGGCGTTTACCGGATACTGAAAATCGGCGCCGCGATTTACGGGCGGTTCGCCAATTGCCCCCGCCGGATTTTGACGGTTCTGCGCCTGAATCGCATTGCTTACGTCGGTCGCGGTTACCCCCAGTTCGGCCATCTTGTCGGGATTGACCCAGAGGCGCATCCCGTAGTTCTGGAGCGCAGCCATACGGCAATCGCCCACGCCGGGCAGGCTGCCAATCTTATCCACCAGGTTGATCGTGGCGAAATTGTTGAGGAACAGAGAATCGTAACGGCCATCCACGGAAGATACGGCGATGGCAAACAGGAACGCGGAGGAAACCTTCTTCACCGTCACGCCTTCGCGCTGCACCTCGGGCGGGAGCTGCGGCAGCGCGACACTCACCTTGTTCTGTACTTTGACCGTGGCGAGGTCGATGTCCGTGCCCAGCTCGAAGGTGACGTCGATCTGCATCTGCCCGTTGTTGGAGCTGCGCGAAAGAAAGTACAGCATGCCGTCCAGCCCCGTTAGTTGCTGCTCGATGGGCTGAGCGACGGTTTTCTCCAGGTCGAGCGAATTGCCGCCGCGATAGTTGGCCGTGATCTGCACGACCGGCGGCACCACCTCGGGATACGTGGCAATCGGAAGAGAGGGGATTGAAATCGCGCCCAGCAGGACGATGATGATCGCAATGGAAATCGCGAAGACAGGTCGAGCGATGAAGAATCTGGCCATCGACGATCCTCCGTTTAGTTAATCGCCGCCTGCCTGGCGGCGGGCTGCCATGGGAGAGGAGTGACGGGAGCGCCGGGGCGAATCAGCATCAGGCCCTCCACGATGACGCGATCGCCCGCTTTGAGCCCCTGGTCGATGATCGCGTTCGCGCCGGAGCGCCCGGCGATGACAACGCTCCGCGCCTGGGCAATGTTTCCTGGTCCAACGGTCAGCACCGACTGCACCCCCTGGAGCTCCTCCACGGCGCGCTGCGGAACCAGCAAGGCGTCCT
>DASRCB010000018.1:0-11795 GCA_035653295.1 Bryobacteraceae bacterium
TCGTCGGCGAGCGTGGAAGATCCATGGTTGAATCCGATCTCTTCGTGCCCGAAGCCGAACCGGCGGTCCCGGCCATCAGCGTGACCACCGCTGCCGTCGTGGAACTCTGCAGACAGCTGAAGCCCGGCCTGACGCCGGTCCGAGTGGCGCTCCGTATCGGCCTTTCTTCACGGACGGACGGAACGGCCAAAAACGTCGTCGCTGTTCTGCGCGGGTCCGATCCCGCTCTTCGGGACACCTGCGTGGTGCTCTCGGCTCATTACGATCACCTGGGGATGAAAGGCTCGGGCGAAGGTCACCGAGTGTTCAATGGAGCGAACGATGATGGTACCGGCACCGTGTCCGTACTGGAGATCGCGTCGGCCTTGGCTGCGATGCCCACGCCCCCGCGCCGATCCGTGGTCTTTGTTACATTTTTTGGAGAGGAAGAGGGCCTCTACGGGTCACAATACTTCGCTCGGCATTTGCCCTGTCCGGTGGAGAAGACCATCGCCGGCATTAATCTCGAGCAGCTCGGACGTCCCGACACCGATCGGGGACCGATGCCCAGCGCCATCGCCCTCATCGCGCCCTCTTATACCAGTATTCCGGCGGATTTCACCGACGCCGCGGAAGCGACTGGCGTGTCCATGCTCGCGAAACCCGCGCTCGGCGACGACTTTTTCAGCCGCAGCGATAACATCAGCCTCGCCGAGGTGGGTATCCCGGCCCATACCGCCGCCATCCCCGCCATGTTTCCCGATTACCACGCCGTCGGCGATACCTGGGAAAAGATCGACTACCCGAACATGGCCCGCCTCGACCGCATGCTGGCGCTGGGCATAATCCGGCTGGCCGATGACCCTGACCCCCCGCACTGGACACCCGGAATTGCGGCCACGGCCGGGTTTGCCACTGCTTTCCACAGGCGGTCCACAACTTTTCCACATTGATTTCCACAGTTTCGTGGTAAAACATTTTCATAGCTTCTCGTAAGCCCGCCCTACAGAAACCAGGGTGAATGACCGATTTCGTTGGTAAAGGCCGTCCTCTCAGCACTCGGCCTTGATTGGAGGCTGCCATTTCCGCCCAGGCAATTACGGAGCTCGATCTGGTCGAAGCCAGGAGAAACAGCGGGATTTCGCTCGCGCAGATCTCGGAGACGACCAGAATCAGCATGCGCTTTTTGGAGGCGATCGAGGCCGGCGCTTTCGAGAAGCTGCCGGGCGGGGTGTTCGCCATTAACTACGTCCGCCAGTACGCCCGCTGCATTGGCCTCGACGAGCAGGTGCTCGTGGAGCGGTGCAAACAGGTTTTGCGTACCGAGCCCGCTATCGAGGATATCGCTCCGCTGATCGAAGCTGCGGCGCAGGTGCGCAGGCCCGTTAAGCGCGGCTTATTCCGCCTGCCCATTATCCGCGTTCGCATTGTATGGACCGCTTACCGAACACGTCGGCAACGTTCGGTGGAAGCCCGGGCCGCCGGCTAGCCCTTGATCACTCCCATCGGGCGCAGACGGGCCACTTTCGCCGCGAGGCCTGCGTTGTGCACCACCTCGATCACCTCGTCGACATCTTTATAGGCTTCGGGCAGTTCTTCGAGGATTCCGTCGCGCGTCTCGCTCCGTACCAGAATTCCCCGATCCTCGAACTTTTTCTGCTCAACGCGAGCGTCGCGGCCTTTGCGTACTGCTGAGCGGCTCAGCAGCCGCCCGGCGCCGTGGCACACGCTGCCGAAGGTCTCCTGCATGGCCTTCTGGCGGCCGACCAGCACCCAGGAAGCGGTTCCCATGCTCCCGGGGATGAAGACTGGTTGGCCAATCTCGGCATAATCGGCGGGTATTTCGCGATGCCCCGGCGGGAATGCGCGGGTGGCGCCTTTGCGATGGACCAGGACATCGCGCTTGACACCCTCCACCTCGTAACTCTCCCGCTTGGCGATGTTGTGGCACACATCATAGATGAGCTGCAGCCTGCCGTCGCGCCCGAACACCCGCTGGAACGCGCCCCGCAGGAAATGCATGACGCCCTGGCGGTTCGCCCACGCGAAGTTCGCGCCTGCGGCCATGGCGCCCAAATAATCCTGACCTTCCGGCGATCGCGCCGGCGCACACGCGAGCTGGCGATCGGGCAGGCTGATGTCGTACTTGCCCATCACCTTGTTCATCAGCGCGACATAGTCGGTACAGACCTGGTGCCCAAGGCCGCGCGAACCGGAATGGATCAGCACAACCACCTGCCCAGCCTCGAGTTGCATGGCCGCGGCGGCTTCGGCGTCGTGCAGTTGCTCGACGTATTGCACTTCCAGGAAGTGGTTGCCGCTCCCGAGGGTGCCGAGCTGCGATGCGCCGCGATCTTTAGCCCGCTGCGAGACCTTGTCCGGCAGTGCGGGTAACGCTCCGCCTGCTTCGGCGAACTCGGCGTCGCGCTGGTGTCCATAGCCGTTGTTGACCATCCAGCGCGCGCCTTCACGGAGGACATGGTCCAGATCCCCTTTAGCGAGACGAACGCGCCCTTCGCCGCCGGTTCCGCAGGGGACATCGCGGAAGATCTGCTGCACCAGATCGTTCAGGCGTGGCCGCACCTCGGCCTCGGTGAGCGCGGTGCGCACCAGGCGAACGCCGCAGTTGATATCGAAGCCGACGCCGCCCGGCGAGACGACTCCATATTCGACATCGGTTGCCGCCACACCCCCGATCGGGAAACCATAGCCCTGATGAATATCGGGCATGGCCAGGCTGGGTCCGACGATGCCCGGCAGCGTGGCGACATTCACGGCCTGAACCAGCGACTGGTCTTTGCGAATCTGCTCCATCAACTCGGTGCTGGCGTACACGACGACGTCGGTGCGCATGCGCGCGGACTCGTCGCGGGGAATGCGCCAGCGCCAGCGGTCAATCCGAATGGGCTCGATTGCAGTCATCAGATATCCACGTAGACGTCAGCCACCCAGCCCTGATCATCGCGCCTGACGGAAAGCTGATGGTAGGTCACGGCCTTCACCACCAGTTTCGGTGGATGGCGTTCCAGGTTCCGCGGCTCTCCCCAGGCGACGCATTCGATACCGTTCTCGTCCAGCCGGCCGATATCGAAGCGGCCCAGCGCAATGCGCCTGCCATCCACAAAATAGAGGACCTCGTTCAGAAAGTTGACCAGCAGAGATTCGTAATCGGAGCCGTCTGCGCAGACGCCGAACCGCTCGGTCGGGCGGACGTCGCGGCAATCGAGAATGATCGACACCAGCGCGTGCGCGCAGTTGGCGAACAACTCGGGCTCTGTCGCGCCGCGAGCGCGGAAACCGATGTCGGCGGGATGTTCGAGGATTTCGAAGTTCACCAGATCAGCGCGCCGAGTGGTTCTCCGGTTTCCAGCGCATTGCTGAGTAGATGCGCGTGCGCCCTGACGCGTGATCGAAAAAGATGAACTCCTCCGCCGGCCCCGGCTCCGGTTTGCGGTACTCGTGCAGGTTGAGAGAAACCGCGGGAAAGCCGGCGGGCTGGCGCGGCGTTCAGGCAGGACATATCCGCCTCCGGCAACTTCGGCCCAGCCTGCGCGCCCACCGGTACTTCGAGTTGACCCGGGTGCACCACATTCTGCCGAACACACCGCCACCGCTGCAAAGAAGAGGAGCGCCGCCGCGCGCGCAGTATGGTTCTGTGATTACAGACGTGCTCCGGCGGCACTTCAAGCCGCGACGACGATGGCCAGTCCCGGCGTTTTTCTGCGTGTGGTTTCCGTATCTTCGTACGCGGCGATAAAGGCGGCGGACATGGGCGCGCATCCCTTCGAAGGGAAGATTTCAAAGAAGACGCGCTCGGCGTCGGCTGCGCTCAGACTGGGGCAGAGCGACGCGATGCTCGCCGCCGAGCGCGCGACGCAGGTCCGGCAATCGAGCCCTACGCTGAGGCACGCATCAGGCCGGTTTTCGTCCCACAGAACGTCCATGGTTGTGTGCGTCACAAGAGGCCAGGACAACTCCGGGCCGCTCATCGTAATTCCCGTGTACCGGGGTAGCTCTGATTATTTGCGCAATGCCCGTACGTTTCCATCATGCGGATGGGTAACCAGTAGCGCTCTTTTGGGGGTAGAGGTACCGGAACCCGTACTGGAGCGCGAACGCTGCGCGGCCAGGGCTTTCGACGGAGTACAAGCGCTAGTCAGGCGGCGGTATGAGATGGCAGACCTAATTGACGGCGGATCCCCCGGCTTGGCAGGCGCTCGGACGGACGATTTTCGGCAGTACAGACGACTCCGCGCAGATCGCAACCGGTGGCGCCGTTCCGGTCGCTAACGCAAGCCGCGTGTTAACGTCAGAGGTCAGAGGAGCGCACTAAAAACACGCTATGAAACCTGCAGCGATCGGAAGTATTCTCACCCTGGCGCTGGCGGGCAGCGCCTGCGCCCAAAAGTACACCAGCCCGCCCGCGGAAGCGACCACCACCATCAATGGCAAGACCATCACCATCAAGTACTCGGCGCCTTCGCTGCATGGGCGCAAGATGCTTGGCGGCAACGACCCGTACGGCAAGGTGTGGCGCACCGGCGCGAACTCCGCCACGGCCCTGCACACCGACGGCACGCTGAAAATTGGCGACCTGACGGTACCCCCGGGCGATTACACGATCTATTCGCTTCCCGAGCCCGGCGCGCTTACGCTCATCATCAACAAACAAACCGGTCAATGGGGCACGGAGTACAACGAAAGCCAGGACCTCGGGCGGGTGAAGATGAACGTGAAGCGTCCGGGCTCCATGATCGAGACCCTGAAGATATCTCTGGACAACGACGGCGGCAACAAGGGCACACTGAGGATCGCCTGGCAGGATATCGACGCATCGATTCCTTTTACTGTGGAGTGAGAATTTCGGCGATATCTAACGTCGCGAATGAGATAACAGCGCGCCAGGAGTTTATGTCCTCGGGCGCTTGATTCGAATCGGCAGCCGCGGGCCGCCATCCAATTGGCAGATGCCCGTTGCTTTTCAACTCAGCGTTCTCGATCAGTCGCCCATTCCCGAGGGCCGTACGACCGCGGATGCGCTGCGCAACACGATCGAGCTGGCGCGCCTTGCGGATCGGCTCGGCTACTCACGCTACTGGCTGGCCGAACATCACGGAACACCCGCCCTGGCGTGCGCCAGCCCGGAGGTGATGATCGGACCGGTTGCCGATGCCACCAGGCGCGTGCGCATCGGGAGTGGCGGGGTAATGTTGCCGCATTACAGTCCACTGAAGGTGGCCGAATCGTTCAGCATGCTCGCGGCTCTGTTCCCCGACCGAATCGACCTCGGGATTGGGCGTGCGGCAGGAACCAGTCCGGGTGTGGCGTTCGCACTCCAGCGGGACCGGCGGCAGGCGGCTCCCGACGATTTTCGCGAGCAACTGGATGAACTTCTCGGGTACCTGGAGAACCGGCCGCCCAGCAGTGGTCTGTTCCGGCAACTTTCGCTGACCCGCTTTACGAGCCCCGCGCCCTGGCTGCTGGGCTCATCGCCGCAGAGCGCCGTCTGGGCGGCTGAGTTGGGTCTGCCGTACTGCTTCGCCGATTTCATCAATCCTGCCGGAGCACAGGCCGCGGCGTATTATCGTAATCGCTTCCAGCCATCGCGCTGGCTGGACCGCCCTCGCCTGGCGGTCTGTGTATGGGGCATCTGCGCGAACAGCGACGATGAAGCGATGCGCCTCTCCGCGAGTCTTCGTATGATGAGCACGCTTCTCTTTCGTGGGCAATTGATCCCTGTGCCCACGGTTGAGCGGGCGCTGCGATTTCTGTCCGCGGAAGGTGTGCCTGCGGAATCCATTCCCACCGGCAGGCGCATCCTGACTGGCGCCCCGGCGACTTTGCGCGCCTCGCTCGAGGCAGTTGTGGCCGAGTACCGAGCGGATGAGGTCTTCGTGGTCAATATCATGCACGACCACGCCGCCCGGTTGCGTTCCTACGAGCTGATCGCTCAGGAGTGCCTCCTCTCCGGCGTATCTGGCCTTCAGATTGCTCCGGTCCGCTAGATGGCGTTAGCCTCGGCTACACGTGTCGGTCCATACGAAATCGTGTCCATCCTTGGATCCGGGTCGATGGGCGAAGTGTATCGAGCGCGCGATACCCGTCTGGACCGGAACATAGCGCTGAAAATCATCTCCGATGAGTGCCTGACCGATACATCCCGCCGCCGCCGATTCGTCCAGGAAGCGCGATCGGCCAGTGCGCTGAACCATCCAAACATCGTTGTCATACACGATTTCGGTACTCACGATGGAATTTCTTACATCGCCTCCGAACTCGTGGAGGGACAGTCGCTCCGGGAACTCATCAGCCGGGGACCGCTGCCCATGAGGCAGCTGCTGGACATCGCTATCCAGATTGCCGAAGGATTGGCGGCGGCGCACCAGTCCGGCATCGTGCACCGCGACCTGAAGCCGGAGAACATCATGCTCACCGCCGATGGCCGGGTGAAGATCCTCGATTTCGGCCTTGCCAAACCCGTGCTGGAATGCGATCCGGATGCGGGCACCATGGCCGGCATCGGATCGACGTCCGACGGCATGGTGACTGAACCGGGGCTCATTGTTGGCACCGTCGGTTATATGAGTCCGGAGCAGGCGCGCGGCATGCCCGTGGGCTTCGCCTCTGACCAGTTTTCGTTCGGGCTGCTGCTGCACGAGATGGCCACCGGCCAGCCGGCGTTTCGCCGTGAGACGCCCATGCAGACTCTGCTGGCCATCGCCAACGCCGAGCACGCACCGTTTACTCCGGGGCCCGTCGCCTTTCGTCTGTTGGTGGACCGGTGCCTGCGCGCCGACCCGGACAAGCGCTTCACCGAGACTCAGGAAATCGCGAAGCGTTTGCGCAAGATTCGCGACGAGCTCCCGGTCAAAGCCGCTCCGCGCGTGGTGCAACGCGCCGCCGAGCGGATACCAACTGTCGTGCACGCGGCGCCGAGCCGCTGGATCGTACTCGCACTTTCGTTGCTGGCTGCGATCACTATTGCCGTTTTTCTCATGGCGCGCTCTTTCGCCTGGCGGCCGCCTGAAACGCGAGATCTGAAATTTACTCCGCTGGCGGCCGGCGGCGAAGACGCGCTATGGCCGGCCATTGATCCCACTGGAAGGTTTCTGGCCTGGTCCGGTGATGCCGGCGGTTCGCTGCAGATCATGAGCCGGACGATGAACGGTGGCCAGCGAAGCCAGCTCACGCACATGCACTGGGACTGCCGCTCGCCCTTCTGGTCCGCTGACGGTCAGCGCGTATTCTTCATATCCGGCCCCCCCGGCGGCTCCGGACTCTACTCCGTGCCTGCATCGGGTGGTCCCGCTGAGCTGGCCGCCGCCGACGTCTCATCCGCGGCCATGTCGCCCGATGGAAACTCGCTCGCGCTGCTGCGGCCCGAAAATGGCACGGAGACGGTATCGCTGTGGTTCATGCCGTGGCCCGGCAAAAACGCCCTCAAGCGAGATGGCGTACGACTGACGAGTGATGCCACCGTAGCCTGGTCCGCCGATGGGAGAGTTGGCCTGTGGGGCGCGATGGAGCACGGCGGCTCCGGGCTGTTCACCGTAGGCCGGAGTGGCGGCGCGCCGCGTCTTGAGTTGCGCATGTCCGGAGCGGCCCGGCCGTTCACATTCCTGCATAATCCCGGGCGTGTCCTCTTCAGCGACCCTGCGGCCGCGCCGTCCGCCCATCTCTGGGTGGCCGATCTGCGCACAGGCAGGACCTGGCAGATGACCAGCGGCGTGGGACGCGAGCTAATGCCCGCCGCAGCGGCAACGGGCGATGTGGTCTTCCAGAGTTTGCAGGCGAGCGAGGACCTGGTCGAGGCGCGCCTCGGGTCCGGCGTTGCTCTGCAGGATCTCGGTCCAGGCGCTTCGCCGGCGTGGTCCCCGGCGGGCGGACAATACGCATTCGTTACCGGCCGCGATGGCGCCGCGCAGATTCGGGTTCGCGACGCGCAGTCGGGCTGGGAACACCCGCTCATGAGCTCCACACAGTTACCGGGTCAGACGTGGGCCGTTCGCGATGTGGCCCTCTCGCCTGACGGGAGCCGGGCCGCCTTCACGCGCGTCGGCCCGGAGGGGACTCGCGTCTTCCTGACGAGCCTTGGGGGCCTGCCCCCGGCGCCGCTGACTGTGGACGTGTCGAGCGGCAGCGAGCCATCCTGGACACCGGATGGAAGATGGATCGTGTTTCGCGCTGTCAGGAACGGGCAGGAAATGCTCATGGGAAAGCAGGTCGGCTCATCGGACAACCCGGTAGTGCTCTACCGTGGTGCGGCACTCTATCCGGTGGTATCGCCGGATGGCGGGTCCATTGCGTTTATGGGTCCGGATGGCGAGTTGCAAACCATGTCAGCATCCGGCGGCCCGGCGCAGCCCGTCCGCGGCGGGCACTGCGTGCGCGTAGCATGGTCCGGAAAGGCGCAATTGATCGCCGTGAGGCGCACCGCCGACAATCGGCTCAGCCTGGAGCGCGTTGACGTCAGGACTGGAACCGCGGCAAATGTTCTCGATTTGGGTCCGTGGCCCGCGCCGGGAGCTTTGGTGCAGTCGCCGGTGGACGGGCTCAGTGTCGCTCCCGACGGCTCGACCGTACTGCTGTCGATCGCCCACTTCCACGGCGGCATGTGGCTGCTGCACGGCCTCGATTAGCGCGCTGTTTGCTATTCTGTAGGAGCGCATTCGCGTCCCACTCAAAAGCGGGCCACCCTAGCTCAGCTGGTAGAGCGGCTGATTCGTAATCAGCAGGTCGCCGGTTCAATCCCGGCGGGTGGCTCCATTCTCTCTTTGCAGTTACGCGGTTTCATCACGGATATCTGATTCTTCCCTGAAATTAGCCGAGCGCCGCTGGAGCCCTTCCTCGAGCCAGCATCGCGCGGCATCTACTCATCGCGGCCGCCGGATGTGCGTTCCGACTGCCTGCTGGAAACGTCCGCGGCGCACTCCAGTGAGTAGCCAATAGCCTTGTAGCCCAGAGCCATTTCCGAAACATGCCGCCCAGCATCGCCATTCCGGTCCACGGAATCGCAGAGGTGCAGGGCCGATTCCCCTCACGTCCGCGGTGCAGGCTCCCAACGTTGCTGAAGCGGTTGGACGAGATGACAGAACACGCCGGCGCTCCGCGGCGTCGCTCAGACCCGGTCGGGAACGACGAAGGGGGCTCGATACTCTCTTCGGAACAAGGTGTTCGCCTCGGCGTCATCCACGCACGAATACGTTTCGGCGTCGAACTGGAGGGTCCGGCCCACGCGGTACGAAATGTTCGCGAGATGGACCAGGGTAGTCGATATGGCGCCTTCCTCGATTGGCGCGTTGAGGTCTGAGTATTTCCCCGAACGCAGAGCGGCGACGAAGTTTGCCCAGTTGTCGCCAATGTCGCTGCCAGAGGGTCCTGGCGCCTGTTCCCTGCCAAGGGACGTGCGGAAACGGCCGAAGTCCTCTGCATCGACAGACAGGTAGCCCTGGGAGCCGTAGAACACCGCCCCAACGCAGTTCTTATCGCCCTCACCCAGGCCCGCTTCCTTGTTCGTCATCCAATGGCGGACCTCGAAGACCATCATCACTTTCTTCCCGCCCTTGTCGAATTCGTAAGCCACATTCAAAGTGTTGGGCGTCTGCTGGTCATCGTCGAACATGAAGTGACCGCCCGTTGCGGTTACTTTGGTCGGGTACTGAACACCAAGGCCCCAGCGGCAAACGTCCACCTGATGAATGCCCTGATTGCCGAGATCTCCGTTGCCGTAGTCCCAGAACCAGTGCCAGTTGTAATGGAACCGGTTGCGTGTGAACTCATGCGCCGGCGCCGGGCCGAGCCACAGATCGTAGTGGACGCCATCGGGGACGGGTTCCGCCGGCTTCCGCCCGATCGTATCCCGATACTTGAAACACAGGCCGCGCGCCATGTACACGTCGCCGATGAGGCCCTCGCGCAGATATTCGACGGCCTGCCGAGCGGAACCAGCGGAACGGCTGTTCGTGCCGTGCTGCACCAGCCGGCCATACCTTTTCGCCGCCGCCACGATCTGCCGGGCTTCGAACATATCGTGCGAACAAGGCTTCTCGACGTATACGTGCTTGCCTGCCTGGCATGCCCAAATCGTCTGCAGAGTATGGCTGTGGTTGGGAGTGGCGATGGAGACCGCGTCGATCGATTTATCCTCCAGCAGCCGGCGGATGTCCGTGAAGGCGTCCGGTCGCTTTCGCCCGCCGGCTTCGACATCGGCAAGGCGCTGGTTCAGCACCGACTCGTCAATATCGCAGATAGCCGCGATCTCGACGTTCGGGATTTTGGCGTAGCGCCGCAGGTGCTCGCGGCCCTGGCCGCGAACGCCGACACACGCGATACGGATCGTGTCGTTCGGACTCGAGGTCGCGGCGAATGCGTGGGCAGCCGCAGTCGCGGCGGTCATCAGGAAATGTCTGCGTTTCACTGTGTTCTCCCCTTCGTTGCTTTTGCTGCTTTAGCTCTCGAATCCGCTCACAGGCTCCGGACCCGGATATTCCGAAACATCACGACATCGGTGGGCGAATGGAGCTGGAGTCCGATTGGCCCATGCTTCGGCCGCTCCGGCACTCCCGGATGCTGCGCCACGACGACGCCGTTCAGCGAGACACGGATCAGGTCTTTCCGGACCTCTATCAGCAGAGTGTTCCACCCGGTACGATTGCGCACGCCGGCCCTCGCCTTCGCGAACTTGTAGATGCTTCCGGTAATGTCGTAATCGACCTCCGATCCGTTGTCGATGTTGACTTCGTAGGCCGAGCGCGCGGGGGTAGGCCAACCGATTTTGGGATCAACCGCATTCTTCGCGCGGAGCGTATCGCCGATGGAAACTCCGCTGTTCCCGCCGAGACGGAGCCAGTACTCGAGCGAGACGTCGTAGTCCCCGTCGAACTCGCGTTCCGTGTACAGCCAGGATTGCGGAAGACACGGTTTGTCCGGATCGCACTGGCCAACCAGCACTCCTCCGTCGATGACCGACCAAACGCCGAGCCCCTTCACCTCCCAGCCGGTCAGGTCGCGGCCGTTCAGCAGTTCTTCCCAGTGCGCCGCTTCCACGGCGTGAGCCGTGACGGCAAAGTACGCGGCGAGAACTGCCGTAAGGCAGCCGTGTTTCACGCCATGCCTCCGCCTACCCTGGAGAACGAGGCCGCTGGGCGCGGTTCGCAGAAGCCGTCATCAAGAAGGTACAGCGCCAGCGCGATGTCGATGATCGCGTTCGACCATCCAGTCTCGAGGCAGTATGCTGTCCACGATTCGTCCGCGTTCGACCCGTAGTACTCCCAAAGGCCGTAATCGAACCCCCGCATCCAGCCGCCGTCGATAGATGAGCGAGATGCGTCCGCTGCCTGGATCCGGGTCAGATAGTCGGCCACCCGATGGAACGCGTTCAGATTCTGCTCGTCCCCCGTTGCTTTGTATGCAATCCACAGATTCATCGCAGCGAAACTCGTCGTGTAGAGCTGGTCGCTGATCGTTTCATTCGCGTCGTAGGTGAGACCGAGATCGGTGCCGGACAGTTTGGTTCCGGCATTGCTGCAGTGTTCCTGGATCGCGCCGCAATCCGCGATGTGGGAAGCAATATAGGCGGTCTGTTTCCGAAGCTCCGCCGCATATGAGGCGCCCTGGGTGTACGCATACGCAAGCGCCAGGGGCAACAGGAAACGGACCGATTCTTCGGTCCGGCTGATCAGGAACCTCGGGATCGAGGGGAATTTCTCGATCATGCGGTCGATCAGCGGCAGAGCCGCCTCGAGGTAGCACTTCTCGCCGGTGACACCGTACGCGTAGAGCCACGAGCTGAGCAGCTGACCCAGATCGTGCGGGTG